>NC_014034.1:2892500-3236250 GCF_000021865.1 Rhodobacter capsulatus SB 1003
GATCGGCGGCCCGCGACGCTTTCGGGCGGGCAGCAAAGCCGGGTGGCGCTGGCGCGCTGTCTGTTGCGGGCGAAACCGCTTCTGCTTCTGGACGAGCCCTTTGCCGCGCTGGGCCCCGCGCTCAAATCCGACATGCTGGCGCTGGTGGCCGAGATCGCCGCGGACCAGCACGCCACCGTGCTGATGGTCAGCCACGAGCCCGCCGATGCCGTCGCGCTTTGCCCGCAAACCGTGCTGGTGGCCGAGGGCGTCGCCCATCCGCCCGCCGCCACCGCGGGCCTTCTGGCTGATCCGCCGCCCGCCCTTGCCGCCTATCTGGGCAAATGATCGAAAAAGCCGCCCAATCACTGCAACTTGGGTTCTCAACCGTCTTTCCGGCCTGTATAGAAAGGGCGATTTCGCGGCCTTGCCGCATCTGCCGGATGGAAGACCATGCTCACCAAATATGCCCTTCTTGCCCTTGCCGCGCTGAGCCTGACCGCCTGCGGCCCTTCGCCTGAAGAAGAAGCCGCCGCCGAGCCCGCGCCGACCCCGCACATGACGCAGCCGGTGTTCCAGACCGGCGTGCTGGAAAACCGCTCGCCCGACACCTGCCACGCGGCGCAATATGCCTCGGCGCTGGGGCAGCCCGCGGCGATCATCCCGACGCTGGGCATCACCGATCCGGTCAACGTGATCGAATGGCGGGGCATCGAGCCGCAGGAATACAATTCGCACCGCGTGGTGTTCCGCCTTGATCCGAAAGGCAACATCTTCAACATCGACTGCGGTTGAGCCGATGCGGGCGAAAGCTCTTGCCCGGCTGGCGGTCGGTCTGACGCTGGTCAGCCTGTCCTCGGGCTGTTTTCTGGTCGTGCCGGTGCCGCTGGGCACTGCCGTCGTGCCGCCCGCCACCGCGCCTTCCGGGCCCGACAACTGCGGCGCGGCCGGGCTGAAGGATCTGATCGGGCAGCCGAAATCCGCGCTGGACGGGCGCGATCTGGCGGCCGGGACCCGGGTCCTGCATCCCGGTCAGCCGGTGACGATGGAGTACAGCGCGACGCGGCTGAACATCCTGATCAACCGCAAGGGGCGGATTTCCAGCCTGAATTGCGGCTGAGCGGGCCGGGATCGCAAAAGCAAAGGGGGCCGCGGCCCCCTTTTTCATTGCAGCTTGAAGCGGCCGTGGCAGTCCTTGCAGGCCGCCTGCACCGGCGCCAGCGTGTCCGCCAGCGCCCCGGGCTCCGACCCGTCCAGCGCCGCCGCGGTCTTCACCAGCTTCGCCGTCTTTTGCCGGAATTCCGACGGCGCGGCCCAGATCTCGGGCAGCGCCTGCGAGGCCGGATCCTCGGCGCGGCTGCGGAACGCCGGGGCCAGTTCCCCGGCCCCCGCCTGCAGCGCCGCGATCGCCGCCGCGACCCTGTCGGCCGCGAAGGGCTGCGCCCCCGAAGCGGCCTCGGTCAACAGTTTCATCTGCGCCTTGTAGCCCTGCATCAGCTCGACCCGGGCCCTGACCTCCGGGTTGCTGACGCCCTCGGCGGCATAGACGATGCCCCCGACAAGAGCCAAGGCGACGGTCAGGCCAAGATGAATGGCCACATACAGTCGTCGTTTCAATTGCATGAAGTTCTCCCTCTTCATGCCTCCACATGAGAGCGGAAGGGGGCACATGGCAAGCGCCGCGCTGATCACGAAAAGGAAAGCCCCGCCCGGGTTGGGGCGGGGCTCTCGGTGCGAAAGAGCGCCCCGGCGAACGAACTGGGTGGGGGCTGTTGACCGCCCGCCGGGGCTTCAGCGTTTTCCGCTGCCGTCAACTTTGCGGGCCAATCGCGGCGCAATCGCGCTGGTCAAAGGGCATTTTGCGGGCCTTTTCGCGGCAGGATCCGGGCAGGATGAATCGCGCGAAAGCCCTTTCAAACAAGGGCGGATTGATTTTTCGCCGCAGGAATGCCACGCTTTCGACATGACGCTTCAGCCGCCCACGCCCTTCCCCGGACCCGCCCCTGCGCCCGCGCAGGTGACCTTTGATCGGCGCGAACTTGGGGCCATCCTGGCGGTCTACGGACGCATGGTCGCGATGGCCGAGGCGCGGGATTACGCGCTCAGTTTCGGGCGCGAGGCGGCGGTCTTTGCGATCTTACGCCGCACCATGGAAAGCCCGCTCTACCGCCTGGAAAAGCGGCCGGCGCTGCGCAACCGGCAGGGGATCTATGCGCTGATCGGCGCCGAGGGGCAGGTTTTGAAGCGCGGCCATGAATTGGCGCCGCTTTTGCGGGTGATCGAGCGCAAGCTGATCCGCGCGGTGGAATAGGCGGCGAATCACCCGCCGCCGTCAGAATGGCCGCTTGCGCCCGAAGTAACGGCTGCCCTCGGTGGCGGCGATGCGGGCCAGACAGGCCCCGATCGGCTCGCGGCTGACCTGCATCGCATGGCCGTTGGCGTGCAAAAGCGTGCTGTCATCGAGCGCGATCGCCACATGCCCGGACCAGAAGAACAGATCCCCCCGTTCGGTCAGCGCGGCTTCGGGCAGGAAATCGCCAAACGCGGCGCGTTGCTGGTCGCTATCGGCGGGGCAGGCGCGGCCCGCCAGGGTGAAGGCCAGCTGCACCAGGCCCGAACAATCGATGCCCGCGGCGGAATTGCCGCCCCAAAGATAGGGCGTGCCGAGAAGCCGTTCCGCCACCGCGACCGGATCTGGCTCGGGCTCGCTCAGCGGGCGCAGGTGGCTGGCGGGGATGAAACCATCGGCCGTGCGGGCCAAAGCGCCGTCTTGCCCCAAGACCGCGACGCGGGCGCCAAGGCTGAGCGCACCGATCTCGCCGCGCTTGATCGAGGGCGCGCGATACAGATGCGTGCCGCGGCTGGCGACGACATGGGTGGCGGGCACCGGCGCGGCCAGCGCGGCCTCGGGCAGCCAGCCGCAGGCGCCATCCAGCGCCGCCTGCGCAAAGGCGAAACCGTCGCGGCGGTCGATCACCGTGACGGCGGCGCCGTGCAGCCATTGCCGTTCGCGCGGGCCCCCGGGATCCGGCGCCAGATCCGCCAGCATCGCGCCGATCCGCGCCGGTTCGCCCGCACTGAAGGCCGGGGCGTCGATCTGACCGCGCAAGGACACGTGCGCGACCCGGCCCGAAAACGGCAGCAGACGGCGGTCGGTCACAGCCCCAGCACCTCGGAGAGCGCGCCCAGAACGGCGCGGCCGCCCTGCCCCAGCCCGCCCTTGCTCCGGCCCGGCGCGGCCGTCGGTTGCCAGGCGTAAAGGTCGAAATGCACGAAACGCTCGGTCTCGGTGACGAAGCGGCGCAGGAACAGCGCGGCGGTGATCGAGCCCGCCATGCTGCCCGCGGGGCAGTTGTCGAGATCGGCCAGGCTCGGCTCGATCAGCGGCTCGTAAGGCGCCCAGAACGGCATCCGCCAGAGCGGATCGCCATTGCGGGTGCCCGAGGCCGTCAGCGCCGCCGCCAGATCGTCGTCATCGGTATAAAAGGGCGGCAGATCGGCGCCCAGCGCCACCCGCGCCGCGCCGGTCAGCGTCGCCATGCACAGGATCAGATCGGGCGCCTCCTCGTCGGCGGCGGCCAGCGCATCGGCGAGGATCAGACGCCCTTCGGCATCGGTGTCATTGACCTCGACCGTCAGCCCCTTGCGCGAGGTGTAGATGTCGCCCGGCCGCATCGCATTGCCCGCCACTGCATTTTCGACCGCGGGGATCAGCAGACGCAGCTTCAGCGGCAGGTTCAGCGCCATGATCATATGCGCAAGCGCGAGCTGGTTCGCCGCCCCGCCCATGTCCTTTTTCATCAAGGCCATATAGGCCCCGGTCTTCAGGTTCAGCCCGCCGGTGTCGAAACAGACGCCCTTGCCGACCAGCGCCAGATCGGGGCCATCCGTGCCCCAGCGCAGCTCGATCAGCCGCGGCGCCCGGGCGCTGGCGCGGCCGACGGCATGAATGAGCGGATAGCCCTGCGCCAGCAGATCCTCGCCGGTGATCACCGCGACCTTTGCGCCATGCCGCGCGGCAAGGTCGCGGACGGCGGCTTCCAGCTCATCCGGCCCCAGATCATTGGCGGGGGTGTTGATCAGATCGCGGGCCAGAGCCTCGGCCTCGGCCATGATTTCCAGCCGCGCGGCATCAAGCCCCGCAGGCGCCACCAGCCGCGCCTCGGGCACGGATTGCGTGCCGTAACGGTCGTAGCGATAGGCTTCAAGGAGCCAGCCCAAAGCCTCGGATTTTTGCACCTCGGCCGGAAGCGGGCTGGCCAGAGCCCAGGCCCCGGCGGGCAGTTTTGCCGCTGCCGCCGCCAGCTGGAACCGCGCCCGCGCCCGTTTGCGCGCCTCGCCGTAGCCGAACAGCGCCGCGACAATCGCCCCGGTCTCGTCGGGCAGCAGGCACAGGCTGCCCAGCGCGCCGGTGAAGCCCTGCGCCGCGGCAAAGGCCCGTTGCGCCGGGCTCAGCGTCGCGGGCAGATCGGCCCCCGTCTCGACCAGATGCAGCGGACGCGCCGCGGCATCGGCGGGCGCAAAGCGCATCTCGGGACGGAAACGGAAAAGATCGGACATGCTCGGGCCTCCTGCGACTGTCGCGCCAGCCTAGCGCGGCGATCGGCGCCCGCAAGCCCCGTTCGCCGCCCGCAGCCGCCCGCAGCCGGTCAGAGCTGCATGTCCTGATAATCCCAGACCGCCGTCAGCGAGCGTTCGGCCAGCCGCACCAGCCGCGCCAGAACCGAGGCCTGCGCCACCGCATCGCCCCGCGTGACACAATCGCGCAGATCCTGCGCCACCCGGGCCAGAAGCACCATGCCGACCTGCCGCGCCAGCCGCGCGATCTCGGCCGCGCCATGGTCAAGCACCTCGCTCCGCCGCTCCTGGGCCGCGAGCTGCACCGCCACCAGATGCACCGCCAGATCCTCCATCGCGGCGGCAATCAGCCGTTCTGCCGCGAATTGCCCCAACTCGGCATACAGAACCACAAGCCTGTCAGGATCAAGCCGCACCGGCTCGTCCATCCGCAAATTCTCGATCGCGCTCACCCCAGCCTCCGTCTGCGTCTTGGTATTCCCAGCCCCCACGGCCTGCCCCACCATGGCGCGCAAGTTTCAAGAAAAGGTTGAGGCGCGGCGAAAAAGCCCTCGCATTCAAGCGGGTTGACGCCTATCTGATCTGGAACTTGCGATGGGGATGACAATGAAAGAGCACGTGCGGCCCTTGCCCTCCTACCTGACCAACCGCTACCACGGCTGGCGCGCCACCACTTATACGGAAAACCGCCCCTGGTATCGCCGTCTGGCCGATGCCGGTCAGCACCCGCGGGCGATGGTGATTTCCTGCTGCGACAGTCGGGTGCATGTCACCTCGATCTTCGGCGCGGACGAGGGCGAATTCTTCATTCACCGCAACATCGCCAACCTGGTGCCGCCCTACAATCCCGACGGCGATCACCACGGCACCTCGGCCGCGATCGAATATGCGGTGCGCAATCTGAAGGTGGCGCATGTGATCGTGCTCGGCCATTCGCAATGCGGCGGCGTCGCGGGCTGTCATGCCATGTGTTCGGGCCATGCGCCGGAGCTGGACGAGAAGACGTCGTTCGTCGGCACCTGGCTTGATCTGCTGCGGCCCGGTTTCGAGCGCGTCAAGGACAAGCCCGAGACCGAGCGGGTCACCGCGCTGGAACGCGAAGCGGTGGTGATCAGCCTGGAAAACCTGCTGACCTTCCCCTTCGTGCGCGCCGCGGTCGAGGCGGGCGACATGAGCCTGCACGGGCTTTGGAACGACATCGGCGAGGGGATGCTCTGGCAGTTCAACCCGGAGAGCAAAATTTTCGAGCCGATCTGAATCAACCTTAATTCGATTCACCTCGTATTAAGGTCGATGCGCGAATCTGACGACATGACCCAGCACCGACTCGTCACCCTTCGCCTTCCGACGGACCTGATCGCCAAGATCGAGGCCGCCGCCCGCCTGCAGGAGGAAACGCCTGCAGAGCTGATCCGACGCTCGCTGAGCGACGCGCTGCGCGAGGCCCCGAGCGTCGTGCAAAAAAACGAGATGGCGGTGATCACCGCCGCCTTCGACAAGGCGCAGGGATGGCTTGATCTGCAAGCCAAGCTGCGCAAGGCCGGCTTCGTGCTGCGGCTCGAGGACGAACGGCTTGGACTGCACGAATGGCCTTCGGACCGGTTCGTGCTCTGGATAGAAGAGATCGGCCATTCGCTGACCGATCTGATGCTGCAATACCGCGCCCCCTTCCCCGGCGCGCTGACCCGACGGGCGGGGCTTGCCCCGCGCGAGGTCGGTGTGACCGGCAGGGGACGACACCCGGGGCGGGCCGCCTGAAGGCGACCCCGCTGCACCGCCAGAATGGCGGCGTGATCCGGCCCCCCGCATGCGGGGCCAGGGCCTGACCGGCGGCAGAACGCCTCCGGTCAGGTTTTTTCTTTGCCGGTCCGGCCCGATGACCGGCGGGCGGCGTCCCGTCGCCCGCGGGCGATCCGCCGGAATACCAGCCCCACCGCCGCGGCCCAAAGCCCGGAGATCAGCGCCACCTCCAGATTCGACAGCGCCCCGTCGGTCCCGCGCAACAGGGCACAGACCCCGGAGCCGATCAACAGGGCCTTGAGGATCTCCATAAGCCTGGGGCTTACTGCAGCACCTGATCGGCGGGCCAGCGCATCTTCGTGTCAAGCCGGATCGCCTGCGTCGCCCCGGCCGCCAGATCGAACTCCCAGGCCAGAACGCCGCGCATGTCGTCGTAATCGGTCGTGGTCGCGGGCGGCGTCGCGGCATGGGTGATCTGCAGATCCTCCTGTTCGGCATAGGGCACGCGGTCGATCACCCGCAGCGCCCAGGGCTTGCCGGTCAGGTTCTCCACCGTGATTTCGGCGGTCTCGGTCCGTTCGTTCGATTTCGTGATCAGGCCGCGGTCGCCCTCGTTCGTCTGCGGGATCACCCGCTTCAGCCGCAGCCCGTCGATCGCGCCAAAGCCCAGCCGCAGCCTGTCGCCCGCCGCGATCAGCGGCAGATCCGCCGCCCCCACCACCGCGCCATCAAGCCAGAGCACCGCCGGGCCGGGCAGGATCGGCTCTGCCCCCGCGGTCCGCCCCTCGACGACCCGATAGGCGGTCTCGTCGAACATCGGCACCGCCTCGGCCAGCAGCTTGACCGGCGTCTCGATCCGATCCAGCTTCAGGCGCAGGTTTTCCACCCCGTCGCGGATATCGACCGCGCCCGGATAGGTGTAAGTCACGGTTTCACCTTGCAATTCCATCGCCATCCGGCCCGCCGCCGGGGCCGGGGCGGCCTCTGCCACCGGGACGGCATAGCTGTCCATCGCCGCTTTCGGCGCCGCCATCCCCACCATCGGCGGCTCGGCCGGGCCGATGCGGCGCAGATCCGACCACATCTGCGACGGGTCGGTGCGCTCCGAGGGCCGCGCCGTGGACAGCACCAGCGCCACCCCGCGCCAATCCTCGCCCGAGGCCTGATGCACCGAGACGAACCGATCCAGCGCGAGGCTGCCCGCCGCGCTGTCCAGCCGCGCATCGTAACTCGGCGCCCAGCCCGCCTCGGCCACAAAGGTCGTCACCGTGACCCTGCCCGCGCCCGAGACCGTCAGCAGCAGCGAATCGCTGTCCTTTTTCGGGTTTTGCAGCGCGTCGAGCGCCTGTTTCGCCCGCGCCACCGCCTCTTTCGCCGGTTTCAGCGCCGCTTCCGCCGCGCGCACCTCGGCCCGGGCGGCGATCCGCGCCTGTTCGGCCGCAAACACCCCCTCGGAGACCGTCCGCGCCAGCGCCGTCACCTTGTCGGGCGGCGTGTTCGAGGTATCGAGCGCGGTGAAGAAATCGGCCTCGGCCTCGGCCGCGGTGATCTTGGCGCGCAGCGCGGCCAGCTTGTCCTGCTGCGCGGCCAGATCGGCCCGCGCGGCCTCGAGCGCGGCGCGGGCCGCGCTGACCTCGGCCGAGGGCGCGCGTTCGGCGGCGGGTTCGCGCGCGTCCATCAGCGTCACCGCGCCGATCTCCACCCCCTCGCCCATCACGCGCAGGCTGGCGGGATCGGTGCCGTCGGGCAGATCGGGCACCAGCACCTCGGTCACGCCCGCGGGCACGGTGACGGAACGAGTCACCTGCGCGCCTTCGGGGAAAAGCGTGACCGTGGAAAGGGTTGCGGGAATTTCCGCGGGCGCGGCAAACAGCGCCGCGGGGGCGCAGGCAAGGCAAAGGCTGGCGAAAAGCGGCAGACGGGGCATGGGGGTCCTCCCGGGAAAAGATGCTCTCAGCGTCCCTTGGGTCGCGCGCAAAAGCAAGAGGGCGCCCCGGGGGGACGCCCTCACGTTTCAGCGGGTGGCGCGTGATCAGCCTTTTTTCAGGCAGCGTTGGCCCAGCACTTCGGCGATCTGCACCGCATTCAGCGCCGCGCCCTTGCGCAGGTTGTCCGAGACGCACCACAGGTTCAGCCCGTTCTCGATCGTGCTGTCCTGCCGGATGCGCGAGATGTAGGTGGCATATTCGCCGACGCATTCGACCGGCGTGATGTAGCCACCGGCTTCACGCTTGTCGACGACGAGCACGCCCGGGGCTTCGCGCAGGATCTCGGTCGCTTCTTCCCAGTCGAGGAATTCCTCGAACTCGATGTTCACCGCTTCCGAATGGCCGACGAAGACCGGCACGCGCACGCAGGTCGCGGTGACTTTGATCGACGGATCAAGGATCTTCTTCGTCTCGGCCACCATCTTCCATTCTTCCTTGGTCTCGCCGGAATCAAGGAAGACGTCGATATGCGGGATCACGTTGAAGGCGATCTGCTTGGGGTAAACCTTGGGCGCGACTTCCTGACCGGGGACATACATGCCCTTGGTCTGGTTCCAAAGCTCGTCCATCGCTTCCTTGCCGGTGCCCGAGACCGATTGATAGGTCGAGACCACGACGCGCTTGATTTTCGCGCGGTCATGCAGCGGTTTCAGCGCCACCACCATCTGCGCGGTCGAGCAGTTCGGGTTCGCGATGATCATCTTGTTGGTGTAGCGCACGACGTCATCAGCGTTCACCTCGGGCACGATCAGCGGGATTTCCGGGTCGTAACGGTACAGCGAGGAGTTGTCGATCACCACGCAGCCCTGCGACGCGGCTTTCGGCGCGTAGACTTTCGTCGCGTCCGAGCCGATCGCGAAGAGCGCGATGTCCCAGCCGGTGAAATCGAACGTGTCGAGGTCCTGGGTCTTCAAAGTTCGGTCGCCAAAGCTGACTTCGGTGCCAAGCGACTTGCGCGACGCCAGCGCCGCGATTTCGTCCACCGGAAACTCGCGCTCGGCGAGAATGTTCAGCATTTCCTTGCCAACGTTGCCCGTGGCACCGACGACGACGACCTTGTAGCCCATCCGGACCTCCTTCTCGAAAGAACGACCCCCGCTAGCGGAAACGGGGGGGTTTGGAAAGGGTTCGGGAAGTTTTCGGGAAAGTGGTGCGCAAAGGTCCCGGATCGGATCGGGCGGATCAGGAAACGCGACCCGCGTTTCCCCGCCCGTCGGTGCAGCGTCTGCCCCGGGGCCGATCTGCGCCAGGCGCGACAGAGGCCAGCGCCAGCCCCGGGCGGCGCGAAAGCGCCCGCCATGGGGCGGGGCGGGCGCTGGCCGGGGGCCTTTGGGCCCCCGTCTGACAAGGGGAACCGTCTCGCAGGGCGAAGGCGATGGCCTTCGCCCCCTCAATGGGGCCGCGCGCGCGAGAACAGATAGACCGCCAGACCGGCCACGACCGGGATCAGGAAGAACAGGAAAAGCGCCCGATAGGCCGCCACCGGATCGCCCGCGCTTGAGGCCGCGGCAAAGACCGGACGCGACAGGAAGAGCCCGATCCCCGCCCCGGCGATCGAGAACAGGTTCAAAAGCGTCACCCCCCGGCCCACCAGATGCGGCGGCAGGAAGGTCCGCCCATGCGCCATCAGAACCGGGAAGGAGGCGCCAAAGAACCCCACCGCGGCCAGAAGCGCCGTCGCCTGCCACAGCCCCGCATCGGGCGCGAAGGCAAGCGCCGCAAGCGCCAGACAGAGCACCAGATTGCCCGCAATCGCCACCCGCTTGTGGCTGCCAAGGATGCGGTCGGCCGGGCCATAGGCGAAATTGCCCAGCACCATCGCCACCCCCATCGCCAGCGTGACCTTGCCGATCAGGCCCGCATCGGCGTCCTGCAGCGCGCTCAGCCAAGGTCCCGCCCAAAGCCCCCGGATCGCCGCGGCGGCAGTGTAATTGGCAAAGATCAAGGGCAGGATCAGCCAGAAGCCGGGCAGCCGCAGGATGTCGAAAACATTGCCCTTTTGGCCCTTGTGCGCGATGCGTTCCGGGTCGCGGGTAAAGATCAGGATCGCCAGCGCCACGACTAGCGTCACCCCGGTCAGCCCCCAAAGCGTGGCCCTCCAGCCGAACGCGTCGATCGCCGCGGCAAGCGGCGCGGCGCCTGCCAGATTGCCCAGACTGCCGACCCCGATAACCGCCGCGGCCAAAGTGCCGAAGATCGCGGGGGAAAAACTGCGCGCAAAGATGTAGTAAGATCCCATCAGAACGGGCGAGCAGCCGATGCCGATCAGCACCATCGCCAGATGGATGCCCCAGGGTCCGGTGGCCAGCGCGAAGGTCGCCGCGCCCCCGCCCCCGCCCAAGGCCAGCAGCCAGCCCACGGTCCGGCGCGGCCCGATCCGGTCGAGCGCCTCGCCCACCGGGATCTGCATCAGCGCGAAGGCCAGATACCAAAGGCCAAGCGAGACGGCCAGATCCTCGGCCGAGGCCCCCAGTTCCGTCTTCAGAACCGGCGTCAGCACCGCAAGGCAGGCACGATAGAACTGGCTGAGCACATAGCCCGCCACAAGAAACGCAATCGACAGTCGCATGATCCCTCCCCGGAGCCGGGCCAAGCTGCCTTGGGACGTGCGCAAACACAAGGGTCTGCGACAAACCGGGGGTCTGCGGCGCGTCAAGATCGCGCCTGCTTGCTTGCGGGCGTCCTGCGGCTGCCCTAACCTCGCCTCCGTTTTCCGCACGAAGGGCCGCTCCATGTTCGACTACACCGCGCTGCACTGGTCGGGCTTTCTGACCGCCGCCGTGCTTTTGAACCTGTCCCCCGGCCCGGACATGGCCTTCATCCTCGGGCAAACCCTGCGCGGCGGTCGCAAGGCGGGGTTCGCGGCGATGACGGGGGTCTGGACGGGCGCCCTCGGCCATGCGCTTTTTGCCGCCGCCGGGCTGTCGGCGCTGCTCGCCTCCTCGGCGCTGGCCTTCGCGCTGGTGAAGGCGATCGGGGCGGCCTATCTGATCTTTCTCGGCCTCAAGGCCCTGCGCGCGCCCGGGGGCAGCTTCGTCTCCGAGGCGCCCGAAGGCCTCTGCCCGGGCTGGCAGGTCTGGCGTCAGGGCGTGTTCGTGTCGCTGCTGAACCCCAAGGTCGCGATCTTTTTCCTGGCCTTCCTGCCGCAATTTGTCGTGGCCGGTGCGGGGCCGGTGTGGGCACAGCTGTTCCTGCACGGGTTTCTGGTGATCGCGGTCGCGGCGCTGATCGAGCCGCCCCTGGTCCTGATCGGCGCGACCGTGACGCGCGGATTGCGCGATCGCCCCGGGGTCGGACGCTGGCTGGACCGGGCCCTTGGCACGCTGCTGGTTGGTCTTGGGGTCAGATTGGCGCTGCAGCAGCGGTGATCCGGCGCGGCGCGGATCCCGGGGGAACGGCGGATGCCGCCGGACCGGGCCTGCGCCGCCGCAGCGCCCCGGGCGGCAGAGCCCCTCATCTGCCTGTGGCCACCTGCCGCACAGAATTAGCTCTTGTTCTGCCCTGCCGTGCCGCATATACGAGCAGACGGAGCGGTGGCCGAGTGGTCGAAGGCACACCCCTGCTAAGGGTGCAGGCGGGAAACCGTCTCGAGGGTTCGAATCCCTTCCGCTCCGCCACTTGCCCCCGCGAAAGCGTTCTCCCGATCCGGCTGCGGCCGGATTTTTTCGTTGTTTTCGAGGGTTATGCGGGAGGGGCTGAGCACCGGCGTCAGCACCTGGAGGCCCGGAAGCGGTCTCTGAGGACTGATATTCTCCGGACCTCATGACTGCCAAGTTCCAGTACTGAGCCATTATCTAATTGATTTTATTTGAGATTTCTGGGATCACCCTGAGCACTTCGCTTTCTGTGCCATTCGCGAGTTGGAACAGAAATCAAACATATCCGGCGCGCTCCTATGCGTTGATGCCTCGGAATTGTGACGCCGTCAGCCGTCGGCCTTCGACGGGTTGCGCCTCAGCTCGGTCGCCAGTTAGGGTCCTATGGCGGCAACAGCGCCCGTTCTACTGGTGCGAGGGCATCGATCCGCGCCTTGCCGAGTTGTCGACAACCGGCAAGTTCAGTCAGAAATCGCACCCCTGCCACGCCTGCGGGGAGTGGTGGCCTGATGGCTGGGATCACGCTCATATCGTACATCCGCAGGGAAGAGGTCGCACGGGCTAGGTCGAACGACCAGCCCAGCGCCGACTGCATATCTCGCCCGAGTGTGTCGGCCACCACGGTGCGAAGCTTCAGTATGAGGTCGTGAAGCTCGATCCGCGCCTCGATATCGGAAACAAGCTCTGCGAGTGAGAAACCGCCTGCGGCCGGCTGAACGACCAAAGAGGATAGAATCCCTGTAGTACCTGGTGGTGGATTTGCCTGTTCGAAAGAGACCTCATGTGCCCGGCGGTCCGTGGTGGTAGCCTTCGCGTCCAAGCGAAGGGAGCCCACGGCGAAGTCATAGCGCTCGTCTTGGTCTACGCGCCAGGCGCGGACAGCTGATGCGGGGTCAGTTGCGGCCCGGATGACGAGCAACTCGCCAGCCAATCCGACCATGTTCTTCCTTGGCGTTTTGGCGAGCCGCTGAAAAAGGTCCACCAAGCGGTCCACAACCTCGGCAACTGCGGCCACCGTTGGATTGGGGCCGAGTGTCGCAGCGAGGAACTCCATCGTGGTGAGAAAGTATCGCTCGGCCGCACGTTCCTGAGACCTGCAAGAGACGACCGTCAGATTCTCGGTCCGGACTTCGCCGTCGCGCTCTTCAATGCGACAGGCGACGCTGAAGCGCGCCTCGATACCCGCAAGGACCAACGGCACCCGGTTTGTGGCCCCTGAGGTCCGGATCAGCAGTGCTGCGTAACCGGAGTTGTCCCGCCCCACGTAGTAGGCAGCTTCTGTTGGCGCCGCGGCGACGCTGAACGTGCCAGCCTGATCTGGCCTAGGCAGCCGTTCAAGCAGAGCGGGCAGTTGGCTGATCAATCTTGCACTTCCTGACCAGCTTGCAGTTGCACCAGCCATTCCTTCGCGAGATGTGGGGGAATGTGGATCGCCAGAAGCGGAACTGCGGCAGCCTCAATCGGCCCTCGATCTGTGTAAGACAGGTCGAAGCGATGGAGCTGAATGGTCGGCCGGTCATCCATGGCAAACGCCGAGTCGCCCGGATAGTTTCGGCCTCCACCTGCTAAACGTGTCGGACCCTGCTGGAACCCCTTCTCGAGATTTCCAAACTCGGAGACAGTACGACGAGAACCACTTGCGTTAGGTCGCATTCGATAGACAGCCACCGCAGTGTCAGCATTACGGCGGAGCGCTTCGCCAAGCGTCACAAGCATGCCAGTAAAGTGTGCAGTGTCGCGTGGATCCTCGAGTCTGTACTCTGAAAGCATGTCAATGACCGCTGTAATCGGTACTTCCCGCGCGACGAAGTGCCTTTGGCTGTCCTCGGTCGACAGATAAGTCTGAGTGTCCTCGGAAAAGCTGAACGCCTGAGCAAAGGCTTCCAGCAGATCGGCGTTCTTAGCACGAAGCTCCTCGGAGATGAGCGCACCTTTTTGCTGGGTCCACCCACCCGCACGTGTCCCTCTAAAAAAACTGTCCGACACTACGCTTCGCCGACAGGGCTGTAGGGAACTGTCGAGGACAAAACGGCGCCGCCACTTGTTTAGGCCGCCGGGCGTGGTCTCCATCAGCTTCAACTCACGCCGCATAAGGTTCTCGTGCTCCACGTACCCCTCGAAGGCCGAACGAGTGTCAGCTTCGAGCCAGATGCGACAGATCCCTAAGTACTTGCGTTTGTATCCAAAAAAGCGCGCCCTCTGTTGAACGGTGTCGGCGTTCCCTACCCCAACGCTGCGGGGCATATATGTGACTGTCAGACGGTCCACCGTAAAGCCTCGATCGACGGCTTGCCCGCCGACCAAGATCCAGCCCTCGGAGTTGCGCCAAGTGATTTCTGGCGTTCGCGGACGGCCATTTGTGTTGAATTCGATGATGGTGGTCTGCCGGAGTGCCCTAGGCATCTTGCCGAGGACATCCTCGAACGACGGGAGATGCGCGTCTGTAGTCGCTAAATGGTCGTATGAGGCGCGGAAATCCGCGACAAGTTCAATCCTGTCAGGGTCCGCTTCCTTCAAATTAAGCACAGTTAGCCAAGCCGACTTGGCCTCGGTTACCCACTGCACGAACTGCCTGTGGTCCGCGCGCAACCGAGACGGATGGATCAGCATAGACCGACGTAGCCCGTCGCGGATCAAGCTGCCAGCGAGGCCAACAAAGAAGACCCTCAATGCCTCCAGCATGCTCTCAGGAGGATCATTGCCTTGCGCAAACTCCTGCGGGGGGATGTTCCTGATATAAGGAGAGCCGGGAGCGAAGAACTCTTGGCCCCCAACGTAGTCCGCACCAGGCTCAAGTACCTTGGGGAAATCAGGGGATAGGACGTCGGCGATGTTGATTAGAAGAGGTGCCTGCGGTGTGGCGGTGTATTGCAGGTAGGTGTGGCAGGGTAGTGCGTCCCGGAGTTCACGCAGCTTGGTGTAGGTGGGGCTCTCGCCGCCCTGCTGGGCACGCGTGTTGAGGCTGGCCTGATCGGCCTCGTCGTCAACGACAAGAACTGGTACGCGCTTGAGGTCCAGCTTACGGAGTAGCATTGTCAGGCTTTCAAGTCGCTGCCGCTGCTTCAGCACGGTCACAATGAGCGTTGGACGTTCATCATCCTCGAGTTCATCGTTCTGCCATGCTTCGATGGCCTGCCGGATGGATTGCTCGTCGTGAGCGTCGTTGGCCTGGACGTTCTTCTGTATCTTCCACGAAGGAAGCCCTTCACCAGCGTTGACGTTCAGATCCTTCTCGAGCCGCTCGTGCGACTGGTTGAGGAGATTTACTTTCGTCCCAGCGATAACAATGACCAACGGGAACCCGTTGTCCCGCGCAAGCCCGATGACAGTAGTGAACGACATGGTCTTGCCGCTCTGTACATTTCCAACCACCAACCCGGTTGCTGAACCATTCGGGTTACAAGGATCAACACCACGGCCAAGAATTTCGGCTGCATCCGCAATGAGCCTTGCCTGTGATGCCGCGTCGACTCCGCTTCGCCGGACTACACCGGTCGCCTCCTCTCCCTGGACGGGCACCCACTTCATCTGTGGATTTGGCAGGGATGCAGAAAGCGGGATTGCTTGTCCCGGGTGTGCAGCTGCGGCGTCACTGTCTTGGGTCATGCGCGTGACAAAGCCTCTCGCAGGATTTCGTTTACGTTACGCCGGATGGTGCCAGCCAATTTCACGCCAGCTCGCCGGGCCAGTTTTTCCGAAACGGCGATCGCAGAGCCGACTCGGATCAGAGCCTCGATGTTACTGGGGTCCGTTTGTGCAAATAGAACCATGAATGGGTGAGCCATCGCGAGACGGATCTCAAGCTTCTCCGCACCACCTTCAGAGGACTGCTGATCACTCACGGTAAGCCAATCACCTTCGGCTGGGTCATCGGAAAGTTCGATGTGAATGACCCAGACTTGCCCTCGGAATTTCACTGTTAACTCGCGCGTAGCGAGCGTCGGCTGCGGCGCCAAAGGCTCCTTTTGGGTTTCGACCGGTATGGCATCAGCGACACGTTGGAGCACATCCGGAATGGACTCTTCGATAACCTTTGTGGTCCGATCCAGCGCCTTGCTAGCGGCGGCTGCGCGGTCAGCTTTTGCCGCCCGTGCTTGGTAATTGTCGGCCTGCTTAAGAAGGGGCAGATCAGCACTGTCTAGGTGCTCTCGGAGCAGATCGAGAAAAGGCTGCTCATCATCGTCATTCCAACGAAACCCGTCCTTTGTATGGCTCACCTCGAACCCATCGAGTTCCAATTCCCCGAAGAGGCGCAGATGGCGGAAGCTTCCTGGGAGCTGAAAGATGTGGTGGGGGCGGTAACCATCCTCACCACTTCCTTGGATTAGCCTACCACGACGGAAAAGTGCAAAACCTGAACGAGCGTGACTTCCGGGGTCGCGAAGGGCCGCAAAACCCTTCACTTTCTGACCCTGTCCGAGGTCGAACGCAATTTCCTTTCTCCAGGTTCTAGGCTTACCGCCATCTTCCCGAGCATAGGGAGTAACAAGGATGTTTGGCGGTTCGTAGACGCAGGCCTCGCCGTTGAAGCGCAGTTCGAGTGTACCATTTCTAACAAAAACGCGGTATATGTCCGTCAGGTGTTCCCGGATCTTTCCGATGGTCCTTTTCACTGGAATGTGGTGAAGGCCCTCCAGCACGATCTCTGTGTAGTGTGCGTTCGGCGCAGCAGGTTCTTCGTGGATGTCGAGTTCCTCGATTTCGTCGTTGACGATCCGTGAAATGTCGAACTTGACGGTGCGCTCGACGGGTTCACCGACGGCCTTCGTCCGAACGCGCCAATGGCTTGAGAACCAGCATGCCGCGCTTTTCATACCCATGCCGAATTCGCTGAGGCCCGACGCATCCAACGGGACGACTGCGGGACGGAATGCTCGCGGAAACTCTGATCCAGCGATGCCTGCTGCGTTGTCCCGGATAGTGATCCGGCCGGGCGGCGCGGAATCGATCTCGATGGAAACCCTCAATCGTTGGGAGCCGCCGTCAGCCAAGTCCAGTCGATCACGACTAGAGAGGTGGCTTTGAATGGCATTGTCAACGAACTCGGCTAGCGCGAACCATGGCTTGTAGTTCAGGTAACGCAGAACCGCTAGAACACTCACACCAGGCCGAATATCGACTGTATTCACCGACAAATGGCGGCCTCCCCTTAAACGAACGCAGGCGCTTAGGCCGCCGATACAAGTTCCCGAGTAATTTTCTCGTCCCGGACATCACTGCCATTTGGCGGCACTTGTGAACTTTGAAGGCTTTGCCCAGGAAGTAAGGCCTCTGCAACCGCAGCGATGACATCGACATTCACAGCGTTGCCAAGTGCCTTGTGCGCGGCTGCCTGGTTTTCGGGAAGATGCTTCAACTGCCCCATGCTCTGAAGCCGAGCGCATTCGCGCATAGTCATGTATCGGCGCTCCCAAGGAATCACGGGCACCTGACTTGTTGTTAGGGCAACAAGTGATGGTGCAGCTGTCGGTCGCTTGGCTCGAATACCTGATGCCCGAAACTGGATGACTGACTGCCAAAGGTCGCGCGGTCCACCTTTCCAGTTCCACTCGAGCTTTTGAAAGCTAGGTGCGAAGTCCATGATCCTTGGAATCCAAGGATCAATTATGGCTTTGTGCCGGAGGTAGAAATCCCTGTTCTGCCGGATGAAGTTCTTCTTCCAGTCCGGAAAATGGGAAACCTGATCTCGCGCATACGAGGGAAGTGCAGCCTTCACCGCCTCGTGCTTCAAGCCCTCAAGCGAGCGCCCCAGCGCCCCCGTAAATGCGCCCATTCGATTGAGCCCGATGGCATGGGGCGTACTATCAAGGTAAGGGTATGTTGCGCCGAACTCCATTGCCCATATTGGGAATGATGGCAGTTGCTCGTCTTTCGGCAGAGCGTCGATGAGCGATTGCCACGTTTCAAGATATTGAATGAAGCGAGGACCGAGCGGTCGAGCCTCTTTTGGTTTCTCGTCCAGGACGCTCTTGATCGTGACTTGGTCAAGTTGGTGGGTCGGCTCAGGCCATGAAAAATGCCTTAGACCTGTCCTTGATCCAACGATAATTGCGCGCTCTCGTACTTGAGGCACACCAAACATGAATGGCGAGAGCTTTTTCTTGTCGACTTCATATCCTAGCTCTTCGAGTCGCACCTTGATTTTACCCCATGTCCTCCCGCCGTCGTGCCGCAGAAGATTAGGCACGTTCTCGATCAGCAGATAGGAAGGCTTGTGCTTGTCGAGAATTTCAAGAACGTAATTGAACAAATCACCCCACTGTGGGCAGTCAAAACCAAGTTGCTCACCTGCTTTAGAAAATGGCTGACAAGGGAAGCCAGCACATAGGATGTCGTGAGGCGGCACATCATCAATCGCTTCACGGATATCTCCGTGCGGACGAATGCCAAAGTTCTTTTCGTAGAGGTCGGCAAGCCCGCTATTGAGTTCTGAAGCGAATACACAAGTGTGTCCAAGACCCTCAAGCGCCTGATGAAAACCACCCAGGCCCGCGAAGAGATCGGCGAATTTCAAGTTTCCCATAGCTTAATTGTCCAAGGGAAGAGCGAGTTGGCGCGTGGCGTGCTTTTCCAGCAAGTCTTTAACCGCGACATTCAATATGTACTGCAAGGAGAGAGGCGGGCGGTGGCCCTCAGCCATGGCGCGCAAGGCGTCGTAGTCTTCCACCTCGAGCGAGATGGACAAACGCTTCTTTGAACTAGACATGCCCACACCGCACCTGTTTGCACCAGAGTGCACCAAAATGGCCGTCTTGTCGATCCTTGATTGCCCTCCCATGACCAAACCCCGAGAGCAACATCCCTTCCAACGAGGGCATCGTTCATCAGCCATACGGAGCCAGTTCCTCATCCAAGTTGCTCCTGCTGTTCGAGCCATTCCATGGGGAACGGCTTCAGCGCCCGTTCCAGCGACACATCCCGCCCCTGCGTCCCGCAAACTATCGCTTCCACGATGTCGGGCGAGAGCAGTGTCAGGCGCAGGATGCGGGTCATGTAGGACTGTGCGATGCCCTCGCGCTTGGCCAGTTCGGCGATGGTGGCGTACTCGCCCGACTCCAGCAGGCGCTTCCAGCGGAACGCCCGCGCCAGCGCCTTGACCAGTGTATTGTCCGTCCGGCGTGGCGGCGATGCACCGTTCGGCAGTTGCATTTCTTTCCGCCCGCCGCGCTTCACGACGCGGAACGGTACGTGGAGCGTCACCGTCTCGGGGATCGGAGCCGCGCGGGTCATGCGGCTTCCCCAATGCCCCCGGCCAGCATCTCGCGAGCCAGACCTCCGAGCCCATCGACGCGCAGTCGGACATTCAGACCATCTATGCCGATTTCGACGCGCTCGACCAGCAGCGCTACGATGCGAGCCTGTTCGGCGGGGAAGAGTTCGTCCCACAGCGGGTCGAACTTTTGCAGGGCCTCGCGGGCGTCGGTCTCTGTGATATCGGCAGCCTGCGTTCGCGCGGCTTTCCAGGTGCCCGCGACGATCTCGGGTTGGTGGAACGCGGCGCGGAGCCGGTTGATCACGGCCGCTTCGACCTCGCCTGCGGGCACGCGGCCGACCGGGCAGGATCCTGCGCCATGCTTCAGCACCGTCTGGCTGACATAGTAGCGATAGAGTCGCCCACCCTTGCGGGTGTGCGTCGGTGAGAACGCGGCGCCATCGGGACCGAAGAGAAGCCCCTTCAGCAGCGCGGGTGTGTCAGCCCGGGTCCGCGCGGCACGCTTGCGCGGGCTCTCCTGCAGGATGGCGTGAACCTTGTCCCAAGTCTCGCAATCGATGATCGGGTCGTGCTCGCCCGGGTAGCTGTCGCCTTTGTGGACCGCCTCGCCGATGTACGCGCGGTTGGACAGCATCCGATAGAGGTACTTCTTGTCGATCCTGTTGCCGCGTGGCGTGCAGAGGCCCCGCGCGCCTACCTCGCGTGCCAGCAGCGTGCAGGAGCCGATTTCGATGAACCGAGAGAAGATCCAGCGCACATGCGCGGCGTTGTCCTCGTCGACCAGCAGCTTCCGGTTTGCCACCAGGTAGCCGAAGGGCGGCACCCCGCCCATCCACATCCCCTTCTTCCGGCTGGCGGCGACCTTGTCGCGGATGCGTTCGGCGGTCACCTCCCGCTCGAACTGGGCGAAGCTGAGCAGGATGTTCAGCGTCAGCCGCCCCATGGAGGTCGTCGTGTTGAAGGATTGCGTCACCGAGACGAAGGTCACGCCGTTCCGGTCGAACACCTCGACCAGCTTGGCGAAGTCGGCGAGCGAGCGGCTAAGGCGATCGATCTTGTAGACCACCACCACGTCGACCAACCCGTCCTCGATATCTGCCATCAACCGCTTCAGGCCGGGGCGCTCAAGAGTGCCGCCGGAGATGCCACCGTCATCATACTGGTCGCGGACGAGCACCCAGCCCTCGGAGCGCTGGCTGGCGATGTAGGCCTCGCAGGCCTCGCGTTGCGCGTGGAGGCTGTTGAATTCCTGCTCCAACCCTTCCTCGGAGGATTTCCGGGTGTACACTGCACAGCGTAGCTTGCGGACGAGCTTCGTTTTTTCGGGCGGCTTCGTCATGACCGCCCCCTGTGGTTCTTGAGGCCGAAGAACACCCAGCCGTTCCAGCGGGTGCCAGTGATGCCGCGCGCGATGGCAGACAGCGACTTGTAGGGCCGCCCCTGCCACTCGAAGCCATCGGCGGTGACGGTGACGACATACCCGACGCCCTGCCATTCGCGCAGGAGGCGTGTGCCTGTGATGGGGCGGTCGCGGTCGAGGCGCATTCCGCGCTTCTTCTTGTCGCCGCCGTCCAGTTCTTCGCCCAGTCTTTCCAGCCGCCGGACGGTCTCGGGCTTCAGCCCGCCATAGGCGAGTTCCTGGATCCGGTAGGCCAGGCGGGATTCAAGGTAGCGCCGGTTGAACGGCGGCGGTTCGCTGTCGAACAACTCGCGCCACTGCTTTTTCAGGTCGGGCGTCGGTGTGGTCTTCAGCGCGGCCAAGCGCGCGGGGATGGGGTCGTGTGTCGTCATGCGGTCTCCGTTGGCTACTGGGTTGCATGACGGCATCGGTCGGCCGGATAGTGTAGGTGAATTTCTCTAGTATCGTCAGTAGGTTCGTCCTGAGGTTCGTCCTGTTGGCGTTGCATCAAGCGCACCAGCCCGAGGGCGAGCAGCCCGCACAATTCGGCGCGGCGCTCGGCGGGCGTCATCTGGTCGGGTGACAGTGGATTGGGGCGTTTCATGCGAGCAAGTCCGTGTTGGCTTGCCTTGCCTCTACTCAGGCGAACCGGAAAACGTCCCGCAGGTTAAGATGGCGGTTATGCACAAGGCCGGACTCGACTCATGGTTGATTCATCGTTTAGAACATAATCAGAACAGGCCGGCCATTTGCGAGGTATTCCCGTGGGTTCCGATCTCAAGAAATTTGTTAATCCGAAGTTTCTCAAAACCATTGATCCGGCCTTGATGCGGGCGTTGTTCGTTCGGCACTTCGGCGAGGATGAACTGCCTGTGTCATTCGAGGGAGAGGCCCCAACCATTCGCGCAGCTCTGGCGGCGCATTTCGAAGGAACCGTTGCCGGTTGGAACGCCGGAATGGTCGCCGATTTGCATCGCGTTGCCGAGCTTGGAACTAGCGAGGGCATGCAGCTTATTCTGAACGAAGCCCGTCGTCGTGGCGTGGTTCTTTATCCCGAGCCCGAAACTGACGATGCCGAGGCAGCGCCCATTAGCCACGATCCCAAACACGTCGCGCTTTACACCTACCTGCTGCATCACCGCGTTTTCGAGGCCGCAGCCGACTTCCATGCGCTTCGTGCGCCGACCTCGCCCGCAGAGTTCCGCGGGCCGGAACGCGACTTGGGAGCGGACCTGACCGAAGAAATGACCGAGGCTTTCAAGGCTGCAGTGATCAATCTGTTCTCGCAGGATCTGCAGGGTCAATATTGCCGTCTTGGGCCCTATGAGGAAGATGGCGAAATCAACCTGGTCATCAGCCACGGGGCGCAAGTCACCACAACGCCGGTGATCACGGGCGACCGGGAAGAGATCATCACCCTTCGCGCGGTGAAATATGCAGTGCTGCGCTACTCCCCAATTGAAGGACGCCTGTTCGTGGGTGGCGTGGTCAAGGCGCAGCAAGGCGAGATCGCCGAGCTTTTTGCCCGGCATATCCTGAGGCGGCCAGGCTTCTTCTCTGGGCGGGACGCGCGCGATCTCTATACGCTCGATCCGATCAGCGATGCCGGGCCCGATTTCGCGTTCCAGCATCGCTATGACGAGACCATCAAGGAGGTGCGGATCGTTACCGCCGCCGCTGACCTCTTCGAGTGGGATGAAGAGGATCAGCGCTGGCGTCATGTGCGCAGTTGGGAATCGAAAGACGCGTCCGGCGGTGCGCTCACGCACTTCCGGGGCAGCGAGGTGCGGTTCGGCCGGGGATGGCGGTTGGGCGAGATCACCTTCCGGGTCGCATTCGAAACCGGTGCAAAGCGACCGGCACAGGTCACAGTGCGGCTGAAACCGCCAGGGACGCTCGCCTTCCGCCGGACGCGGTTCGAAAAGGCGATCCACACGCTGGTTCAGCGCAATGGGCTAGAGAAGGACCGCGATGCTGGCATGGTTGTGGACGCGGCTGAGTGAGGGCGGCGCTCGGGTCGCGATCTCGGGCCGGGCGCTGAGCCGTTTTCCCGCAAACGACATTGAGCGCCTCTTGCGGGCGCAGGTGCTGATTGAAGAGCGCAAGGCCGATACCTGGTCGGTCTGTGCCGAGTGCGACTGCGGGCTAGACGCGCGCCCCGTCGAACAATTGGGTGATGCGTTCCGGGCCTGCTGCCCGCACGATCAGGCCGAAGACATGATCCTCCAGAAGGACGATCTGCGCCGCTTTTCGGTCGACGTCGACCGGCTTGTGACCCGGATTTCTGCCAGCGGGAATCTTGGCGGCGCGGTCGCCCGCATTGCTGAAGGCGTCTGGCTGATGGGGGACACCCCGTCCGGGCATGCCGTGGTCCTGTCATTCGATGCTGAAAATCTGGTTGCGCCGGGCGCGGTAATGGCGATCAGGGCGGCCGTGGGGCCGAAACCGATCATGGCAATCGTCCACGACCTTTCCCTGACAATCGCTGTCAGGTTGCGGGAGGTCGGGGTCGAGCCCCACGAAATTGCGGCGGTTTTCAAGGCGGGGTCGGATGGCGTGGAACGCCTCGTCCTTGATCCGCCATCTTCAGTGCCGCGCCTCGTCGTGAAGCTTTCGGCGCAGTCGATCACTCTCGACGGGCGTCGGCTCGACCTGCCGACACAGATGTTCGCACTGTTTCGTCTGCTGATCGAGCAATCCTCCAAGCGTGATCCAGTCCTGAAGAACCAGGAGATCGAGACGCAGACCGGCCGGCCGCCCAACCAGATCATCCGAGACCTTCGGAAAGCGCTGGTCAGTTGTGGGCTGACCAGCGACCAGGCAAAGGCGTTGGTCGCGACAGTACATGCTCGCGGCTACCGGCTCGGCCTTGCCCAAGCCGAAGTGGTCGTCGAGCCCTGAGGCCGCCACACACAATCCACACATAACAAACACACGGCAATCACACCGGCAGCGGCGGGCTGAGCGGCACATTCGGAACCACAGCAACATGTTCCGAGGTGCTCCCGCATGCTTCCGCCGATTTCCCCCTCCGACCTTGCCACACTGATCGACGAAGCGGCCTTTGCCGCGCGCCGCCTGCATCGCAAGCTGGTGCTGCCCGCCGCCGATCTCGACGATCTCTGCCAAGACCTGCTGGTCGACCTGATCTGTCGGTTGCCGGGTTTCGACGCTCGCCGTGGCAGCATCGGCGCCTTCGCCAACATCGTCCTGCGCAACCAGTCCTCGCGGATCGCGATCCGCCATCACCGCCAGCGCCGCGCACAGGGTGGCACGGTTCTGTCGCTGGATGCGCCCGTTTCCGGCGGCACCGAGTCGCTGGGTTGCATGCTGGCAGAGGCGGACAGTCTGGCCGCCTGGCATGGTCAGGACCGCTCCGCCGTGGAAGATGCCGAGACCCGTCACGATCTCGCCCGGGCGCTGGGCGACCTGCCGGAGGATGCCCGCGGGCTTTGCGCGGCACTTGGCACCTGCGCTGTCGCGGAGATTGTCGAGCGTACCGGCACCTCCCGCTCCGCCCTCTACCGCCACATCGCCCGCCTGCGGCTTGACCTCGCCATGCGCGGGTTCGGGGCGGAGTGGGACGCCTCGTATGCGGCGTGAGTAGAGGACCGACATGGAGATGATCGTCATGCCCCTCACCGAATTCACGCCCGCAAAGGCCCGGCCGCTTACCGACATCGAGTTCTGCGCCTGGATCGGCCAGGCCATGCCGGGCGACCGGCTTGAGTATCATCCCGGCTTTCTCGGAATCGATACCACGGCGGTGATTTCCACCTTGCCGGAACCAGATCGCCGCAGGCTCGGAGCGCTGGCCAGTGCCGCCCACCGCGCCTTCGAGGCCGCGCTGGTGCATCTGGTGCAGGTCCGGGTCGGCCCCGACCGCTTCGCCTATCTGGCCATCGCGCGCACCAAGCCGCGCCATGCGCCGATCCCGCTTTCCCAACTCATCGCGACAGAGGAGGCCGCCTGATGCGCGCCGTGCTTGCCTGGATCGGGGATTGGCTCCCGCCGTCCCTCTACTTCGCCATCGCCGGAAAACCGACCGAAACCGCGACATCGGAGCCGCTGCCCGCCCGGCTGCCGAACCTGATGGCGCGGCTGCGCCGTGCCTTCCACAGCCTGGACGACCTGCCGGATGCAATCCCTGCGCCCTGGCGCGAGGGGAATGAGACCGAACCGCTGCTGATCGAGCTGGCGACCATCGACGACGTCGCTTTCGCTGTCGTGGCGGCGAATGCCGACGTGTCGGCCGCGATCCGCCGCTCCTCGGCGCTCGAACGGCTCCACCGCCTGGCCCGCGAGGCCGGGGCTCTCGGCACGGACCGCGCCGTTGACGCGGCCCTGAAGCGGGAGGGGCGCTGATGGCCATGCCGTTCCCCAGCACCGATACGCCGACCGAGGGGCGCGACGGCAACATGCCGACGTTCGATGACCTCGATCGGCTGTCCATCGGCGAGATCGCCGACATGCCGCCCGACCTGCTGTTTGCGCTGCAGGAAGCAGCAGCGACCGAGACCGCCCGGGTCAAGCGCCTGAAGGACCGTTTCGAGGCGGCACTGGCGCAGCGCTATGGCACAGCGACCGAGGCCGAGCGTTCAGCACAAGGCAAGACCTCCGGCACCGTCCGGATCGAGGATACGGGCGTGGTGGTGATCGCCGACTTTCCGAAGAAGGTCACGTGGGATCAGGACCGGCTGGCCGCGATAGCAACCCGGATCCGCGAGGCGGGCGACGACCCGACCCAGTACCTGGAAATCGCCTATCGCGTGCCGGAACGCCGTTTCGGGGCCTGGCCCGACGCCATGCGCGAGGGCTTCGCCGCCGCCCGGTCCGAGACCACCGGCAAACCCGTGTTCCGGCTCGAGACCCGAGACCGGTGACGCGCGGCGGCGGGACGCCCGAGCGGCAACGCCGGGCAGGTTCCCCTTCGGCACCCGGTCACCCCTGCCGCCGCGCCCTTTCAATCCTTCGGAGAACCCCATGGCCTTCCGCATCATCACCGCCGACGAACGCCTCTCGGCCGCCGAAAACAAGACCTCGCTCGCCATCTTCGGCCCACCGGGCGTGGGCAAGACCACGCTTCTGAAAACCCTGCCCGCCGAGGAAACCGTCTGCCTCGACCTCGAGGCCGGGATGAAATCGGTGCAGGACTGGCGCGGTGCGTCGATCCCGGTGCGCAGTTTCACCGATTTCCGCGACCTTGCGGTGCTGATCGGCGGGCCGGACCCGGCGCAGCATCCGCAGTCCTGGTACGGGACCGAACGGCATGCGTGGCTGCAGGCCCAGCACCGCGACAGCGGCATCGAAGCCTTCCTTGCCTCGCGCCGCATCGTCTTCGTCGACTCGATCACCGATCTGACGCGGCAGGCGATGGCCTATGCCCGCCAGCAGCCCGAGGCCTTCTCGGACCGGACCGGCAAGCCGGATGTCCGAGGCGCCTATGGTCTTCTGGGGCGTGAGGTCATTCAGGCGCTGAAGCACCTCCAGCACGCGCGCGGCAAGACCGTGATCTTCGTCGGCGTGCTGGAAAAGGTGACCGACGACTTCGGTACCGTCACCTGGCAACCGCAGATGGAAGGCAGCAAGGCCGGGCGGGAGTTGCCGGGCATCGTGGACCAGGTGGTGTCGATGCACCTCTTCGCCCGCGATGCCGAGGGTGGTTGGGTTCTGGACGAGACCGCCACCGACCGCCGCCTCGTCTGCAAGTCCGGCAACCCCTGGCGCCTTCCCGCCAAGGACCGTTCCGGCCGTCTCGACCTGACCGAACCGCCCGACCTTGGCGCGCTGCTCGCCCGGATCGACGGCCGCGCTCCCCATCAACCCGCTTTCGCCTCCTGATCCCTGAAAGGACATGATCCCATGAGCTACGATCTGAACGACGCCCAGCCGCAGATGGCCCCCATCGGCGAACTGATCCCGGACGGCACCTTCGCAAAGGTGCGCCTGACCATCCGCCCCGGCGGCGTGAACGGCGCGACCCCGGCGGATGCGGGGCTTCTGAAGGCCTCGCAATCGAGCGATGCCCGGATGCTCGACTGCGAATTCACCGTGGTCGACGGCCCGCATGCCCGCCGCAAGTTCTGGCAGAGCTTCACCGTGGCGGGCGGCAAACTGGACGAGAAGGGCCAGTCCATCGGCTGGAAGATCTCGAAATCCACCTTTCGCGCCATCGCCGACAGCGCCCTTGGCCTTGATCCAAGGGACGAAAGCCCCGCCGCCAAGGCCAAGCGGATTCTGCCCGGCCTGCGGCATCTCGAGGGCATCGTCTTTGCCGCCCGCATCATGGTGGAGCCCGCCTCCAACCCGCAGTACCGCGACCAGAACCGCATCGCCAACGTCGTTCTGCCCGACGAGCCGCACCATGCCGCCATCATGCGCGGCGAGACCGTGCCTCCGGAGCCCGTCAATGCTCCGCCGCGCAAGGCCGCGAGCGCCGCGGCGCCGGGCTGGCAGGCCCCGGCACCGGCCTGGGGCTCGGCACAACCGTCACCCGCGGCACCGAACTGGGGCGCGGCACCGCAGCCTTCGGCGGCACCGGCGCCCGCCTGGGGGACGCAAAACGCCCCGGCCGCTCCGCCCGCGCCACAGGCCCCCGCGCCCGCCGCGCCGGGCACCCCCGCCATGCCCGCCTGGCTCAATGGCTGAGGCGCGGCGGAAACGGCGGTCGGGTGGTTCCGCAGGTTCACCCACCGCTGAGACCGATGGGGCTGGGCCGGGCGACCGGCCCATGACCCCGGACGAATGGCAGGCGCATGTAACGCGCGCCGCTGCCCTGGAGATCGGAAAATGGCTCGAGGCACGAGGAAGACTGCACCAACCCATCGCAAGCCTTACCCTCGGCGACCTCGAGGCCATGGCGGTGAACGCCATCTCGCGCTGGATCGTGATGCAGTCGGAACGGCTTCACCGACAGGACTGGCCGCAGGACGACCCGATCGTGACGCTCTTGCTCGGGTAGCGCTTTGCGCTGTCTGCGCCCGGGAGGCCCGCGGCTTCGGCTACGTCCACCGTCTCCAGCACGACCGCTATCCCTATCACCGCTTCTGCTCGCTCCGCTGTCAGGACGTGGGCAGCACAATCGCTCAAAGGAACAATGGCATGATCGACAAGACTGCCCGCGAGGCACAGGCCATTCGCGATGCCCGGGTGCTGTTTGCCGAAGCGCTGACCGACCTTGGCCTGATGGCGCCTTTCTTCAACCGCTCCGCCGCCGATATCGACCGGCTGATCGAGGCGGCCGTCACCGGCTACGTCGACAGCATGCTGGCGCAAGGCGCGCACAAGGAGCGGACCGGCACGGCCCATGACGACCCGATTCCGTTCTGAGGGGGCCGTCATGATCGATCTAAACAATGAGGACGCCCCCTGGGCCGACCTTCTCGTCGCCGCGACGGCGAATGCCATCACCGACTTCGAGGTCGAGTTCTGCGACAGCCTGCGCCAAAGGCTAGAGAGGTTCGGAGCGCGCGCCCGGCTGACGGAAGCCCAGCATCACAAGCTGACCTGCATCGCGCAGGCCGGCGGGTTCTGGGAGCGCGACCAATGATCGACCTGAACCACGGTTCCGGCTGCAACTATGGCGAGGCTGCGCCGCGTCCACCGGTCGCCGCCGCCGTCTCGTACGCCATCGATGCCGCCCTGACGGCGCGCAATCGCGCCGAGCGTCCCCGCACCTATGTCAGCTCCTCGGGGTTGGGGCGCGACTGCCTGCGCCAGATTCAGTACGATTTTCTCGCGGTGCCCAAGGATGCGGGCCAGGAGTTCGAACCGCGCATCCTGCGGATCTTCGAGGCTGGCCACCGGGCCGAGGACATCGTCGCGGGCTGGTTCCGGATCGCCGGGTTCGACCTGCGCACGGAACGCCCCGATGGTCGCCAGTTCGGCTTCGAGTCCATGGCGGGTCGGTTCAAGGGCCATATCGATGGCTGCTTCGTCTCGGGCCCCGTCGCGATGGACTATCCCGCGCTTTGGGAGAACAAGGCGCTCGGCGCTTCCAGTTGGAAGGATGTGGTCAAGCGCGGCGTCAGCATCGCGCGGCCTGTCTATGCCGCCCAGATCGCGCTTTATCAGGCTTACATGGACCTGCCCAACCCGGCGCTGTTCACCGCGCTGAACCGCGACACGATGGAATTGCACGCGGAACTCGTTTCGTTCGATGCCCGCCTTGCGCAGGAGATGTCGGATCGCGCCGTCACGGTCGTCCAGGCCTCGGCAGCGGGCGAGTGGCTGCCCCGGATGGCCACCGAGCCGACGGCGGTCGTCTGCCGGGGCGGCATGGCCGGTGGGAAGTGGCACGCGCCCTGTGCTTGGGCGGAGCGGTGCTGGAGGGGCGGCGGTGTCTGATTTTGTCCCCTCGGCGGCGCAGGCCGCCGCCATCGCCGAAGTCCGCGACTGGTTCGAAAACCGCACCGAGGATCAGCAGGTGTTCCGGCTCTTCGGCTATGCCGGGTCGGGCAAGAGCACGGTCCTGAAATTCGCTCTCGACGACCTCGGACTGTCACCCCACCGCAGCGCAAGGGACGGCAGATGCGTGCCGGGCGTCGTCACCGCGACCTTCACGGGCAAGGCCGCACTGGTCCTGAGCCGAAAGGGCACGCCCGCCCGCACCATCCACAGCCTGATCTATTCGGTGATCGAGGCGACCGAGGAGGAAATCGCCGCCGCTGCCGCCAAGGTTCAGGAGGCCGAAACCGCCGCGCGCAAGCTGACCGGTTTCGACAGGACCGCGGCCGAGGCGGGGATCGAGGCGATGCGCCAGGCGCTGTCCGCGATGAAACACCCCCGCTTCGCCCTGAACCCGCAGAGTGATGCCGCGGATGCGCGGCTGATCGTGCTGGACGAGGTGTCGATGGTGGGCGAGGAGATGGCCCGCGACCTGATGAGTTTCGGCAAGCCGATCCTCGTCCTTGGCGACCCCGGACAGTTGCCACCGATCAAGGGCGAAGGGGCCTTCACCCGTGACGCGCCCGACGTGATGCTGACGGAGATTCACCGTCAGGCGGCCGAAAGCGCGATCATCCGTCTGGCCACCATGGCGCGGATGGGAGATCCCATCGGCTTCGGGATCTACGACGCCCATGTCGCCAAGCTGCGCAAGGGCGACATCACGCCGGATCAGGCGCTGCGCGGCGGGCAACTGATCTGCGGGCTGAATGCGACGCGCTTCCAGCTGAACAACGCGATGCGCGCGGCGGCAGGACTGGGCGGGACGTATCTGCCGACCGGCGGGGCGGAAAAGATCATCTGTTTGAAGAACGACAACTCGCTCGGTCTGATCAACGGCATGTTCCTGACCCTCGAGGATATCGTCGATGAGAGTAGCCTCTACTTCTCGGCCGTGGTGCATGACGAAGACGGGCGACGCGTGACGCCATTCGACAGCGACGGCCGTCCGGGCCGGTTGCGCATCTACAAGGGGCATTTCGAGGATCACGTCGCCTACGATGCCAAGCGCCATGACCGCGACTGGCGGGAAAAGCGCAAGCTGACCGAGGCGACCTTCGGCTGGGCGATCACCGCCCACAAGGCGCAAGGGTCGCAGTGGGAGAACGTGATCGTCTGGGACGACGGGCTGGGTCGCAGCGAGATGGACCGCCGCCGCTGGCTCTACACCGCCATCACCCGCGCCGAGCGCGGGCTGGTCCTCCTTGCGTGAGGGGGCGCGATGATCGATCTCAACGATATCGCAAGGCCGAAGGCACGCCACGATCTGGCTGCCGTGAAGGATCGGCTGGCGGCGACCGCAGGCGACTGGCTTCCCGGCATATTCCCGGAGGCGCGGCTTGCGCGCGACCGTCGCAGCCTGAGATGCGCTGACCTTTCCGGCCGGCCGCCGCGCAAGGAGGGGTCGTGCACCATCCACCTCGATGGGCCCTATGCCGGCTGGGGTTTCGACTATGCCACCGGTGAAAGCGCCGGGCCCATCGATCTGATCGCGCAGGCGACGGGGCTGAGCGACGGCGCGCTTTTCGACGAAGCGGCGCGGATTGCAGGTATGGATCGCCCCTCGCCCCAATCCGCGCCGCGCCCGAAGCCCGATCATTCAACTGAGGTTATGCGCCTGGTCGATGGCGCCCAGCCGCTCGCCGGAACCGTAGGTGAGGCATACTTGCAAGCACGGGGCCTCTGCGATCCGGGATGCCCGGATCTGCTCTTTCACCCCGACCTGCCAGATTTCGACACGCGGCGTGGATGGCCGGGGCTGATCGCGTTGCCTCGACTGGCGGACGGCACCCGCGCGCCAGGCATCCACAGGACCTTCCTTTTGGACGATGGCAGCGCCAAGGGCCCGGCTGGCAAGAAGATGTTGGGTTCGGTGGCCGATGCGGCCGTGCGCCTGTTCGCAATGCCTGCGGATGGCCATCTTGGCATTGCCGAAGGGATCGAGACTGCCCTGGCGGCGCATGCCCTGTTCGGCACCGCCGTCTGGGCGGCGCTGTCCGCGGATGGCCTCGCGCGCTTTCGCTGGCCCGAGGGCACGGCGCGGGTCACGATCTACGCCGATGCTGGCGATGCCGGTCGGCAGGCGGCCGCCACGCTCTCGGACCGGCTGAACCGAGCCGACATTCCGAACGAGATCGTGGTCCCGCTGCATGGCGACGACTTCAACGACGATCTCATGCGTGGCGCACGCGCCGAGGACTATGGCCCGCGCCAGGAGCTTCCGTCCGAAGACCTGCCTGCAGAGACAGAGCATTTGCCGTCTGCGGGCGACATGATCGCTAACCTGGTGGCGGCCGCCGATGCGCTGACCAACCCGCCCGATATCTCTGCCCTTGGCGAGCTTCTGGGCCGCATTGCCCTCGCACGGCTGGACCCGTTGCCCGCGCGCCAGATCCTCGCCCGCATCAAAACCACGACCGGCATCGCCATGTCGATCCTCGACAAGCAGCTGGTCGAACTGGTGAAGCGCGTGAACGCCTCGGGCGATCCCCATGCGCGGATCGCCAAACCTGCCTGGTTCAACCGCATGCGACAGGATCTGGCGGGAACGCCCGAGCGCAACGAGGCCAATGTCATCATCGCACTGACGTCCGACATCGCCTTCGCGGGCGTGCTGGCCTTCGACGAATTCTCCCAGGAGATCGTCGTGCGCCAACCGCTGCCATGGGATGCCGCGACAGGCCCGTTTCCCCGCCCGTGGGAGGACGCCGACGATGTCCGGACCGCGGAATGGCTGCAGCTGCGCGGGGTCAATGTCGCGCCGCTCGTGGTCGGCCGTGCCGTTGGCGCCGTCGCCCGCGAACACCGCATTCACCCCGTCCGCGACTGGCTGGAACATCTTCGCTGGGACGGCATCCCCCGGATCGAGACCTGGACCAGCAGCTACCTCGGCGCCGCACCGACCGCGTTCCATCATACCGTCGGCGCGCTCTGGCTAATCTCGGCCGTGGCGCGCATCTTCCGCCCCGGCGTGAAGGCCGATCACATGCTGATCCTCGAAGGCCCGCAGGGCGCGCGCAAATCGACAGCCATCAAGGTGCTGGCGGGTGAAGCCTGGTTCACTGACGAACTCCCCGAGCTTGGGTCCAAGGATGCCGCCATCCACATGCAGGGCGTCTGGATCGTGGAAATCGCCGAACTCGACGCCATTGGCCGCGCCGAGGTCTCTCGCATCAAGGCCTTCCTGACCCGCACCACCGACCGCTTCCGCCCGCCGTACGGCCGCTACACAGTCGAGGTGCCGCGCCAATGCGTATTCGCGGGCACCGTGAACCCCGACACCTATCTGCGCGACGAAACCGGCAACCGCCGCTTCTGGCCGCTCCGCTGCGGGACCATCGACATCGCGGCGCTGGCCCGCGACCGGGACCAGCTCTGGGCCGAAGCCGTCCATCGCTTCCGCGAAGGTGCGATCTGGTGGATCGACGATCCGGCGTTGCTGGCCGAAGCTGCTACCGCGCAGGAAGCGCGCTATCAGGCGGATGCCTGGGACGCCCGTATCGACCGGTGGCTGACGCACGACACCCGCAGCGTCAATCGCGGCCATGCGGGCTATGAGGACTGGCAGAACGAAGAGGTTGAGCGTCCAGAGCCTATCCGTGATGTGTCGGTGGGCGAGATCCTTGAAAGTGCGCTCGGCATCGAGCCCGCGAAATGGACGAAGGGCGATCAGATGCGTGTGGGAGCATGGCTGAAATCGAGGAACTGGGAGCGGTACCGCAGTGGCGCGGGCGCGACCCGCGAATGGCGCTACCGCAGGCCGCAGGGCGGCGGCTGAAGGTAGCTGCAACATGTCCAGCATCGAGAGGGCACCCGTTCGGGTGCCCTTTTGCGTCTTGGCCTTGTCCCACTTCGGGCCTTGTCCCACTTCAAGCCCAAGGTGGGACAGAAAAAGCCTTTCAAGATCAATGCTGTCCCACCTGTCCCACTTGGACCGCCAACTTCTCCCTTTCCTATACGGAGCGCATGATTTCCGGTCGACGTCATTCTTCTTTATGCGACGTAGGGAAAAAGGTGGGACAAGTGGGACAGGTGGGACAAGCATTGTTCTGAAAGGAAAATTTGACGTCCCACTTGAGCGGTGAATGGGACAGCCCAAAGCGAGGTGGGACATGGATGCGGTCGGGAGCATTTTCCTTGATCGAGTGCCTGCAACGTGATTCCCTGCTCATGACCAAAGCCGAAGGCCCACGATCCAGGTGAGCCTTCATCATGACCCCGAACTCCGAAGTGCCGGACCAGCGCCTTGAACAGGGGCGCCTTGCTGTACTCTGCATCCTCGCCCTCGATCTCGGCACATCGACCGGATGGGCGATCCGCAGTCATGACGCCCTGATCACCAGCGGCACCGTCTCGCTGCGTCCCGGCCGCTTCGACGGCGGTGGCATGCGCTACCTGCGCCTCACCAACTGGCTGACCGAGATCGACCGACTGTCCGGACCAATCGCGGCTATCTGGTTCGAGGAAGTCCGTCGCCATGTCGGTACGGACGCTGCCCATGTGTATGGCGGTCTGATGGCCACCCTCACGGCATGGGCCGAACTGCGCGGCATTCCTTATCAGGGCGTTCCGGTCGGCACGATCAAGCGCCATGCCACCGGGAAGGGAAATGCCGACAAGGATGCAATGGTCGCCGCTGCGCGGGCCCGAGGCTTCAGTCCGGCCGATGACAACGAAGCCGATGCCATCGCTATCCTGCACTGGGCGATCGAGACGAACGGGGGTGTCGCATGAGGTGGCATCCGAGGGGCTACGGCGGCCAACGCCGGGATCCCGAGCAGGTCAAGCGGGATGGATGGCAGGAGCAGGGACTGCTGGCGATTTCGGCGGATGATCCGCGCCTGACGTGGCCCGAGCGAGAACTGGTGCGTGAACTGGGCGAAAAGCTTTATGAGCCGCGCATGGCCGAACGTGAGGTCGCAAATGGCTGACTGAACGCTTGCCATGGTCGAGGACCGGCTCGAGCGTGCCGCCGACGTGTTCCGGTCGCTCCCCCGAGGTGAAGCCGCAGGGTTACTTCAACGCGTGGCCTGAGTACTTCCACACCTTCGCCGATCAAGTCGGCCAGGAGCCTCGGATGCGACGGCCGAAGCCAGGCCCGCGTGACATCACGCAGGCCGAGGATACTCTCCTCTGGCTGCGCTGGCTGGACCCCGCCGACGTCCGCCTCTTGTGGCTTCGCGCGAACCGCAAGCCTTGGAAGCCGATCTGCTGGGAGTTGGGCATCAGCCGCGCCACGGCCAACCGGCGCTGGCAGTACGGCATCGCGGTCATCGTCTGGCGATTGAATGGGAAACGGGTGCCATCTAGGCGATCTATCGACTATATCGTGCGAGTAGCTGGCTGAGCACGGGAAGATAGATTTGTTCGCGTTCGTTGACGAAACTGGGAATACTGGCTCGAACATCTTCGACGAAGCGCAGCCAGATTTTTTCACGGGAGCGCTCATTACCAAGTCAAACTTCGATGTTCTGCACAAGAAATCGCTGAGCGCCCTCTGCAGGAAACACGGCATCGCGTCCCTGCATGCCTCGGTCCTTGGCTTCGGACCGATCGAGAAGATCGCGCCCGATCTCCTCAACATCCTCAAGAGGGTCGACGCGAGGTTTTTCGTATCGCGTGTCGAGAAGCGCTATCTGGTCGCCACCAAGCTCTACGACACCTTTTTTGATTCCGGCGAGAACCCGGCGGCGAACTGGAATGCCTACAACGTGAGGGTTCTGAAGCTGACCCTGTGCTTCAAGGTTGCGACGATCCTGACCGAAGAGATTGCCCGCGAGTTCTGGTCAATGCTGATGGCCCGCAACGAGAAACAGGCGCGCGCGAAGATCCCGGCCATTTGCGACGCCATCCTTGAGAACGTGCACCTGCTTGCCGACCAGAGGTCGAGGGATGTCGTCACAGAAACCCTGTTGTGGTCGCGCGGCCACCCGGAAGCCCTCGACATCTTCATCGCGGGGCGCCAAGCCAAGAACGGGCACATGCCGAACATGGTAGCATTCGCCAACCTGCTCGACGGCTTGGAAGGGTTCTCGAAACGGTGGAACCGCCCTCTAAAGAAGATCATCCATGATAGGCAGTCGCAATTCGAGAGTTCGCTTGAAGAGTGGCACCGCTTGTTTTCAAACGCCTCCTGCGAGCCAATCCACCGACCCGGTGAGACAATCGTTCTACGCAAGGTCCCAGGTTCGACCTTCGAGGTCTCGAGCTCCGACGATAGCGCGGGGATACAGATCGCAGATCTGACGCTCTGGCTGTTTCGGCAGTTCCTCGCCGGGAAGGAACTCCCCGAGGGTTCGGCTGCTCTCCTCAGCTACGTGTTCAAGAAGGGCTACCAGCAAGACTTCTCGTTTCGTGGTGTCGGGGCCCAGGTGGAAGTGCAACTCCGCGAGATCATGGAAAAGGATATTCCTCCCGAGGCGATGGAAGCAGGTCGACGTCTGCGCGAAGAGCAGGAACAACTCCGACAGCATCTCATCGCCAAATACGAAGAAGATGGTCTAATGCCGTATCAGCGCGGCCCGTTGAAGTTGGTGTCGCCCGAAGACGACTGAGGCTCTTGTCAATCCCATTCCGGGTAGTGAGACGATTTCTTGCGAGACATCGCATGGTGAGACGGATCGCCCAAAAGCAGCTATCCATAGCGATATACTCGGAGTGGAGCGCGCAGGCAGAGGCCGCGCCGCTGGCTTCCCGGGTCCAGAGAAGGGTCCAGCCGGGGTCCAATCGGCTAACCCATTGAGTTCTTGGTTCCTTCCTAGCGATATTCGTATGCTGGCGGGCGAAGCGCGGGACATCGCCAGCGACAGGGCCGGATTTTTGGGAAGCCACCCGGAAGCCACTGCCGTCTGAACCCGCCTGAAACAACGCAAAATCAGACCCTTGAAGCTGGACACCCCTGGTGGCCGCTGGACCCCACTTGGAGTCCAGTCTGGACCCCGGAGTCCGGAAGCCAGGGGTATCCATCCTGATCCGAGGAATGACCCGCCCATGACGCTGAGCTTCGCCCCAGAGCGGATCGAGATGTGGCCGCTGGCCAAGCTCCAGCCCTACGCAAGGAACGCGAAGGCCCATCGCGCGGACCAGGTCGCGAAGATCGCCGCCAGCATGGCGGAGTTTGGCTGGACGGTGCCCTGCCTCGTGGCAGAGGACGGTGAGTTGATCGCGGGCCACGGCCGGGTGCTTGCAGCCACGCAGTTGGGGCTGACCGAAGCACCGGTAATCGTGCTTGGGCATCTGACCGAAGCGCAGCGCCGGGCTTACCGGATCGCGGACAACAAGCTGACCGAACTCGGCACCTGGGACGAGGCACTGCTGTCAGCGGAGCTGAACGACCTCTTGGCCGAGGATTTTGACCTGTCGCTGGTCGGCTTTTCGGACGGCGAGTTGGACAAGCTGCTGGCCTATGTGCCGGAGGGGGACGGGGAAGAAGGTGCCGCTGGGGGCTCCGTGCCGCCGGTGACCATTCCCGAACCGCCCCGCAATCCGGCGTCTCGCACTGGCGACCTGTGGATCCTCGGCGACCATCGGTTGCTCTGCGGCGACAGCACCAGCGCGGCCGACGTGCGCCGCCTGATGAACGGCGAGCGGGCGATCCTGTTCGCGACCGACCCGCCCTATCTGGTGGACTACGACGGCTCGAACCACCCCACCCGCAACAAGGATTGGTCCGCGTCCTATGGCACGACCTGAGACGACAGTTCGCAGGGCGCGGAGCTCTACGACGGCTTCATCGCCGCCGCGGTCGCAGAAGCCATCACTGAGGATGCTGCCTGGTACTGCTGGCACGCCTCCCGCCGCCAGGCGATGCTGGAGGCCTGCTGGGAAAAGGCGGGGGCCTTCGTCCATCAGCAGATCATCTGGGTGAAGGACCGCGGGGTTCTGACCCGCTCGCACTACCTCTGGAAGCACGAGCCCTGCTTCATGGGCTGGCGCCGCCCGAACCGCCCGCCGAAGGTGGCCGAGCAGACGCTGCCCTCGACCTGGGAGATGCCGTCCTTTGCCAAGGACGAGCGGCCCGACCATCCGACGCCGAAACCCCTCGATGCCTTCGGGATCCCGATGCGCCAGCATGTGGCGCGGGGCGGTCTCTGCTACGAGCCCTTCTCGGGCTCCGGTTCGCAGATCATGGCGGGCGAGGCCAACGGCCGCCGCGTCTTCGCAATGGAAATCAGCCCGGCCTATGTCGATGTCGCCGTGGAGCGCTGGCAGGCCGAGACTGGCAAGGAGACCATCCTCGACGGCGACGGCCGGACCTTCGCGCAGGTGAAAACCGAGCGGCTTGGTGACGGCACCGAACCCGCGACCGATACGCCGGACACGGACGCCGCCCCCGAACCCGCGCGAAAGCGCAAGACCCCCGCGTGACATGCATGACCTGGCTTTACCTTCCTCCGGACGCGCTTCCGGAGCCGGAGACGCATGCCTCTTCGGCCTCTCCCTCTGCTCCGGCGCGGGCGGGCTCGACCTCGGGCTCACCATCGCCATCCCCGGATATCGTGCTGTGGGCCATGTCGAACGGGAAACCTTCGCCGCAGCCACTCTCGTGGCGCGGATGGAAGACGCGTCCCTGGATCGCGCGCCTGTCTGGGACGATGTTGCCACCTTCGACGGCCGCCCGTGGCGCGGCGCGGTGGACATCGTCACTGCGGGCTATCCGTGCCAGCCATTCTCGGTCGCGGGCAAGCGCCGGGGCGCGGACGATCCGCGCCATCTCTGGCCCCATGTCGCCCGCATCATCGGCGAGGTCGAGCCGCCCTTCGTGTTCCTCGAGAATGTCGCCCATCATCTCCGCCTCGGCTTCCTCGAGGTCGCCAGCGGACTGGTCGGCATGGGCTACCGCCTTGCGGCAGGCCTCTTCACGGCGGCGGAAGTCGGCGCGCCCCACAAGCACGAGCGGTTGTTCATCCTTGCCATCCGCGAGGGGGACGAACTTGCCGACCCCGCGCGCCTGCTCTGGCACCCGGTCGAATGGCGGGAACCGGACGGAACTGCTCCGGCTGTGGCCGACGCCCCGTGCCAGCGCCAACGAGAACCGGCAGACGAAGCCGACGCCCTCACAGGCAGCGGGCCAGCACGGCATGAACCTCGCGACGACGGCAGCCCTATGGCCGACGCCGCAGATCGACAGTTTCCGCAGCCGGGGTGGCGAGCGGAAGGACGAGAAGGGTCTGGACCGGATGGCCCGGGACTGGCCGACGCCGATGGCGAACGACGGCTGCAAGCCGAGCGCGGGAAACCGGCGGACGGCCGACCTGACCCATGCGGCGGGGCTGTGGATGACGCCAGCGCGAGTGCGCGCATTGCGCGAGCTCCTTGATGCGGGATGAGGCGTCGGAGCGGTGCAGCTCTGCCGTTCCCTTGGGGAGGGGGGTCACCCCCTCCTGTCGCTGTCATTCATCCTCAGCATCCATGGGAAGCGGACCGTGCATCGTAAAGCACGCCTTGAGTTGCCCCTCATGCGCCAGCAAGTCCGACAGACGCCATCGCACGGAACCCGGACCGGCCTGTCGCGCCCTTGGAAAGTTCCCCTCTCGTCTCCATCGGTGAATCGATGCCGGACTTCACCTTATAGCGCGCTGCGACTTCTTCGATCGTCAGATACTGTTCATCGGCTCGTGCTGCGGGTTCCAAATCTTCTCTCCGGTAGTGCATTCGGCGGTCGGAGTGATTCACCTGAGAACGCGCCGATGTCAATTTGCGCGCAGATGGCGCAGGCGCACCATGTTACCATCTGCCTATCGAGAGGTATCCGCACATGACGCAAGAAGGCCTAGCGAGCGCGGAATGTAGCCCAGATGTAGCCCAGAACTGGGTGAGCACAGCAATGCAGCCTCAACGCTGAAAAATTTGCTTTGCTTTCGGGGGTTTGAAGTGGTGCCCAGAGCCGGAATCGAACCAGCGACACGCGGATTTTCAATCCGCTGCTCTACCAACTGAGCTATCTGGGCACCGGGTCTGCTTAACAAGGTCGTCAAGCCGGTGTTGGTGCGGGGTTACTAGACGAGGGCGCCGGGACTGTCCAGAGGGTATCTGCACTTTCTTGCGCAAAATCGACTGCCCCCGACACCGCGCGGAAAACGCGCACGACACCATATGCGGATCGGCCCCGCCCGCTTTCCCGGGACCTGCGCGGCCCCTTGCGGCGCCCCGTCCCTTGCGCCGCCGCCGGCGCCGCGGCGCCTGGCCCAAGCGGCTTCCGGGGGATTTGCGAGTCGGGCCCCGGCCCATCCGGGCGGAGAATATAATTCCAAAAACACGACAAACTAAGGCGTGATTATTCCCTTGATAATCCCGACTATCTCGGTGGATATTAAATTCATACGCCGATCACCCGCCGGAAAGGAGATGCCGATGATCCGTCCCGTTCAGACCGCTCCCGCCGCAAGCCTGCGCGCGCCGATGCGGGAGATGACCTGACTCGCCCCCCGCCATCCGGGCCCCGGCCATCCCAGCCATCCGCACCCCATCCATCCGGGCCCGCTCAGGCTGCACCCGATCCCGTCCCATCCGCTTCCGCACCTCTTTTCCTGATCGAGAGACCCATGCTCACCACGATTTCGCTGTCCCGCCACATCACCGCCCAGGGCCAAAAGACCGCCGACCATGCCGACGGCCGCGTCACCATCGCCGATGGCGCCCGCCGCCTGACCGGCTGGCCGATCGCCCGGATCGCCCGCACCACCAGCGCGCTGGTGGCCCTGCTGCTGGCGGGCCTGGCCGGGGCACCGCAGCTGCAGGCCGAAACCCTGCTCAATGTCAGCTACGACCCGACGCGCGAACTTTACCGCGAGGTGAACGCCGCCTTTGCCGAACACTGGACCGCCACCGGCCATGATGCGCCGCAGATCGAAACCTCGCATGGCGGCTCGGGCGCGCAGGCCCGCGCGGTGATCGAGGGGCTGAACGCCCAGGTCGTCACCCTTGCGCTGGCCTCGGACATCGACAAGATCGCCAAGGCGGGCAAGCTGCCGAAGGACTGGCAGGGCAAGCTGCCGCACAATTCCTCGCCCTATACCTCGACCATCGTCTTCCTGGTGCGCGAGGGCAACCCGAAGGGGATCAAGGATTGGGGCGATCTGGTCAAGGAGGGCATCGAGGTGATCACGCCCAATCCGAAGACCTCGGGGGGGGCGCGGTGGAACTATCTGGCCGCCTGGGCCTGGGCGGAAAAGAACGGCCAGGATCCGAAGGCCTTCCTGCATGATCTGTTCGCCCATGTGCCGGTGCTGGACAGCGGCGCGCGGGGGGCGACGACGACCTTTGCCCAGCGCGGCATCGGCGACGTGCTGCTGGCCTGGGAAAACGAGGCCTATCTGTCGCTGAAGGAGCTGGGCGAGGATCAGTTCGACATCGTCGTGCCCTCGGTCTCGGTTCTGGCCGAGCCGCCCGTCGCGCTGGTCGAAGGCAACATCGCCAATGACGCGCAAAAGGAGCTGGCGACGGCCTATCTGGACTTCCTGTACAGCCCCGAGGGTCAGGCGATCGCCTACAAGAATTTCTACCGCGCCTGGGATGCGTCGAAAGCCGATCCGGCCGATGTGGCGCGGTTCCCGAAGCTTGAGCTGGTGGACATCGCCCATTTCGGCGGCTGGGCCAAGGCGCAGCCCGAACATTTCGGCGACGGCGGCATCTTCGACCAGATCTACACCGCGAAATAAGCCCGGTCCCGGCCCGGCCCCGGCCCAGCTTGCGGCGCCCCTTCGGGGGCGCCTTTCGTTTTGCCGCAACGGCACGGGCGCCCGCGCGCATCAACGCTTCCTTGTCGGTTTTCCTGCCCTATGATCGGGCCACCGTTCGGCCGGGCATTCCGAATCGCCCGCCCGATCCCCGGACCCGCTGCAAAGGGAGAGACGATGCGCAAGACGGCGCTGCATGGCCCCGCCCTTCCGGCCCTGGCGCTGGCAGGCCTGACCGCTTTCGCCCCGCCCCTGCCCGCCGAAACGCCGCTGGCGGTGGAGCTTGTCACCGCCCATACCGCGCCGGTCTTCGTGCATTTCGAGCTGTCGGGCAGCATCGAGGCGGCCGAGGCCGTGCCCGTGGGCTTTCGCGCCGGCGGCCGGATCGTCGCGCTGCCGGTGCAGGTGGGCGCCCGGGTCGAGGCCGGGCAGGTGCTGGCCGAACTGGACCCGACCCAGGCCGCCGCGGCGCTGCGCGGCGCCAAGGCGCAGGCCGATGCGGCGGCGGCGATGCTGACCCAGGCGGAACAGGCGCTGACCCGGGCGGCAGAGCTGACCCAGCGCGGCGCCGCGACCCAGGCCGCGCTGGATGCCGCGACCGAGGCGGCGCTGTCCGCCCGCTCGGCCCAGGATCAGGCCCAGGCCGCGCTGGCCAAGGCCCGGCAAACCCTTGCCGATTGCACCCTGACCGCGCCCGCCGCGGGGATCGTCACCGCCCGCTCGGCCGAGCCCGGCCAGATCGTCGGCGCGGCGCAGACGGTGCTGACCCTGGCCCGCGACGGCGCCCGCGAAGCCGTGCTTTACGTCCCCGATTTCCCCGCGCTCGACCGCTTTCGCGACCGCCGCGTGACGCTGCGCCCGGTCGAGGGGACCGGCCCCGTCATGGAGGCGGTGGTGACCGAAATCGCCCCCCTTGTCGCGGGCACCACCGGCACCGTCCGGGTCAAGGGCAAGATGCGCGAGGATCTCCCCGCCCCCGGGCTGGGCACTGCCATCGTCGCCGTTCTGGACCTGCCGCTCGGCTCGGCGATGGGGCTGCCCTGGACGGCGCTGGTGACGAAGGATGGCGGCCCCGCGGTCTGGACCGTCGATCCGCAAAGCCTGCGGGCCACGCTGCGCCCGGTGCGGATCTCGCGTTACACCGACCGCGGCATCGACGTCGCCGAGGGCCTCTCCGAAGGCGCGCTGGTGGTGGCCCGCGGCGCGCATCTGCTTTACCCCGGCCGCGCCGTCCGGCCGACGGAGACGACGCCATGATCCGCCCGGTCCTGCTGTGCCTGCTGGCGCTTGCCCCCGCCCCCGCGCGTGCCGAGGCCCCGGTCCGCCCGGTGGTGTCGGAAATCGTCACCGGCTCGGCCATCGCCACGCGCGATTTTCCCGGCGTGATCGCGGCCGAGGTGGAAACCACGCTCGGCTTTCAGACCGCGGGGCGGATCGAGACCCGGCCGGTCAATCTGGGCGATGCGGTCACCGCCGGGCAGGTGCTGGCGACGCTTGATCAGGTGACCCTGGCCGAGGATGTGGCCGCCGCCAGCGCCGGGCTGCGCGCGGCCCGGGCCGAGGCCGATTTCGCCCGGCAAAGCCTTGAGAGGGCGCAGGAATTGCAACGCCGCGGGGTGGCGCCGCTGGCCACGCTCGAAGCCGCCGCGGCCAAGGCCGCCGCCGCCCGCGCCACGGTCGACCGCGCCCGCGCCGATCTGACCCGGGCCCGCGATGCCGAACGCTTCGGCCGCCTCACCGCGCCTTCGGCGGGGGTGGTCAGCCAGATCCTGGCCGAACCCGGCGCCGTCGTCACCCCGGGCACGCCGGTTCTGCGTCTGGCCACCGCCGCCGGGCGCGAGGCGGTGATCGACGTCCCCGACGACCTGCGCGCCGTGCTGCCGAAAGACGCGCGCTTCACCATCGAGACCCGCGGCGACGGCCCGCAGACCCTGCCCGGCCAGCTGCGGCTGATCGAGCCGGTCGCCGATGCCTCGACCCGGGCGCATCGGCTGCGGATCTCGTTCGCCGACGGCGGTCAGGCGCTGCGGCTGGGCACACTCGTCACCGCGCGGCTCGATCTGCCCGAGGCGCCGCTGCTGACCCTGCCCATGGCCGCGATCCGCCCCGACACCGATCCGCCGCAGGTCTGGCGCCTCGGCCCCGACCGCCGCGCCGAGGCGGTGCCGGTGACGCTCGGCCAGCGCCTTGACGACCGCGTGGTGATCACCTCGGGCCTTGCGCCGGGCGACGAGGTGGTGATCCGCGGCATCCGCTCGGTCACGCCGGGCCAGCAGCTTGGACCAAGGGTATCGCCATGACTTTCAACCTGTCCGACTGGGCTTTGCGGCATCGCTCGATGGTCTGGTATCTGATCCTCGTCTCGCTTCTGGCGGGGGTTCTGGCCTATCGCAACCTTGGCCGCGAGGAAGACCCCTCCTTCACCATCAAGATCATGATCGTCACCGCGATCCTGCCCGGCGCCACCGCCGAGGAGACGCGCGAACAGGTCACCGACCGGATCGAGAAGAAGCTGCAGGAACTGCCGAACCTGAAGTTCACCCGCTCGGAGACCTTTCCGGGCCGGGCCGTGGTGCAGCTGGAACTGACCCCCGAAACCCGGGGCGAGGCGGTGACCCGGACCTGGCAGAAGGTCCGCAACATGATGGCTGACATCCGCCCGGATTTTCCGGCGGAATTCGCGGGGTTCTATTTCAACGACAGTTTCGGCGATGTCTATGGCTCGATCTATGCCTTCACCGCCGACGGGTTTTCCCCGCAGGAGGTGAAGACCCGGGTGGAAAAGGTCCGCTCGGCGGTGCTGACGCTGAAGGCGGCGGGCAAGGTCGAGCTGATCGGCACGCAAGACCCTGTTGTCCATGTCGAATTTTCCGCCCGCAAGCTGGCCGCGCTGGGGCTCGATCAGGCGCAGGTGCTGGGCACGCTGGCCGCGCAGAACGCCATCGTGCCCTCGGGCGTGATCCGCACCGCCGACGAGCTGGTCGCGGTGCGGATGTCCGGCCGCTTTGCCGATGCCGCCGAACTGGCCGCGGCGCCGCTGCGCGTGGGCGAGATCTTCTTTCGGCTCTCCGATGTGGCGACCGTGCGCGCGGGCTTTGCCGATCCGCCCGACACCCTGTTTCGCTACAACGGCCAGCCCGCGGTGGGGCTGATCATCGGCATGAAACAGGGCGCCAACATCCTCGAGTTCGGCGCCGAGCTGAGCGCGCTGATGGACAGGGTGGCGGCCGAATTGCCGGTCGGCATCACCCTGCACAAGGTCGCCGATCAGCCGCAGGTGGTCGAGCAATCGGTGAACCATTTCCTGCGCGCGCTGGCCGAGGCGGTGGCGATCGTGCTTCTGGTCTCCTTCGTGTCGCTGGGCTGGCGGGCGGGGCTTGTGGTGACGATGTCGATCCCGCTGGTTCTGGCGCTGACCTTCGTCATTCTGGACGCGATGGGGGTGACGCTGCAGCGGATTTCGCTGGGCGCGCTGATCATCGCGCTGGGGCTGCTGGTCGATGATGCGATGATCGCCATCGAAACGATGATCGCGCGGCTGGAGGCCGGGGACACGATCGCCAAGGCCGCGTCGCATGCCTGGACCTCGATCGCCTTTCCGATGCTGTCGGGCACGCTCGTCACCGTCGCGGGCTTCATCCCGATCGGGCTCAATTCCAGCCAGGCGGGGGAATACACGCTCTCGCTTTTCTACGTCATCGCGATTTCGCTGATGTTGAGCTGGGTCGTCGCCGTGCTGTTTGCGCCGCTGATCGGGGCCAGTTTCCTGCCGAAGACGATGCCGCATCACGACGCCACCCCGGGTCGGCTGCGGCGCGGCTTTCATGCGCTGTTGCGCGGCGCGATGCGGGCGCGCTGGCTGACCATCGTCTTGACCGTCGCGCTCTTTGGCGCCTCGCTTTACGGCATGCGCCAGATCGAGCAGCAGTTCTTCCCCGCCTCGGACCGGCCGGAACTGCTGATCGACGTGACGATGCGGCAGAATTCGGCGATTGCCGCGACCGACGGGGCGATGGCGGAACTGGACCGCTGGCTCGCCACCCGCCCCGAGGCCGCCTATTGGACGACCTATGTCGGCCGTTCCGCACCGCGGTTCCTGCTCTCGCTTGATGCGCCGACGCCGGTGCCCTTCATCGGCCAGATCGTGGTGATGACCAAGGGGCTGGAGGAACGCAACGCCCTGCGCCGGGCCCTGGCGGATCATGCGGCGACCCTGCCCGGGGTCGATGTGTTCTCGAAGCTGATCGAGCTGGGGCCGCCGGTCGGCAAGCCGGTGCAATACCGGCTGATGGGCCCGGACCGCGGCCTGCTTCTGACCGAGGCGCGGCAGCTTGCCGAACGGCTGGCGCAGGATCCGCGGCTGTCGAACATCACGCTCGACGAGGGCGAGCCGGTGCGGGTCGCCCGCGTCGTGCTGGATCAGGAGCGGCTGCGCCAGCTTGGCCTGACGCAAAAGGACGTGGCGCAGGCGCTGCAAACGCTGTTCGAGGGCGTCACCGTCACAGAATTGCGCGACGGTCAGACGCTTGTGGACGTGCTCGCCCGCGGCGCGGCGGCGGACCGCTCGCGGGTGGGGTCGCTTGCCTCGCTGCAGCTGCCCTCGCCCTCGGGGGTGCCGGTGCCGCTGCTCAGCTTTGCGACGCTCGATTGGCAGATGGAGCCGCCGGTGCTGCATGCCCGCAACCGGGTGCCGACGATCACCGTCAAGGCCGCGGTCACGGGGGCGAACCAGCCCGCCACCGTGACCCGCGATCTGGCCCCGGCGATTGCCGAACAGATGGCGCGGCTGCCTGCCGGAACCACGATCGAGCCGGGCGGCGTGGCGGAATCGAGCGGCGAAAGTCAGGCGCCGATCGTCGCCGTCGTGCCCTTGATGGTGCTGATCATCCTGACCCTTGTGATGGTGCAGATGCAAAGCTTCCGGCTGATGTTCATCGTTCTGGCGGTGGCGCCGCTCGGCCTGATCGGCGTCGTCGCGGCCATGCTGCCCTCGGGGCAACCGCTTGGGTTCGTGGCGATATTGGGCGTGCTGGCGCTGGTCGGCATCCTGATCCGCAATTCGCTGATCCTGATGGCCGAGGTGGAGGTGCTGATCGGCGCCGGGAAAAGCCGCTGGGATGCGGTTTTCGAGGCCTCCGACAGCCGGGCGCGGCCGATCCTGCTGACCGCGGCCGCGGCCTCTCTGGCGCTGATCCCGATCTCGCGCGAGGTGTTCTGGGCGCCGATGGCCTTTGCGATGATGGGCGGCATCATCGCGGGCACGCTGATCACGCTGGTCTTCGCCCCCGCGCTCTATTGCGCCGTGTTCCGGGTGCCTGCCCCGCCGCGCCCGCCCCGGCCGCCGCGCCCCGAGCCCGAGGCCATGCCCGGGCGATCTTAACCCGCCGTTCACCAATTCCTGTCATCCTCGGGCATGTTTTGCCCGAGGCCCGCTCATGCTGACGCCCCTGCCTCTGCCCACCGCCCCCAGCCCGCTGCCCGCGGGCACGCAATCGCTGCCGCTGCCGCACGGGGCCCCGACCTTCCGACAGGGGCCGATCCCCCTGCCCGATCTGCCGGACCTGCCCGATGCGGCGCCGACGCCCCAGCCCCGACCCGGCCCCGCCGCCGAAAGGCCGCTGCCGGGCGCTTCGGCCGACCGCGCCGCCGCCCTGATCGCACGGGCCACCGCGCTCTCGGCCGAGGCGCTGGCCAGCGCCACCACCGCCGCGCCCCAGGGCGGCGCCGCAACGCCGATGTCGCTCGTGGCGGCGCAGATGCTGGTCGATCCCACGGCGCTGCAGGCGGTTCTGGCGCAACAGGCCGCCACCCGCGCCCTGCCCGGCGCGCAGCGCCGCCCGGAACCGCATTCCGACGATCCCCCCGCGCCGCTGCTCGCCGCCGCAGATGACAGCTTCGACCCGCATGCGCCGCATCCGCCGCCGGTCCCGCCCGGCACCCACGGGGCACGGCCCCCGCCCGGACCGGATCAGATCGACCCCGCCGCGCCGCAGCCAGAGCGCAAGACCGGCCCGGCGCCGCTGCCGGCGCACCGGCCCGATCTCGCCCCGCCGCCGCCCCTTGGCGATCTGACGCAACGCCCGACGCTCTGGGCGCTGGCGGGGGCGGTCTTCACCGGCGTCTTCGTGCTGGCGCTGCTCTTGATCTGACCGCCGCGAAAAGCAAAAGGCCGCCCCGAAGGACGGCCCTGAACCCTTGCGGTCCGCAAGATCTTACTTGATCTTGCCTTCCTTGTATTCGACGTGCTTGCGCACGACGGGGTCATATTTGTTCACCGTCATCTTCTCGGTCATGGTGCGGGCATTCTTCTTGGTCACATAGAAGTGCCCGGTGCCCGCCGTCGAGTTCAGACGGATCTTGATCGTCGTCGGCTTCGCCATTCTCAGTCTCCCAGAGTCGGATGCGCCTGCATCCGCGAAATCCTTGAAGCCTGCCTTTTAGTCAGCCGCCGCGCGGAGTCAACCGCAAAGGCGCGGGCAGGCGCGTTTTTTCGCACCTCCCCGGACCGGATCACAGCGCCGGCTTGCCCATGCCCAGATGCACCTGCGCCACGACCCCGGGATCCAGCGCCAAAGCCGCCGCAAGATTGCGCAGATAGGTCTTTTCCGCCTCGGTATCGACGGTGATCGCCATCAGCGCGGCGGAATAGACCTGCACCCGCGCCGCCTCGTGGACATCGGCCGCCAGCCCGGCAATGTCGATCGGCGCATCCAGCTCGGCCTGAACGAAAGCCACCTCTTCCTCGGTCGCCTCGCCCAGCTGCGCCAGGATCTGCGCGCGTTCGGCGTCATCGATGGTGCCGTCGGCCTTGGCGGCCTGAATCATCGCGCGGATCATCAGCTTGGCATGCGCCTCGGCACCCGCCGCCACCGCCGGATCGGCCAGCGCGGTGCTCATCATCTCGCCCAGCCCCTTCGCGCCGGTCCCCGCCGCCGCGCTCATCGAGCCCAGCATCGCGCCGATATTCGTCTGCGCCGTCTCGGTCGCCGCCGCGGCCTGGGTGCCGAACGTCGCCAGCATCCGGCTGACCGTCTCCTTGCCGCCCGGAACGCCCATCCGGGCCGCCCAGTCGCCCATCTGCTCGGCCATGCCGCCGGGCTTGCCGGCATCGCGCAGCGCCCCCTTCATCGCGTCGATCCCGCCCGCCTGCTGGAATTTCTGCACGCCCTTGGCAGCGGCAAAGCCCACCGCCAGCGTGGCCAATGTCTTGACGAAACTCATCCCGTTCCTCCCGGTTGGTGATGTCAGCCCGGCAGGGACCGCCCGGAGGCGACCGATCGCGTCCCCCCGCCGCCCCTTGCCTTCGTCTTCCAATCTCGGAGCACAGCCGCCCCGGTTCAAGAGGAATCACGTCAAAGCGAAGCGCCGCAGGCCGCCGCCGCCCCGAAAGGCGGCAGGCGCGCGGAAGACCTGTAAGCCGGATTTTGTCCGGGGTTGCCCCCTGGATGACCATTCCTCTGGGTCTGCGGTCACCCGCAGCCTCAAGCCGCCAACCCGGACACCTCGGGGCGAAGCTCCCCTGCCGTCCCCCGTTTCCGGTTGCGGCGCGGCATCCCTATTCGGCGTTGCTCCCGGTGGGGCTTGCCGTGCCGGTCCTGTTGCCAGTCCCGCGGTGGGCTCTTACCCCACCGTTTCACCCTCACCCCGCAAGCGGGGCGGTCTGTTCTCTGTGGCGCTTTCCCTGGGGTTGCCCCCGCCGGGCGTTACCCGGCACCGTTGCTTCATGGAGTCCGGACTTTCCTCGGAGGCCCAGCTATCCGAAAAACGGAGCTATGGGCCGCCGCGGTCATCCGGTCTTCCGCGCCCTCGTGCCATACGCCGCGCCCGGGGCAAAGGTCAATGGGGGCTCTGCCCCCATACCCCCGGGATATTTGGAGCAAGATGAAGGGAAGGCCGGGTTTGGCTTTCATCTTGCCGGAAATATCCCGGGGGGAGGCGCAGCCGGGGGGCAGAGCCCCCCTCCTCAACTGGCCCGCCAGGCGCCGCCGTCCGAGCCGAAGCGCAAGGCCAGATCGTTGATCATCGCAATGTCGGTGGCATCGAGCGCGCCCTCATGCCGCGGCCGGAACCGCAGCCGGAAGGCCGAAAGCAGCACGTCAAAGGGCGCCTCGGGATAGCCGAAGGTTTCCGCCAGCGCGAGGAAGGCCTCGGGCGTGACCGGCGGCAGCCGCCCCGCGGGCGCGGGCCAGATCGCCAGATCCTGCCGGGCGAGCCGGGCCCAGTCGAAGCGCGGGCCGGGGTCGATCTTGCGCCCGGGCGCACAGTCGGAATGGGCGATCACCGCCTCGGGGCCAAGGCCCCAGCGCGCGAAGATCTCGGGCAAAAGCCGCTCCAAGGCCGCCATCTGCGGTTCGGGAAAGGGCGCATCGCCCGTATTGGCCAGTTCGATCCCGATGGAGCGGGAATTCACATCCGCCTGCCCCATCCAGCCGCCCGCCCCGGCGTGCCAGGCGCGCAAGCGTTCCGGAACAAGGGCTTCCACCCGGCCATCCTCGGCGATCAGCCAATGCGCCGAGACCTCGGCCGCGGGGTCGCAGAGCCGATCCCGTGCCACGGCGCAGCTTTCCATGCCGGTGTAATGCAAAACGATCAACTCGGGCTGCGCGCCGCCGCGCCGCTCTCCGAAATTCGGAGAGGCGGGCGTTCCGGTCATGGACGCGCCGCCTGGAAGGGTCGCGGATCCCAGGCGCAGGCGAAGCCGTCGCCATCGGGGTCCAGATTGCCCGGATCCTTGACCGGACCGCCCTTTTCCAGAAACGCGCGCTGCGCCAGATCCGAGGAGACGAATTTCGCGCAGGCCTTTTCGGTCGAGGTCATCTTGAAGCCGTTGCGCTCATAGACCTTCTGGCCCGGCGTGTTGGTCGCGGCCAGGGCATAGGCGGCAAGGTTCGGCCCTGCCGCGCCCTGGGTCGTCATGTCGGTGACCGGCGCGGCGCGGGTGCCGTCGAAATGCGACATCGCATCCATCGGCAGGCCGGGCGCGCGCGGCTGGCCGTTCACCCCCACATATTCGCCCGTCGCCGGATTGACCGGGGCCGGGCCGGGGCCGGAGGGCGCGGTGGCGCGCAGCGCGGCGATCGCATCGGCGCCGATCGTGCCCTGCGTCGTCTTTGCCGCCGCCGCATCCAGCGCCGCGGTCGAGCTTGCGGGCGCCCCGGGCGGCGGCAGGGTGGTAGCGCTCAGCGGCGCCCCCTGCAGGGCGGCTTCGCGTTGCTGCTGATAGCTTTGATAATCGCCAAAGCCCACGCCCGCCGCCGAATTCGGCACCGAGGGCTCGCAAGCCGCCAGCACCAGCCCCGTCAGAACGAACCCGACCGCCTTGCGCATCACCGTCTCCTTACCACCATTTCGCCGGTTTCGCGGCAAAGCCCGCGGCTTTTTCCAGCACCAGCGCCTGATTGAGCAGATCGCCCTCTTCCCAGGGCCGACCGATCAGCTGCAGCCCCATCGGCAGACCCTTGGCATCCAGCCCCACCGGCACCGAAATGCCGGGCAGACCGGCCAGGTTCACGGTGACGGTGAAGACGTCGTTGAGATACATCTCGACCGGATCGGCATCCTTCATCTCGCCCAGCCCGAAAGCCGAAGACGGCGTCGCGGGCGTCAGGATCGAATCGATCCCGGCGGCAAAGGCCTGATCGAAGTCCTGCTTGATCAGCGCCCGCACCCGGCGCGCGCGGTTGTAATAGGCGTCGTAGAAGCCCGCGGACAGCACATAGGTGCCGATCATGATGCGCCGCTGCACCTCGGGGCCGAAGCCCTCGGCGCGGGTCTTTTCATACATGTCGACGATGCCTTCGCCCGCCGAAAGTGTCGCGCGGTGGCCGTAGCGCACGCCATCATAGCGGGCCAGGTTCGACGAGGCCTCGGCCGGGGCGATCACGTAATAGGCGGGCAGCGCATATTTCGTATGCGGCAGCGAGATTTCAACGATTTCCGCGCCCGCATCGCGCAGCATCGCCGCGCCATCGGACCAGAGCTTTTCGATCTCGGCGGGCATGCCCTCCATGCGGTATTCGCGCGGAATGCCGATCTTCTTGCCGCGGATATCGCCCGTCAGCGCCGCTTCGAAATCGGGCACCGGAATATCGGCGCAGGTCGAATCCTTGGCGTCGTTCGAGGCCATGGTGCCAAGCATGATCGCCGCATCGCGCACCGATTTCGTCATCGGCCCGGCCTGATCAAGGCTCGACGCAAAAGCGACGACGCCCCAACGCGAGACGCGGCCATAGGTCGGCTTGATGCCGACGATGCCGGTGAAGGCGGCGGGCTGGCGGATCGAGCCGCCGGTGTCGGTGCCGGTCGCGGCAAGGCACAGATCGGCGGCGACGGCTGCGGCCGAACCGCCGGACGAGCCCCCCGGCGTCAGCTGCCGGTCATCGACCTTCCACGGGCTGACCACGGGACCATAACAGGCGGTCTCGTTCGACGATCCCATGGCGAATTCGTCCATGGAAAGCTTGCCCAGCATCACCGCGCCCGCATCCCAAAGGTTCTGCGTCACGGTCGATTCATATTCCGGCTTGAACCCCTCAAGGATGCGCGAGGCGGCCTGCGAGGCGACGCCCTTGGTGCAGAACAAGTCCTTGATCCCAAGCGGAATCCCGCACATCGCCGGGGCATCGCCCGCTTTCAGCCGCGCATCGGCGGCCTTGGCCTGCGCCAGCGCGATCTCGGGCGTTTTCGCGCAGAACGCATTCAGCGCGCCCGCGGCGTCGATCTCGGCCAGACAGGCCTCGGTGATCTCGACCGAGGTCACTTCCCCCGCCTTCAGCGCATCGCGGGCGGCGGCGATCGTCAGTTTGTTCAGGCTCATTCGACCACCTTCGGCACGGCAAAGAAACCCTCGCGGGCATCGGGGGCGTTTTTCAGCACGGCTTCGGGATAGTTGCCGTCCGTGACCACATCGGCGCGCCGCTTCAGCCGCATCGGCGTGACCGAGGTCATCGGCTCGATGCCGTCGACGTTCACTTCGTTCAGCTGTTCCATGAAGGTGAGAATGCCCGAGAGCTGCTCGGCCAGTTTCGGCAGGTCGGATTCGGGCACGCGGATCCGCGCCAGATGCGCCACCTTGCGGGCGGTGTCGATGTCGATGGACATGGGTTGCTCCGGTTGACTTGGGCCGGGTTTAGCGTCCGGGGGCGGGTGTTTCAAGCGCCGCTTCCCTTTCGGGCCGCCTGCGCTAGACTTTGCGCGGAAAATGGGAGGAACGGCATGAAACTGACATGGTTCGGGCATTCCGGGTTCCGGCTGCAGATCGAAGGTGCGGTGATCCTGATCGACCCCTGGCTGAGCGGCAATCCGATGTTCCCGATGGACCGGCGGGCCGAGGCGCTGACGGGGGCGACGCATATTCTTCTGACGCATGGCCATGGCGATCATTCCGCCGACACTTTGGCGCTGGCGCGCGAGCTTTCGGTGCCGGTCGTGGGCATCTATGACACGATCAGCCATTGGGAAGCGGCCGAGGGGATCGCGGGGCTGGGCTTCAACAAGGGCGGCACCGTCGATCTGAATGGCGCCAGGGTGACGATGGTGCCCGCCTCGCATTCCTCCTCAATGAGCGGTCCGACGGGGCCGGTCTACGCCGGGACCGAGTCGGGCTACATGATCGCGGGCGAGGGTCACGTGATCTATCTTTCGGGCGACACCGGGATTTCGGCCGAGATGGGCTGGATGGGGGAATATTTCCGCCCCGATATCGGGATTCTGTCCTGTGGCGGGCATTTCACCATGGACATGAAGGCCGCCGCTTGGGCCGCAAGGAAATACTTTGATTTCAAGGTGGTGGTGCCCTGTCACTACCGCACCTTCCCGCTTCTGGAGCAATCCGCCGCGGTGCTGGCCAAGGGTCTGCCCGGCGTGCAGGTGATCGAACCCGAGGTTCTGGTGCCGATCGTGCTGTGAGCGGGAAGATTTGACCGAGGCCATCGCCGAGGTCATGTGACACAGCCGTCCCGGGACCGCCGGGGCGCCAAAGCGTCCCGGCCAGCGCCCGCCCCGCCCCTGGCGGGCGCTTCTCGCCCGCCGGGCCGGGCGCCGGCCTCTGTTGTGCCTCGCGGAAACGGTCCTGCACGCCCCCTGGCGCTGCCGGGCGGGGAAAAGCGGTGCTTTTCCTGATCCGCCCGAAACCAAGGCGGGCTTCGGGCCTTGACCAACTCGGCTGCACAGCCCGCTTGCAAGCCATCGCATCCGCCCTTATATGAGCGCTTGAGAGGTTGGCGCGGGCGAGCGCCTCGCCAACCCGGTCAGGTCCGGAAGGAAGCAGCCGCAACGAGCCCCGCTTGGGTCGATGTCCAGCCTCTCACCCCCCTCCCCCCGTTTCGTCGATTGCCCCGCCCCCGGGCGGATCACTGGCAGGTCTGCCGGATCCGGCACAGGACCGCGGCCACCGCCTCGGGATCGGGGGAAAGATCCGCGGCGGAAACCCCGAAACCGGCCGCATGGGCCGAGACTTTCGCCAGATCCTCGGCGCTGAAGCGCAGCAGATCCGCCTCGCTGCGGATCCCGGTCCCGGATTTGGCCTTTGGCTCGGGGAAGGGCCTGCCTAGCCGCCGCCCGGCCCAGTCGAAGATCTCGCGGTTGACCGCGCGCGTCTGGTCCAGAACCTCGGGATGCAGATCAAAGGGCACATCCGGCAGACGGCCCAGATCTTCGGAGAACCCGTTCTCCAGCCGCCGCGGCCCGCGGTTGGCAAAGGGACAGGCGCCCAGGCGGCGATAGGTGTAGATCAGCTTCACCCCCAGCTGCGACATGCCCTCGTTGCTCTCGAGCGGCGAGAGCGCACCCGAATCGATCCCCAGCGCCGAAAGGAAATGCCGGACCACGCTGCCTTCGGGAAAACCGGCCCGGTCATAGACATGGGCCTGCACCCGGTCCGGCCCGACGCAGCGATCCAGGATCCCGACGATGGCGTGATGCTCCAGCGGCAGCACGGTGCAGCCAGTGGGATCGAACACCGGATTGAGCGGCATCCGCAGCTTGAGAATTTCCTGAAAGCTGGAGCGCAGATAGGTCGCGGGCTCGCGGATGTAGCCGATGAACTCCGGATCGACCGGCAGATCCTGAAAAAAGGCGACCATCGCCTCGGCCTCTTCGGGCACGAAGGACGAGATCGATTCCGCCGACAGGATCAGCGGCCCCCGCGGACAGGTCTCGATCCCCTCGAGGATGATCCGGCGCAGATGCCTGCGCGCCCCGTCCCGCATCGCGGGCAGATCCGCGCGGGTGGCTTCGCTTGCGCGGATCGACAGCAGCTTTTCCGGCCGCAGGAACGCGTTCTGCATCATCGCAGAGCTGTTCGGATGCCCTGCGAACAGCAGAAGGAACCCGTTCTTCGGGTCATTGGCCGCGTGCAGCGTCTCCTGAATCGCCGAGCTGCCGGTCTTGTGGCCGCCGAAATGCACGACAAGCCGGGTGCGGCCGTCGCGCGGGCGGAAGTTTTCGGTGTCAGTCATTCCAGCTGCCCCCGCATGCCGAGACCCCAGACGCCCGCGCCGCAGGCGGACCGATGGCGCGGCCCCTGCCACGAAGCCATCCACGAAGACCGCACCCGTATCAAGCGGCATCTGCCCGCCGCCTTCGGGCGGGGATCGGTTTGACTTGCGCGCCCCCGCGGGTAGAGTGGCGCCGAACCGAGGAGACCCCATGACCGACGCCGACAGCCCCGCCGCGACCTCTTCGGGCTATCAGGTCCTTGCGCGCAAATACCGCCCCGCCACCTTTGCCGATCTGATCGGACAGGAGGCGATGGTGCGCACGCTGAAAAACGCCTTTGCCGCCAGTCGCATCGCGCAGGCCTTCATCATGACCGGCATCCGCGGCACCGGCAAAACCACCACCGCGCGGATCATCGCCAAGGGGCTGAACTGCATCGGCCCCGACGGCACCGGCCAGCCGACGACCGAACCCTGTCTGGTCTGCGAGCATTGCCGCGCCATCGCCGAGGGGCGGCATGTCGATGTGCTGGAAATGGACGCGGCCTCGCGCACCGGGGTCGGCGACATCCGCGAGATCATCGAAAGCGTGAACTACCGGGCGGCCTCGGCGCGCTACAAGGTCTATATCATCGACGAAGTCCACATGCTCTCGACCTCGGCCTTCAACGCGCTTTTGAAAACACTCGAGGAACCGCCCGCGCATGTGAAATTCATCTTCGCCACGACCGAAATCCGCAAGGTGCCGGTCACGGTCCTGTCGCGCTGCCAGCGCTTCGATCTGCGCCGGATCGAGCCCGAGGTGATGATCAACCACCTCTCCAAGGTCGCGACCAAGGAAAATGCGCAGATCGCCGAAGATGCGCTGGCGCTGATCACCCGCGCCGCCGAGGGGTCCGTCCGCGATGCGATGTCGCTTCTGGATCAGGCGATTTCGCATGGCGCGGGGGAAACCACGGCCGATCAGGTCCGCGCCATGCTGGGTCTGGCCGACCGCGCCCGGGTGCTGGATCTGTTTGACATGATCCTCAAGGGCGATGCGGCCGCGGCGCTGACCGAACTTGGGGCGCAATACAGCGACGGCGCCGATCCGATGGCGGTTCTGCGCGATCTGGCCGAAATCACGCATTGGGTCTCGGTGATCAAGATCACCCCCGAGGCCGCCGAGGATCCGACCGTGCCGCCCGAGGAACGCACTCGCGGTCAGGCGATGGCGCAGGCGATCCCGATGCGGGTGCTGAGCCGCCTGTGGCAGATGTTGCTCAAGGCGATCGAAGAGGTGTCTTCGGCGCCGAATGCGATGATGGCGGCGGAAATGGCGCTGATCCGGCTGACCCATGTCGCCGATCTGCCCGACCCGGAAACGCTGATGCGCAAGGTGATGGCGGGCCCCGGCGCCGCGGGCGGGCATGGCCCGTCGCAGGGCGGCGGCGGTGGCGGCGGGCCGCGCGCCGAAGCCACGACGCGGCACATGATGGGCGGGCGGCCGCTGTCGGTGCAGGGATCGGCGGCGCTGGCGGTGTCGCCCGCGGCCTCGGCCCTGGCGAAATATGCGCGCTTTGAAGATGTCGTGGCGCTGATCGGCCGGATGCGCGACGTGAAGCTGCTGGTCGAGGTTGAAAAAGGGGTGCGGCTCGTGCATTACGCGCCGGGCCGGATCGAATTCGAACCCGCCCCCGGGGCGCCGCGCGATCTGGCGCAGACCCTGGCGCAGCGGCTGCAGGGCTGGACCGGCGCGCGCTGGGGGGTTTCGGTCGTCTCCGAAGGCGGGGCCGCCACGATCGACGAGACCCGCAATGCCGCCACCCTCGCCGCCGAGGCCGAGGCGCGGGCGGAAAACCGCGTCGTGCAGGCGATCTTCGCCGCTTTCCCGACGGCGAAATTCGAAGACATCGTGCTGTCGGACGCGCTCGAGGCCGAACAGACCGCCGAGGCCCTGCCCGAGGTCGAGGACGAATGGGACCCGTTCGAAGACGGCTGACCCCCTGCGGCGCTGACTGCCTTGCCCCGGCCCCGGCCGATGCTTATCTGTGAGCGCGAAACCGATCGGAGGACCACGATGTTCAAGGGACTGGGACAGCTTGGCGACATGGCCAAGATGATGAAAGCGGCCAAGGAAATGCAGGAGCGCATGCTGACCCTGCAGGAAGAGCTGGGCCGGATGATCGTCATCGGCGAAGCGGGCGGCGGTCTGGTGAAGGCGCGCGTCACCGCCAAGGGCGAGCTGACCGGCCTTGATATCGACCCGACGATCCTTGTCGCCTCGGAAAAGGAAGTGGTCGAGGATCTGATCGTCGCCGCGGTCAAGGATGCGCAGGCGCGCGCGCAGGACAAGGCCGGCGAGGAACAGCGCAAGCTGATGACCGAGCTTGGCCTGCCCGCCGACATGGGCCTGCCCGGCTGAGATGCGCCCCTGAAATGAGCGGCCCCCGCGACGAGATCGAGGCGCTGATCGCGCAGATGGCGCGACTGCCGGGGCTTGGCCCCCGCTCTGCCCGGCGCGCGGTGCTGCATCTTCTGCGCAAGCGCGAGGGGCAGATGGCGCCCCTTGCGGCGGCGCTGTCGCGGGTGGCCGAAACCGCCCGCGATTGCCCGATCTGCGGCAATATCGCGATGGGCGCCAGCTGCGAGATCTGCGACAGCCCCGCCCGCGCCATCGGCGAAATCTGCGTCGTCGAGGATGTCGCCGATCTTTGGGCGCTGGAACGCGGCGGCGCCTTCAAGGGCCGCTACCACGTTCTGGGCGGCACTTTGTCCGCGCTTGATGCCATCGGCCCCGAGGAATTGCGCATCCCGCAGCTGATCGCCCGCATCCGCGCCGAGGCGGTCACCGAGGTGATCCTGGCGCTGAATGCCACGGTCGAGGGGCAGACGACGGCGCATTACATCGCCGAGGCGCTGGAGGGCACGGGGGTGCGCGTGACCTCGCTGGCGCAGGGCGTGCCGATCGGCGGCGAACTCGACTATCTCGATGACGGCACGATCTCGGCGGCGCTGCGGGCGCGGCGGGCGCTGTGATGGGCACCCGCACCGAAACCGTCGCCTTCTTTCTGGAACAGCTTGACGGGCGCGGGGTCACGGCGCGCAAGATGTTTGGCGAATACGGCATCTATGCGGGCGGCAGGATGGTGGCGCTGATCTGCGACGACACCCTTTTCGTGCGCCCGATCCCCGAGGCGGCCGCCTATCTGGGCACCCCGGTCGAGGGCCTGCCCTACCCCGGCGCGAAACCGCATTTCCGCATCGAACCCGACCTTTGGGAACAGGCCGACTGGCTTTGGGGCCTGATCGCGCTGATGGCGCGCAGCCTGCCCGAGCCGCAGCCCAAGACGCGTAAACCCGCCAAACCAAAGGGAAATGGTTAACGTCCTCGCATGAAGCATTGATCCCACCCCCCGCCGGGTCTATCAGGGGGAAAAGCTTGCAGCGGGTGTTGCCGATGAACCGCCTATATCACGTTGCTCTCTCGCCCTTTTGCCGCAAGGTGCGGCTCACGCTCGCCGAAAAACGCATCGAGGTCGAGCTGGTCGAAGAGCGCTACTGGGAAAAAAGCACCGATTTCCTGCGCCGCAACCCGGCCGGGAAAGTGCCGGTGCTGCGCTATGACAACCGGCTGTTTTCGGAAAGTCAGGCGATCTGCGAATATCTCGACGAGGTGGTGCCCGGCCCGCCGCTGATGCCGCGCGACGCCGATGCGCGTTACGAGGTCCGCCGCCTCTGCACCTGGTTCGACGACAAGTTCAACACCGAGGTCACCGCCAAGGTGATGGGCGAACGGGTCTGGAAGAAAGTGCAGAAAAAGGGCTATCCGGACAGCAAGACGGTCAAGGAGGGCCTCGGCGCGATCAAGTATCACATCGATTACATGGCCTGGCTTCTGGACAGCCGCCGCTGGCTGGCGGGCGACGTGATGACCCTGGCCGATTTCGCCGCCGCCGCGCATCTGAGCTGTCTTGACTATATCTCGGACGTGGATTGGCACCGGTCCGAAGCGGTGAAGGAATGGTATGCGAAGATCAAGTCGCGCCCGGCCTTTCGCTCGCTTCTGGCAGATCAGCTGCCCGGGGTGCCGCCCTCGCCGCAATATGCGGAACTTGATTTCTGAAGCAAGCCGGGGGCTCTGCCCCCGGACCCCCGGGATATTTGAGGCAAGATGAAACACGCCCCTTTCATCTTGCCCCAAATATCCCGGGGGTGAATTTGCCGTCAGGCAAAGAGGGGGCAGCTCCCCCTGCCCCGGCTGAGGGAGGCGGAACTGGAAACCTTGAAGACCCGCCTGATCGAAGAGGCCCGCGCGATCGGCTTTGCGAAAGCGCGGATCACCCGGCCCGACGCCTGTCCGGACCTGCCCGACCGGCTGTCGGCCTTTGTCGCGGCCGGGTATCACGGGCAGATGTCCTGGATGGCCGAGCGGATGGAGTGGCGGGGCAATCCGGCCGCGCTTTGGCCCGAGGCACGTTCGGTGATCCTGCTCGCCGAAAGCTACACGCCCGAGGTTGACCCGCGCGAAGCCACGCGGCAGCCCGGGCACGGCGCGATTTCGGTCTATGCGCAGGGCAAGGATTACCACGATCTGGTGAAGCGGCGGCTGAAGCGGCTGGGGCGCTGGTTGATCGAGAATTCGCCTTGCGAGATCAAGGTCTTCGTCGATACCGCCCCGGTGATGGAAAAGCCGCTTTCGCAGGCCGCGGGGCTGGGTTGGCAGGGCAAGCACACCAATCTTCTGGCGCGCGATCTGGGCAATTGGGTGTTTCTGGGCGCGATTTTCACCACGCTGGATCTGCCGCCCGATGCGCCCGAGATCAGCCATTGCGGCAGCTGCACCGCCTGTCTGGACGCCTGCCCGACCGAGGCTTTTGTCGCGCCTTATCAGATGGATGCGCGGCGCTGCATTTCCTATCTGACGATCGAGCACCGCGGCCCGGTCGATCCCGAGCTGCGCCCGGGGCTGGGCAACCGGATCTATGGCTGCGACGATTGTCTGGCCGCCTGCCCCTGGAACAAATTCGCCGCCACCGCGCGCGACATCGGTTACGCGGCAAAACAGGGCACGCCCGCGCTGACCGAGATCCTGGCGCTTGACGACGCCGCCTTTCGCGCGCGGTTTGCGGGCAGCCCCGTCAAGCGCATCGGCCGCGACCGGATGATCCGCAACGCGCTTTATGCGCTGGGAAATTCCGGGCGCCGGGATCTGGCCGCGGCCGCCCGCCCGCATCTGGACGACCCCGATCCCGCCGTGGCCGAGGCCGCCGCCTGGGCGCTGGCGCGGCTCGGCCTTTGACCCTTTCCTTCGGCCCGCAAAGGCGTAAGCTGGCCGCATGTCTGCCCCCCTTGCCGCGGTCGGCCCGCCCCCCAACCCGGTGACCGGGATCACCCTGAAGATCCTGTCCGTTCTGGTCTTCATCGCCATGTCGACGGTGATCAAGGTTCTGGCCCCGCATGTCCCGCCGGGCGAGACTGTCTTCTTCCGCTCGCTTTTCGCCATTCCGGTCATTCTGGCCTGGCTTTTGTGGCGGCGCGAGCTTTCGGTCGGGCTGAAGGTGCGCCAACCGATGGGCCATGTCTGGCGCGGCGTCGCAGGCACCTCGGCGATGGGGCTGGGCTTTGCGGGGCTCGCCTTTCTGCCCCTGCCCGAGGTCACGGCCCTGGGCTATGCCGCGCCGCTTCTGACCGTGATCTTCGCCGCGATGTTTCTGGGCGAGGAGGTCCGGGCCTTTCGGCTGAGCGCCGTCACGCTTGGTCTGATCGGCGTTCTGATCGTGCTTTGGCCGCGGCTGGGCAGCTTCGAGAGCGGCAATCCGACCGCCACGCTTGGCGCGATGCTGGTGATCATGGGGGCGACATTCGCCGCGCTGGCCCAGGTCTTCATCCGCAAGATGGTCGCGACCGAGCGCACCTCGGCCATCGTGTTCTGGTTTTCCGTCACCTCGACCGGGCTGTCGCTGATCTCATTGCCCTTCGGCTGGGTCGTCCCCACGCCCTATGAGGCCACGCTTTTGATTTCCTGCGGGATTCTGGGCGGGATCGGGCAGATCCTGCTGACCTCCTCCTATCGCTTTGCCGATGCCTCGATCGTGGCGCCGTTCGAATATGTCTCGATGCTGTTTGCCCTGGGCATCGGCTACTGGATGTTTGCCGAAGTGCCGACGGTCTGGATGCTGGGGGGCGCGGGGCTGATCATCGCCGCGGGGGTGATGATCATCTGGCGCGAGCGGCGGCTGGGGCTGGAACGGCAGCGCGCGCGCAAGGCGGTGACGCCGCAGGGCTGACCGAAGCGCGAGATTCCGCCCGACCATGATCCTGAGCAAAGACAGGGCGGTGATTCTGTGCTAGTCTTCCCTCAGATGAAGCGAAGGAGGCAACCATGACCCGTTCCATCATCGATCACGCCGAACAAGCGGCCGAAGGCACGCGGATGCGGCAATTCCTCGACATCGACCGGCGTAGCGGCATGCATCCGGCTGTGGATGCGCTGGTGCGGCGCCCGGCGGAACGCTCGGAAGCTAAGGTCCGGGAGTTCCTGCGCATCGATCGCGAGGAAGCCCGGAGGGACGAGTGAACCGGACCCCCTGAAACCCGGGGGCCGCAACGGTGACGGGCATGTCTCCGGCGTGCCACCGTAGCGGCGGGATGAAAAAGACCAAGGCGGGCCGTGCGCAGACGGCCCCGCCTTGGTCTTTTCGGGGGCGCATTCTCTGAAAGCGCCTGACTTGGCCGCGGCCGGTGACGCGGCCATGCGAGACATCTGCAGTCACCACCGCCGGGGACCAAAGTCCCCGGCCAGCGCCCGCCCCGCCCATAGCGGGCGCTTCTCGCCCGCCGGGGCAGGCGCCGGCCTCTGTTGCGCGCGGGGCAGACGGTCTTGGCGCAAGCGGTGTCCGAACGGGCGGGGAAAGGCGATGCCTTTCCTGTTCCGCCCGAACCGAGGGGGCAGGTTCAGGCCCGCACCAGCTTTTCGTAGCTTTCCGCCACGTCGCGGGTCAGCGCGCCGACTTCGAAGTTGAAATCGCCGATCTGCCCCACCGGGGTCACCTCGGCCGCGGTGCCGGTCAGCCAGCACTGCTCGAAGCCCGCCAGTTCCACCGGCTCGATGTGGCGCTCATGCACGGTGATGCCCTTGCCCTTCAGCATCTCGATCACCGTCTGCCGGGTCAGACCGTTCAGGAAGCAATCCGGCAGCGGCGTGTGCACTTCGCCGTTCTTCACGAAGAACACGTTCGCGCCGGTCGCCTCGGCCACATAGCCGCGGTAATCCATCATCAGCGCATCCGAGCAGCCCTTGGCCTCGGCGGCGTGTTTCGACATCGTGCAGATCATGTAAAGACCGGCGGCCTTGGCGGCGGACGGAATGGTCTTCGGATCGGGGCGGCGCCATTTCGAGATGTCGAGCTTGGCGCCCTTCATCTTCGCATCGCCGTAATAGTTGCCCCATTCCCAACCGGCGATCGCCAGCCGCACCGGGTTCCGACGCGCCGAGACCCCCATGTCATCGCCCGCGCCGCGCCAGGCGATGGCGCGCACATAGGCGTCCTTCCAGCCGTTCGCTTCCAGCATCGCATATTTCGCCGCCTCGATCTCCTGCACCGAATAGGGGATCTCGAAATCCAGCAGCTCGGCCGAGCGGCGCAGCCGCATCGAATGCTCCACCCCCTTGAAGATCTTGCCATTGTAGCAGCGCTCGCCCTCGAAGACGGAGGAGGCGTAATGCAGCGCATGGGTCAGGATATGGACCTTGGCATCGCGCCATTCGACCAGTTTCCCGTCCATCCAGATCTTGCCGTCACGATCGTCGTAAGCCCCGGCCATCACGCCCTCCTTGGCTGCTTCGTTTTCACAAGTTGCGCCATCTAGGTCCGTCTCGGACATAATATTGCGCAAAATCTGCGCTTCGGTAACAATTGATTCTTGGAAAGTCAACAAGGCTGACATAAAGTCGCGCAAAAGCGAGGATCACATGGCCGATACCGGAGCCCCCGGGGGCGAAACGCTCCTGTTTCTGACCGACGAACAGCTGCGCAAGGGCATCGAGGCGATGTTCTTTGCCTATCGCGGCTTCACCGCCGATCCGGACCGGATCCTGGATCAGCACGATTATGGCCGGGCGCATCACCGCGCCATCCACTTCATCAACCGCGAGCCGGGGCTGACGGTGACGACGCTGATCTCGGTGCTGGGGGTGACGAAGCAAAGCCTGAACCGGGTCCTGCGCACGCTCATTGACGATGGTCTGGTCGAAAGCCGCGTCGGGCGGCGCGACAAGCGCGAGCGGCATCTGCACCTGACCGAAAAGGGCGCGGTGCTGGAACGCGAATTGTCCGAGGCGCAACGGGTGCGGATGCGCGCCGCCTATCGCGCGGCGGGGCCGCAGGCGGTGGCGGGCTTCCGGCAGGTGCTGGAGGCGATGATGGATCCGGCGATGCGGCGCCATTACCAGATGCTGAAGGATGCCGAATGATGTCGGCCTCGCCCCCGCATCTTCTGATCGTCGATGACGACGAACGGATTCGTGGTCTTCTGCAGAAGTTCCTGATCCGCAACGGCTTTCTGGTCACGGCCGGGCGGGATGCGGCGCATGCCCGCCGCCTGCTCTCGGGGCTCGAATTCAACCTGATCGTGCTTGACGTGATGATGCCGGGCGAGGACGGGCTGTCGCTCACCCGCGATCTGCGCACGAAGATGGCGACGCCGATCCTGCTTCTGACCGCGCGCGGCGAAACCCGCGAGCGGATCGAGGGGCTCGAGGCCGGGGCCGATGACTACCTGCCCAAACCGTTCGAGCCGAAGGAACTTCTGCTGCGCATCAACGCGATCTTGCGGCGCGTGCCCGAGGCGGTGACGGCGGGGCCGAAATATCTGTCGCTTGGTCCGCTGCGCTATGATCTCGACCGCGGCGAGCTGAGCCAGGGCGATCAGCCGGTGCGACTCACCGCGACCGAGGCCGCGCTGATGCGAATCTTCGCCGCCCATGCGGGCGAGGTGATCGGGCGCACCGAGCTGATCGAGGAGCTGGGCCGGGACCGTTCCGCCAGCGCCGAGGAGGCCGCGGGCGACCGCGCCGTCGATGTGCAGATCACCCGTCTGCGCCGCAAGATCGAGCCCGACCCGCGCGAACCGCGCTACCTGCAGACGGTGCGCGGACTTGGCTACATGCTTGCACCCGATTGAGGCCTGCAAGCGCCTGCCCCAGCGACAAAAAAGCGCGAATCGGGCCGAGCCGCGGCTTTTCGCCTCACCCTCTTGTGAATGTATGCTGGACTGCGGGTTTCCCGGACGCTAAACGGGCACTGTCCGGCCGCATTCTGTGTGGCCCGCAAAGGCGCATCGACTTGAATTTCAAGTTCGGGGAAGGGAGAAGACACGTGTCCCACGCAGAAGACAACGCAGGCACTCGGAGGGATTTCCTCTATCATGCCACCGCCGCCACCGGGGTGGTGGTGACCGGCGCGGCCGTCTGGCCGTTGATCAACCAAATGAACGCTTCGGCCGACGTCAAGGCGATGGCATCGATCTTCGTCGATGTCTCGGCGGTCGAGGTGGGCACCCAGCTGACCGTGAAATGGCGCGGCAAGCCGGTGTTCATCCGGCGTCGCGACGAAAAGGACATCGAGCTGGCCCGCTCGGTGCCGCTTGGGGCGCTGCGCGACACCTCGGCGGAGAACGCGAACAAGCCGGGCGCCGAGGCGACCGACGAAAACCGCACGCTTCCGGCCTTTGACGGCACCAACACCGGCGAGTGGCTGGTGATGCTTGGCGTGTGCACCCACCTCGGCTGCGTGCCGATGGGCGACAAGTCGGGTGATTTCGGCGGCTGGTTCTGCCCCTGCCACGGCTCGCACTACGATTCGGCGGGCCGCATCCGCAAGGGTCCCGCGCCGCGCAACCTCGACATTCCGGTCGCGGCCTTCGTCGACGAAACCACGATCAAGCTGGGCTGAGGGGAAAGACACATGTCCGGAATTCCGCACGACCATTACGAGCCCAAGACGGGCATCGAGAAGTGGCTGCACGACCGCCTGCCGATCGTCGGCCTTGTCTATGACACCATCATGATCCCGACGCCGAAGAACCTGAACTGGTGGTGGATCTGGGGGATCGTCCTTGCCTTCACGCTGGTGCTGCAGATCGTCACCGGCATCGTGCTGGCGATGCACTACACGCCGCATGTCGACCTGGCCTTCGCCTCGGTCGAGCACATCATGCGCGACGTGAACGGTGGCTGGGCGATGCGCTACATCCACGCCAACGGCGCCTCGCTTTTCTTCCTGGCCGTCTACATCCACATCTTCCGCGGTCTCTACTACGGCTCCTACAAGGCCCCGCGCGAGATCACCTGGATCGTCGGCATGGTCATCTATCTGCTGATGATGGGCACCGCCTTCATGGGCTACGTGCTGCCGTGGGGCCAGATGTCGTTCTGGGGCGCCACCGTGATCACCGGCCTGTTTGGCGCGATCCCGGGCATCGGGCCGAGCATCCAGGCCTGGCTGCTGGGCGGGCCGGCCGTCGACAACGCGACGCTGAACCGCTTCTTCTCGCTGCACTATCTGCTGCCCTTCGTGATCGCGGCGCTGGTCGCCATCCACATCTGGGCCTTCCACACCACCGGCAACAACAACCCGACCGGGGTTGAAGTCCGCCGCACCTCGAAAGCCGATGCCGAAAAGGACACCCTGCCCTTCTGGCCGTATTTCGTGATCAAGGACCTGTTCGCGCTGGCCCTCGTGCTGCTCGGCTTCTTCGCCGTCGTCGCCTACATGCCGAACTACCTCGGCCACCCGGACAACTACGTCCAGGCCAACCCGCTCTCGACCCCGGCGCATATCGTTCCGGAATGGTACTTCCTGCCGTTCTACGCGATCCTGCGCGCCTTTGCCGCCGACGTCTGGGTGGTGATCCTGGTCGATGGCCTGACCTTCGGCATCGTCGATGCGAAGTTCTTCGGCGTGATCGCGATGTTCGGCGCCATCGCCGTGATGGCTCTGGCTCCGTGGCTCGACACCTCCAAGGTCCGTTCGGGCGCCTATCGTCCGAAGTTCCGGATGTGGTTCTGGTTCCTCGTGCTCGACTTCGTGGTGCTGACCTGGGTGGGCGCGATGCCGACCGAGTATCCCTATGACTGGATCTCGCTCATCGCTTCGACCTACTGGTTCGCCTACTTCCTCGTGATCCTGCCGCTTCTGGGCGCGACCGAGAAACCGGAACCGATCCCGGCCTCGATCGAGGAAGACTTCAACAGCCACTACGGCAATCCGGCCGAGTGAGGAAAGGAACCGACATCATGAAAAAACTTCTGATCTCTGCGGTTTCGGCCCTGGTGCTCGGCTCTGGCGCGGCCTTTGCGAACTCCAACGTTCCGGATCACGCCTTCAGCTTCGAAGGGATCTTCGGCAAGTACGATCAGGCGCAGCTGCGCCGCGGCTTCCAGGTCTACAACGAAGTCTGCTCGGCCTGCCACGGCATGAAGTTCGTGCCGATCCGCACGCTGGCCGATGACGGCGGCCCGCAGCTCGACCCGACCTTCGTGCGGGAATATGCGGCCGGCCTCGACACGATCATCGACAAGGACTCGGGCGAAGAGCGCGACCGCAAGGAAACCGACATGTTCCCGACCCGCGTCGGCGACGGCATGGGCCCGGACCTGTCGGTGATGGCGAAGGCGCGGGCGGGCTTCTCGGGCCCGGCCGGTTCCGGCATGAACCAGCTCTTCAAGGGCATGGGCGGTCCGGAATACATCTACAACTACGTCATCGGTTTCGAAGAAAACCCGGAATGCGCCCCGGAAGGGATCGATGGCTACTACTACAACAAGACCTTCCAGATCGGCGGCGTGCCGGACACCTGCAAGGACGCCGCGGGCGTGAAGATCACCCACGGCAGCTGGGCGCGCATGCCCCCGCCGCTGGTGGATGATCAGGTCACCTACGAGGACGGCACCCCGGCCACCGTCGATCAGATGGCCCAGGACGTCTCGGCCTTCCTGATGTGGGCCGCGGAACCGAAACTGGTGGCGCGCAAGCAGATGGGTCTGGTCGCGATGGTCATGCTCGGCCTGCTGAGCGTGATGCTTTACCTGACCAACAAGCGTCTTTGGGCGCCCTACAAGGGCCACAAGGCCTGAGAGACGCCGGACAGCTGAAACGGAAACGCGCCCCACGGGGCGCGTTTTGCTTTTCCGCAACGGGAGAGACGACAGGCCGCCGGGGGGGACCCTGGGGGGCTGGGGGGGGCCCTGCCCGCTCAGCCGCGGGCGCCGTAACGGGCGAGAAACATCTCGATCGCGCCCTCGATCACCCGGTCGCGGCGCGCGGGCGGATAATCCGAGGTCACGCCACACAGGAAGCCGTGATAGGCATCGACCTTGCACAGCTCGGCGAACTGATCGGCGGCCAGATCGAAATCCTCGATCACCAGATCGCCCCGCGCCACCGCCGTCCGCAGATATTCGACCATGCGCGCGCGCACCAGAAGCGGCCCCGAGGCATAGAACTGCTGGCCAAGCGCCGGAAAGCGGTCGGTCTCGGCCATGCACAGCCGATAGGTCTGCAGCCCCAGCGGCGAGGTGATGTAATCGATCAGCTTGTGGCCCGCATAGCGCAGCACCTCGCGCACCGGCCTGTCGCCCGCATTGATGAATTCCAGCGCTTCATCGGCCTGGCGCTGGCATTCGCCCGTCGCGATCGCCATGAACAGCAGCCGCTTGTCCGGGAAATAGCTGTAGAGTGTCGCCTTGGACACCCCCGCCTCGCGCGCGATGTCATCGACCGAAGCGCCCTCGAACCCGTCGCGCAGAAACACTTTCCGCGCGCCGTCAAGGACCTGGTCGAACTTGCGTCCCTTCTTGATACCGACTTGAACCTGCGTCATGACAAGCCCGCCTCCACGGGCGTCTTACCTTAGACCCTGGCCGGACCACGGGCAAGCCGCGCCGCTGCGCCGCCCGGTTGCGACGGCGGCGCCATCCGGCCCTTGCCCCCGCGCCCGGGCACGCTAGACTGAGGCCATGTTCAAATTCCTGACGGGCCTTCTGGCCGATCCGCATCCGAAGCCGCTGACCGCGGATGACGCCGACCTTGCGCTGGCGGCGCTTCTTGTGCGGCTCGCACGCGCGGATGACCGCTATGACGAGGACGAGCGTTTCCACATCGATCAGGTGCTTTGCGCACGTTCCGGCCTGTCGCAGGCCGAGGCGGCCGAGCTGCGCGCCCGCGCCGAGGCGCTGGAAGCCGAGGCCCCCGACACCGTGCGCTTCACCCGCGCGCTGAAGGACAAGATCGCCTATGAAGACCGCATCGGCGTGATCGAGGCGCTGTGGCAGGTGGCGCTGGCCGATGACGCGCGCAACCCCGAGGAAGACGCGCTGATCCGCCTCGCCGCCCGGTTGCTGGGCGTGTCCGACCGCGATTCGGGTCTGGCGCGGCAAAGGGTAGCGGCCGGGCTTTGCTGACCCGGGGCATTGCCCGATCTTGCGGCATCTGCCCGGGCTTTTGGCGGCTTCCCCGGCGACAGACGCAAGTCGCCCGTTGCATTTGCCCCCGAAATCGCGCCAACTTGACCGACCGGACAAAGAGAAGCCGCAAAGTGACCAACAGCCCGACTGCCCCGATCCAAGCCGCGCCCGTCATCGAAATCAGGGACCTGCACAAGAGCTACGGCGCCCTTGAAGTGCTCAAGGGCGTGTCGATCCGTGCCGAACGCGGCACGGTCGTGTCGCTGATCGGCTCTTCGGGCTCCGGCAAATCGACGCTTTTGCGCTGCTGCAACCTGCTCGAGGACAGCCAGTCCGGCGAGGTGATCTTTTCGGGCGAGGCGGTGACCTGGACCGGCACCGGCCTTGCGCGCCGCCCCGCCGACCGGGCGCAGGTAACGCGGTTTCGCACCAACCTGTCGATGGTGTTCCAGCAGTTCAACCTCTGGAGCCACATGACGATCCTGCAAAATGTCATGGAAGCGCCGGTGACGGTTCTGGGCCGCAAACCGGCCGAAGTCGAACCGCTCGCCCGCAGCCTTCTGGCCAAGGTCGGCATCGGCGACAAAGCCGACGCCTGGCCCGCGCAGCTCTCGGGCGGCCAGCAGCAACGCGCCGCCATCGCCCGCGCGCTCTGCATGCAGCCGCAGGCGCTTTTGTTCGACGAGCCGACCTCGGCGCTCGATCCCGAATTGCAGCAGGAAGTGGTCAGGGTGATCAAGGATCTGGCCGCCGAACATCGCACGATGATCCTTGTGACGCATGACATGCGGCTTGCGGCCGATGTCTCCGATCATGTCGTTTTCCTGCATCAGGGCCGGATCGAGGAAGAGGGCCCGCCCGAGACCCTGTTTGGCGCGCCGAAATCGGAACGTCTGAAGCAATTCCTGTCGGCGACGCTGCCGGCGTAAGAAGAACAACAAGACCCCAACCGTGGAGAGAGCCATGAAGAAGCTGATCCTGACCGTCGCCGCGCTGGCGCTGAGCGCAGGCACCGCCCTTGCGGGCGATGTCGTGCGCATGGGCACCGAGGGCGCCTATCCTCCCTACAACTTCATCAACGACAAGGGCGAGGTGGACGGGTTCGAACGCGAACTGGGCGACACGCTTTGCGCCAAGGCCGCGCTGAAATGCGAGTGGGTGACGAATGAATGGGACAGCATCATCCCGAACCTGCTCTCGGGCAACTATGACACGATCATCGCGGGCATGAGCATCACCGACGAGCGCAAGCAGACGATCGATTTCAGCGACAATTACAACCCGCCCGCCGCCTCGGCCTATGTGGCGACCAAGGCGGATGCCGATCTCAAGGGCGTCGTCGCGGCGCAGGTGGGCACGATCCAGGCCGATTACGTGGCGAAATCGGGCGCGACGCTTCTGGAATTCCCGACGCTCGATGACACCATTGCCGCGGTGAAGAACGGCGAGGCCGATGCGGTCTTTGCCGACAAGGACGCGCTCAAGCCCTTCGTCACCGAGGGCGGCGAGATCATGTGGACCGGGTCCGACGTGCCGCTGGGCGGCGGCATCGGCATCGGCCTGCGCAAGTCGGACACCGAGCTGAAGGCGAAGTTCAACACCGCCATCGCCGCGATGAAAGCCGACGGCTCGCTGAATGCGATGATCAAGAAGTGGTTCGGCGACGACGCGCCGGTGTTCTGAGAAAGAGCCTCCGGCGGGCGTATTGGACCGAGGAGAGCCCCGGGTTTCTTCTTGGTGCAAATACGCCCCCGCCGGAGGCGCCCCTGACCCATGTTCGACATCTGCGCCGATCCGAAATCCCTCGAGGGCCTGGCCTGGGCTCTGTGCTACCTGACCACGGGCAAGCATCTGCTGTTTTATGGCTCGTTCTTCGTGGTTCTGGCGCTGATGCTGATCGTGGCGCCGATCGCGCTGGCTTTCGGCTTTGGCGGCGCGATTGCGGCGCGCTCCTCCGTGCTGCCGCTGCGCCTGTTCGGCAAGGCCTATACGGCGATGGTGCGCGGCGTGCCCGACATCGTGTTTTTCCTGTTCGTGCCCGTGGCGATGGACCAGGGGCTGGAATATCTGCGCCATCTCTGGGCCTGCCCGCCCTCTGACGGTCCGGTCTGGTCGAACGGCGAATTCGCCGTCTGCGCCGCGGCAAAGCTGCCGCTCTCGACCGCGCCGCAGATCTGGCACGAGATCTACGGCTTCGGCCTGGCCGTGATTGCCTTTTCCATCGTCTTCGGCGCCTTTGCCGCCAATGTGCTTTACGGCGCGATGAATGCGGTGCCAAAGGCACAGCTGGAAACCGCCGAGGCCTATGGCATGACCACCGCGCAGGTGCGGTCCCGCATCCTGATCCCGCAGATGTGGACCTATGCGCTGCCCGGCCTGTCCAACCTCTGGATGATCCTGATCAAGGCGACGCCGCTTCTGTTCCTGCTCGGCGTCGAGGACATCGTCTATTGGGCGCGGGAACTTGGCGCCACGAAATCGGCCCTTTACGACTATCCGCATGGCGACTGGCGCGTCTGGTATGTGCTGGCGCTGCTTGTCTATTACCTGGGCATGACCAAGGTTTCGGAACGCGTGCTGGACCGGGTGACCAACCGTCTGTCCAAGGGACAGGCGACGATGGCGGGCGAAGCGCAACGGAAGGCCGCGGCATGAGCGACAGCTGCACGCAGATCATCGCGGATTACGCCTTCCGCTCGCTGGGCTATGGCAAGCGCGTGCTGCCGCGCAGTGACTTCACGCTCTGCCATGAATTCACCCTGATCGGCTCGGGGCTGATCTGGAACGTCTATTTCGGCACGCTGGCGCTGTTTTTCGGCTTCTTCGCCGCCACGGCGCTGGCGCTGGCCAAGGCCTCGCCCCGGGGCTGGCTGCGCCGCCCGGCCGAGGCCTTCATCTTCGTCTTCCGCGGCTCGCCGCTTTTCATCCAGTTCTTCCTGGCCTACGAGATCCTGGTGCAGCTGCCGAAAGCGGGGATCACGCTGGGCGGGCTGATCATCCCGACCGACTGGACCACCTCGGCCTGGGCGGGGGCGCTTCTGGTTCTGTTTCTCAACACCTCCGCCTATTCGGCCGAGATCTTCCACGGCGCGCTGATGGCAGTGCCCAAGGGCGACATCGAGGCCGCCGATGCCTATGGCCTGACCGGCTGGCAGAAGTTCCGCCGCATTCTCTGGCCCACGACCTTGCGCCTGGCCTGGCCCGCCTATACCAACGAGGCGATCTTTCTGTTTCACGCGACGACGATCGTCTTCTTCTCCGGCTTTCCGGCGTATCAGCAGCGCGGCGACGCGCTTTATTACGCCAAGTTCTTCGCGGACAAGACTTTCAACCCATTCATCCCCTACCCGATTGCCGCCTTCTACTTCATTCTGGTCACGTTGACGCTGATCGGGTTGTTCGGGATGATCAACCGCCGTCTGAACCGGCATCTTCCGGGGCAATCCCGCCCCAAGCTGAGGATCAGACCGCAAATCATCAGGTGAGGACATGGACTGGCTGAAGGAGCATCCCGAGGTGCGCACCATTCGCGTGGCTGCGGCGGACCTCAACGGGGTGGCAAGGGGTAAGCGCATACCCGCACGTTTCGCAAGCAAGGTTTTTTCCGAGGGAACACGGTTTCCGTTCTCGGTGATGAACCTCGACATCTGGGGCGAGGACATCGAGGAAAGTCCGCTGGTGTTTGAAACCGGCGACTGCGATGGCCTGTTGCGCCCGACCGAGAGGGGCTTCATGCCGATGCCCTGGCTCGAGGCACCGACGGCGCTTCTGCCGATCTGGATGTTTCACATGGATGGCCGCCCCTATTCGGGCGATCCACGGCAGGCGCTGGCGCGGGTCAAGGACCGCTACACCGAAAAGGGCCTGACGCCCGTGGTGGCGACGGAACTTGAATTCTTCCTGATCGACGACAGCGGCACGAAGCTGCGCGTGCCGCCCTCGCCCCGTTCCGGCAAGCGCCGCACCGGGGGGGAAATCCTGTCGCTGCGGGCGCTTGACGCCTTTGACGGCTTCTTCACCGCGCTTTACGAGGCCTGCGAGGTGATGGACATTCCCGCAGATACGGCGATTTCCGAGGCCGGCCCGGGGCAGTTCGAGATCAACCTGATGCATCAGGCCGATCCGCTGAAGGCCGCCGATGACACCTGGCTGTTCAAGATGCTGGTCAAGGGTCTGGCGCGGCAGCACGGCTTTGCCGCCTCGTTCATGGCGAAACCCTATGATCTGTGGTCGGGCAACGGGATGCACACGCATTTCTCGATCCTCGATCAGAACGGCGAGAACATCTTCAACGATGGCACCGAAAAGGGCTCGGATGCGCTGCGGTCCGCGGTGGCGGGCTGTCTGGCGGCGCTGCCGGGATCGACGCTGATCTTTGCGCCGCATCAGAACAGCTACACCCGGCTGGTGCCCAATGCCCATGCGCCCACGGGCATCGGCTGGGCCTATGAGAACCGCACCGCGGCCTTGCGGATCCCGTCTTCGGGGCCCGCGGCGCGGCGGATCGAGCATCGGGTGGCGGGGGGCGACGTGAACCCCTATCTGATGATCGCGGCGATCCTTGGTGCGGCGCTGGTCGGGCTTGAAGACAAGATGGTCCCCGACGAGCCGATCGTCGGCAATGCCTATGCGCAATATCTGCCGCAGCTGCCCGCAACGTGGAACCTCGCGATCAACCAGTTCGACAGCTGCCCGCTGATCAAGCGCATCTTCGAAGAAGAGCTGATCGAGAACTTCCTGATGACCAAGCGTCAGGAGATCCACTACATGGCGGAACTGTCCGAAGAAGAGCAGACCGAGCTTTACCTCGACACCGTCTGAGAAAGGCCGGGGGGCGCAAGCCCCCCGGACCCCCTGCGCGTATTTCGACCAAGAAGAAGGCAGGCGCCTTGCTTTTTGATCAAATATCCGAGGGGGCACCCAAGGGGCCGACGGCCCCCCTTGCCCGGGTCGCGCCGCAGGGCTACGCTTGGGCCACCCAATCACGAGACCTTCATGCGTATCGGCATCTTGCAGACCGGCCAATCCCCCGACGTGTTGCGGGGGGAGGCGGGCGATTATCCCGACATGTTCGTGGCGCTGTTGCGCGACCACGGGCTGACGTTTCAGACTTTCAACGTCGAGGCGATGGACTTTCCCGCCTCGGTGCAGGACTGCGAGGGCTGGCTGATCACCGGCTCGCGGCATGGTGCCTATGAAAGCCATCCGTTCATCGCGCCGCTGGAGGCGTTCATCCGCCAGGCGATCGCGGAAAAGGTGCCGATGGTGGGCATCTGCTTTGGCCATCAGATCATCGCCCAGGCGATGGGCGGCAAGGTCGAGCGGTTCCCCGGCGGCTGGGCCGTCGGCCCGCAGACCTATGATTTCGGCGGCGATCCGGTGGTGCTGAACGCCTGGCACCGCGATCAGGTGACCGCGCGCCCCGAGGGCGCGCAGGTCATCGCCTGCAACGACTTTTGCGAGAATGCCGCGCTGGTTTACGGCGACAGCGCCCTGACGATCCAGGCGCATCCGGAATTCCGCGACGCCTTTGTCGAGGGGCTGATGGCGACGCGCGGCCCGGGTCTTGTCCCCGATCCGCTGATGGCCGAGGCCCGCGCAAAAATGGCCGCGGGCAAGGGCACCGATTCCGCCCGCATCGCCGAGCGCATCGCCGCCTTCTTCCGCGCGAAGCGGGGCTGATCATGGTCCCCGCGCCGCAGCCCTGCCCCTCTCCCTTCACCGCCCCCGCGGCGATGGAGGGGCGGCGCGCGGCGGCGGCGCATCGCAAGCCGATCCTGACCGGCTGTGCCGATCCCGAATTCTTTTCCGAAGGCGTGCCGCTGGCCCGGCTGATGCCCGACCCCGAGGCGTGACTGTCCGACTTCCCGCAAACACATTGGAAAGCGAAAGACATGTCACGCAAATCTCCGGACTGGACCGCCCTTATCCCGAAAGCCGCCCGCGACTACATCGCCGGGCGCCGCCTTGACGAGGTGGAATGCATCGTCGCCGATATCGCGGGTGTTGCCCGCGGCAAGGCCATGCCCGCCTCGAAATTCGCCTATCAGGACCGCTTCTACCTGCCGAATTCGATCTTTCTGCAGACGATCACCGGCGAATGGGCCGACAATCCGATGGGCGCCTTTACCGAGCCCGACATGGTGCTGACGCCCGACTGGTCCACCACCTCGGCCGCGCCCTGGACCGCCGACATCACGCTGCAGGTGATCCACGATGTCTTCGACCAGCAGGGCAACCCGATGCCGGTGGCGCCCAGAAACGTGCTCAAGCGCGTCGTCGCGCTTTACGAGGCCGAGGGGCTGAAGCCGATCGTCGCCCCCGAGATGGAATTCTTCCTGGTGGCGCGCAACCTTGACCCGAACCAGCCGATCATCCCGCCGATGGGGCGGTCCGGGCGGCGGGCGGCGGCGAAACAGGCCTATTCGATGAGCGCCGTCGACGAATACGGACCCGTCATCGACGACATCTACGATTTCGCCGAGGCGCAGGGCTTCGAGATCGACGGCATCCTGCAGGAAGGCGGCGCGGGGCAAGTGGAGATCAACCTCGCCCATGGCGATCCGGTCGCGCTCGCCGATCAGATCTTCTACTTCAAGCGGCTGATCCGCGAGGCGGCTTTGCGCCACGATTGCTTTGCCACCTTCATGGCGAAGCCGATCGAGGGCGAACCGGGGTCTGCCATGCACATCCACCAGTCGGTGATCGATGCGAAGACCGGGCGGAACATCTTTTCCAACCCTGACGGCGGCGAAAGCGAGGCGTTTTTGCATTTCATCGCCGGGATGCAGACGCATCTGCCCGCGGTAGTGGCGCTGCTTGCGCCTTACGTGAACAGCTATCGCCGCTACGTTCCGGATTTCGCCGCGCCGATCAACATCGAATGGGGCCGCGACAACCGCACCACGGGGCTGCGGGTGCCGATCTCGGATCCGTCGGGGCGGCGGCTGGAAAACCGGCTCGCGGGGATGGATTGCAACCCCTATCTCGGCCTCGCCGCCTCGATGGTTTGCGGCTATCTGGGGCTGAAAGAGAAAAAGATGCCGCGGCCGGAATGTCAGGGCGACGCCTATATGGGCGAGACCGACCTGCCCTTCAATCTGGGCGATGCGCTGGATCTGTTTTCCGACAGCGGCCCGGTGCGCGAGGCTTTGGGGATCGAGTTCTGCACGGTCTACGAGGCGGTCAAGCGCAACGAATACAAGGAGTTCCTGCAGGTCATCAGCCCGTGGGAACGTGAACACCTGCTCTTGAACGTGTGACGCATGGATCTGTTGCATGTGAATGATCGGGCGGGGGAATACCCCGCCAGCTTCTACGCATCCACCCGTGACCCCGCACCCGAGCGCCCCGCGCTTCGGGGCGAGCTCCGCGCCGATGTCTGCGTGGTGGGGGGCGGCTATACGGGCTTGTCGGCCGCCCTGCATCTGGCGCGGGCGGGGCGCAAGGTCGTCGTGCTGGAAGCACACCGGGCGGGCTTTGGCGCCTCTGGCCGCAACGGCGGGCAGATCGGCTCGGGGCAGCGGCTGGATGTCGGCACGCTGGAAAAGCTGGTGGGCCGGGAAAGGACGCGCAGGCTGTGGGACATGGCCGAGGAGGCCAAGGCCCTGACTTATGCCCTGGCCGATCAGGCGGGCGTGCCCACGCGGCGCGGCGTCGCCCATCTGGGCCGCAAGCGCGCCGAAGTCGCCTGGCTGCAGGAGGAGGCCGCGCATCTGGCCGCCCATTACGGCTATGACCGGATCGAGGTGCTCGACAAGGCCGCGGCGCAGGCGCTTGTCCCCTCGCCCGTCTACACGGGCGGCGATCTCGATCACGGCGCGGGCCATGTGCATCCGTTGAACCTCTGTCTGGGTCTGGCGCGTCTGGCCGAGGCGGCGGGCGCGGTGATTCACGAACGCTCCGCGGTGACCCGGATCACCCACGGGCCGCGCGCCGGGGACACCAGCCGGATCGAGACCGCCGCGGGCCATGTGATCGCCGATCATGTCGTGCTGGGGGCGAATGGCTATCTGGACCGGCTGGAGCCGCAGATCGCCGCGCGGGTGATGCCGATCAACAATTACATCGTCGCGACCGAGCCTTTGGGCGATCGTGTGCGCGAGGTGCTGACCCGCGACATCGCCGCCCATGATCTGAAATTCGTGGTCAATTACTGGCGCCTGCACGAAGACCGGCTGATCTTCGGCGGCGGCGAGACGGTCAGTTATCGCTTCCCCGCCGATATCGCCGCCAAGGTGCGCAAGCCCTTGGAAGAGGTCTATCCGCAGCTGAAAGGCGTGAAATTCACCCATGCCTGGGGCGGCACGCTGGCGATCACCGTGAACCGGATGCCCTGCTTTCGCCGTCCGGCGCCGAATTGCCTGTCGGCCTCGGGCTATTCCGGGCACGGGGTGGCGCTGGCGATCCATGCGGGCAAGCTGATGGCCGAGGCGATCACCGCGACGGGCGACGGTTTCGACGTGATGGCCAGCCTGCCGCAACCCACCTTTCCGGGCGGGGTGGCGCTGCGGTTTCCGCTGCTTCTGGCCGGGATGACCTGGTTTTCGCTGCGCGACCGGCTGGGCCTCTAGGCGGCGCTTGGCCGCGTCGCGAAACTTTCACTTGGCGGGCGCGGGGCACGGGTCTAAAGCGTTTCTGAATGTCACATTCAGGAAAGCTGAACATGCCCCGCGACGGTCAGACCCCTCCGAATTGCTATGATGCCGAACCGATCCCCGAGGCCGCCCGCGCCGAGATCGAGCGGCTGCTCGCCACCGGGGATCTGTTTCGCTACACCTCGGACAATGCGCCGGTCGCAAAACTGGAGGCCGAATTCGCCGAATTGATGGGGGTGCGTTACGCGGTCTGCGTCGCGTCGTGCTCGGCGGCGCTGTTCCTGTCGCTGAAAGCTTTGGACCTGCCGCGCGGCGCGCGCGTGCTGGTGCCCGCCTTCACCTTTGCCGCCGTGCCCTCGGCGATCGTGCATGCCGATTGCGAGCCGGTGCTGGTCGAGGTGGGCTCGAATTTCCGCATCGATCTGGACGACTTCCGCGCCAAATTCGACGACACGATCGCGGCGGTGATGATCAGCCACATGCGCGGCCACACCTCGGACATGGATGTGATCCTGGAGCTGGCCAATGCGAAAGGCGTGCCGGTGATCGAGGATGCGGCGCATTCCTTGGGCACGCTCTGGCACGGGCGCAAGATCGGCACGATCGGCAAGATCGGCTGTTTCAGCTTTCAAAGCTACAAGATGGTGAACGCGGGCGAAGGCGGCGTGCTGGTGACGGATGACCCGGAACTGGCGGCGCGGGCGATCATCATGTCGGGCGCCTATGAGCAGAACTGGAAGAAGCACCCGGGGTTGCAGAACAGCTTCGTGCATTGGCAAAACAAGCTGCCGCTTTACAACACGCGGATGCAGAACCTCTCGGCCGCGGTGATCCGCCCGCAGCTGCCCGAGGTGGATCGGCGCGTCGCCGCCGGGCTGGCGAACCATGATTATGTGGCGGAAAAGCTGAACCAAAGCCCCTGGCTTGACGTGCCGCCGCCGCTGGCGCCCGAGACCCGCGCGCCCGACAGCCTGCAGTTCAATCTGGTGGGTGACTGGACCGATGCCGAGGCGATCCGGCTGCAGGACGAGGCGAAAGCCCGCGGCGTTTCCGTGCAGGTCTTCGGGCTTTCGCCGGACAATGCCCGCGCCTTCTGGAACTGGCAGTTCCTGGGCGAACAGCCCGATCTGCCGAAGACCCGGGCGATGCTGATGCGCGCCTGCGACACCCGCCTGCCCGCGCGGCTGACCCGGCCCGAGCTGGATTTCATCGCCTCCGCCATCGTCGAGGCGGCCGCGGCGGTCAAAGGCTGACACCGCGCCGCCCCGGTTCGGCGGGGGAAAGAGCGTATTTGGGCCAAGAAAAAACCCCGGGGCTTTTTCTTGGGAAAAATACGCTGGGGGGTATGGGGGGCAAACCCCCCCGCCTCACATCCCCAGCCGCGCGATCTCGATTTTCGGGCAGCGGTCCATCACCACAAGCTTGCCCGCCGCCCGCGCCCGCGCCGCCGCCTCGGGGTGGATCACGCCGAGCTGCAGCCAGAGCACCCGCGCCTCGGGGCGGTGCGCCAGCATCTGATCGACCACCCCGGGCACGGCCTCGGGGGCGCGAAAGACATCGACCATGTCGATCACGATCTCTTTCGGGATCGCCGCCAGATCGGCATGGACCGTCTCGCCCAGCGCCACCTGCCCGGCCAGCCCCGGATTGACCGGGATCACCCGGTAGCCGCGCGCCTGCAAAAACGCCGCCACCGCATGCGCGGGGCGGTCGGGATTGGCGGAAAAGCCCAAAAGGGCGATCGTGCGGGTCGCGGTCAGGATCTCGCGCAGCTCGGCATCCGTCATCGGGCCTCCGGTCAGAAAAAGCGCCCGGACCACTTGGGCACCGGGCGCGAAAGTGCGGAACGAGGGACAGTGACAGTCAACGCGGAGGTTCCGGATCCGCGTCTCACCACTGAGACATAGGAATGTGAAAGCCGCGTTAAAGGGTCGCAGCCAAAGATTCCCGAAAAATCGCCCTTTCGTGATCTTGGCCGCCCTCTGTCGGCGGCCCCCGTCAGCCCTTCGTGCGGGCGCTGGTCGCGGCATAAAGCGCCACCGCCGCCGCATTCGACACGTTGAGCGAGCCGAAAGCCCCGGCAAAGGGGATCCGCACCAGATGATCGCAGGTGGCGCGGGTTTTCTCGCGCAGGCCCGGGCCCTCGGCACCCAGAACGATGGCCACGGGCCGCGTGCCCACCTCGGCCAGCCCCTCGGCAAGCGTCATCTCCGCCTCGCCCGCCAGACCGATCAGCACATAGCCCATGTCGCGCAGCGCGCCCATCGCCTCGGAGAGGTTGGTGACGCGCAGATAGGGCTGGCGTTCCAGCGCCCCCGAGGCGGTCTTGGCCAGGGCCCCGGTTTCGGGCGCGGAATGGCGCGCGGGCGCGACCACGGCGCGGGCCCCGAAGACCTCGGCCGAGCGCAGGATCGCGCCGACGTTATGCGGATCGGTGACGCGGTCGAGCATCACGACGAGGGGCAGCCCCGCGCCGGTCAGCGCCACATCGGCAAGCTTGCCCCAGTCGAGCGGCTTCACCTCCAAAGCCGCGCCCTGATGCACCTGATCGGGGCCAAGCGGCACATGCGCGTCGAACTTGCGCGGATCGACGATCTCGGGCGCGAGCCCGCCCGCCGCGATCGCCTCGGCCAGCTTGTCGGCGGCGTTCTTCGTCAGCACGAGGCGCAGCTTCACCCGGGCCGGGTTCATCAGCGCGTCGCGCACGGCATGCAGACCGAAAAGCCAGAGCGTTTCCGCCGCCGCCGCCCGCTTGGCGCGTTCCTTGTCGATCACCCAATCCGGTTTCTTCATCTTGCACCTCTCATGCGATCTCTGTGCGCTGCGGGGCAGGCTTTGGCAAGAGGGCGCAAAATGCTGCTTGACGCCCCCCGCCCCCTTCGTTACATCGCCCCACGTCGGGTGACGAGCTGCAAGGTGCGGCAGCGGACTGTAACTCCGCCGGGGAGACCCACGCCTGGTTCGATTCCAGGGTCACCCACCACTTCCCAAAGTGGTGAGGATACCGACAGGCCCGCTTGTGCCGGGCGCAAATCCCGCTACTGTGACGCCATTGATTGCAGCAGGCGCGAGCAAATGCAGCCGGATTACACTGTTTTCTTCATCGTTCAGGCCGGGCGGCTCGAATATGAGGCGCTGATCTTCGTGGCCTCGTTCCGCGAGGCGAACCCCGATTTCAAGGGCCGTCTGATCGCCGCCGAACCGACCGGGGCGAAATGGTCCACGCCCGTCGCGATCTCGGATCCGGTGCGCCGCTTCCTGCGCGATCATGGCGTCGAGATCCTGCCCTTCGAGAACCGCCATTTCGGCGAAAGCTACCCGCATGGCAACAAGATCGAGGCGATGGCCGCCCTGCCCGCGGGGCCCTTTGTCTTTTTCGACACCGACACGCTGTTTCTGGGCCCGCTGTCGCAGGTGGCCTTCGAGTTCGACCGCCCCTCGGCCTCGATGCGGCGCGAGGGCACCTGGCCCGAGCCGCAGCTTTACGGCGCCGATTACACCACGATCTGGAAAAGCCTGTACGACAAGTTCGGGCTCGATTTCGACAGTTCGCTGGACGAGAGCCAGTATGAAAACTACTGGCAAAGGTATCTGTATTTCAACGCGGGCTGGTTCTTTGGCGCCGATGCCCAGGCCTTCGGCAAGCGCTTCCTGCATTACGCCCATGCGATCCGCTGGGACACGCCCGACGCGCTGGCCAGCCAGTCGCTTGATCCCTGGCTCGATCAGGTGGCGCTGCCGCTCGTCATCCACAGTTTCGGCGGCGGCCGGCCCGGGCCCGGGCTGGCGGGGCTGGATGGCGATGTGACCTGCCATTACCGCGCCCTGCCGCTGCTTTATGCGCGCGAGTCGGATGCGGTGGTGGCGCGGCTCGAGGCGATCTGCGCGCCGCAGCCGGTGAAGCGGATCTTGCGGCTGCACGAACCGGCCCGGAAGCTGATCTACCAGCGCAAGGGGTTGAAGCTGCGCGCGAAAATCGACCGCAACGCGCTGCCGCGGCGGGAATCGATGCTGCGCAACGCGATCAAGCGCGAGAAGCTCTGGCTGCGCTGAGCCTGCTCCATAGTGACGCACGGCGGGTTTCCCTGACTTGCCGGATCGCCACGACGGCGCGACCCTCGCCCCGAGACGCTCGTATACGGTGACACGCGCATCCGTCCGGGGCCTTGCCGACCGGCTTCGGCATCCTGCGGATCCGGGGCGCTCGCGGACTTTGAAGCGCCAGGGGTCATTGCCGGATTCGGATCATCGCCCGGGCGTCAACCATTGCGACCATGCTCAGGGGAAACAGATGCCAGCAACTTTCATCACGACGGATTCCATCGGCGCAGGATACCAGTTCACCTTTTCCGCAAATGACGAGCAGCTGACCGTTCTGGCGGGCGCGACCCTCGGCTCGACGACAACCTCGGCGATCCAGGCAACTTTCGCCACCGGCCTGAGCCTGTCGATCCTCGGCACGGTCTTTGGCGCACGCGGTCTGTATCTTTACGGAGAGGCGACAACGGTGTCGATCGCCACGGGGGGCATGCTGCACACTTCGCAGCAGAACCCGATGGAGATTGGCGTTTACCTCGCCGGGACCGGATCAAGCCTGAGCAATGCCGGAACCATTTCCGCCCCGATGACCATTGGCGTGCTGTCTGCGGGCCACAACATGATCGTGAACACCGGGCGGATCGACGCGGCTTCCGCGGTGTTCATGAACCTGTTTTCGGGCACCGGCGACAGGCTTGTCAACTCGGGCACGATCACGGCCAACAGCGCCTCGGACGGGTCGATGGACAATCGCTACAACAACGCCGTCTTCAACGAGGGCGGCAATGGCCGGATCACCAACCTGGCCGGGGGCGAGATGACCGCAATGTCCAGCGAGGGCGCCGGGGTGCGGCTGGGGGCCTATGGCGGCGGAACCGTGGTGCAGAATTTCGGCCAGATCACCTCGGCGCAGGATTGCGGCATCAACCTGGAAATGGTGAATGCCGGGCAGGCGCTGATCCGGGTGATGAATTACGGCACGATCACCGGCGGCGAGGCGGCCTTTCTGGGCAGCCAGAACGCCGATCTGCTGCTGAACTGCGGGCGGCTTGTCGGCGATGTGACAATGGGCCTGGGGGCTGACACCCTGCGCAATGTCGGCGGCACCATCGACGGGGCGGTGCAGATGGGCGACGGGGCCGATCTGCTGATCAATTCGGGCGGGCGGATCCTTGGCGATGTCGTTCTGGGCGCGGGGGCCGATCGCTACGACGGGCGCAGCGGCGCGCTGGATGGCAGCGTCGATGGCGGCGCTGATGACGACACCTTCATCGGCAATACCCTGGCGGCCGAGACTTTCAACGGCGGCGCGGGGCTCGATCTGCTCGACTTCCGTTTCGGCGCCGCGGTCACGGTGGCGCTGGACGGCACCTTCGCCAATGACGGCGCGGCGCTGGGCGACAGCTACATCGGCTTCGAGAACATCCTCGGATCGCAGCGCGGCGACGTGATCCGCGGCTCGGCGGGCGACAACAGCCTTGCCGGGCTGGGCGGCGCCGACCGGCTCGACGGCGCGGCGGGCAATGACGCCTTCACCGGCGGCGCGGGCGCCGACACGCTGACCGGCGGGCTGGGCAACGACCTTTTCCGCTTCACCGCGCTTGGCGATTGCGGCGACGTGATCACCGATTTCGGCGCCGTCACCGGCAACAACGACTCGTTCCGGATCGTGGCCTCGGCCTTTGGCGGCGGGCTTGCGACCGGCACCCTGGCCGGGTCGGCCTTCCTTGCCCGCAACGACAACCTGGCGCAGGACGCCAGCGACCGCTTCATCTTCCGCACCACCGACACGACGCTGTGGTTCGATGCCGACGGGTCGGGCGCGGGCGCGGCGGTGCTGGTGGCCGATCTGCAGGCGGGCGCGGCCCTGACTGCCGCCGATATCGTGCTGATCTGACCGGCAATATCTTCGACGGCACCACATCTTCGAAGCTGAATGTGTTTGAAGGGGCACGGGCGGGCGGCTAGGCTCGCCCGCGACCATTCAGGGAGACCCCGATGACCGACCAGGCCTTTGACACGCTGCAAATTCACGCGGGCGCCGAACCCGATCCCGCGACGGGCGCGCGGCAGGTGCCGATTTACCAGACCACCTCCTATGTCTTCAAGGACGCCGACCATGCCGCGCGCCTGTTCGGGCTGCAGGAGGTGGGCTATATCTATTCCCGCCTGACCAACCCGACCGTTTCGGCACTGGCCGCCCGCGTTGCGGCGCTTGAAGGCGGCGTGGGCGCGGTCTGCTGCTCGTCCGGCCATGCGGCGCAGATCATGGCGCTGTTTCCGCTGATGGGGCCGGGGCTGAACATCGTCGCCTCGACCCGGCTTTACGGCGGCACGATCACCCAGTTCAGCCAGACCATCAAACGCTTCGGCTGGTCCTGCACCTTTGTCGATTTCGACGATCTGGCGGCGCTCGAGGCCGCGGTGGATGACAACACCCGGGCGATCTTTTGCGAATCGATCTCGAACCCGGGCGGCTACATCACCGACCTGCCCGCCGTCGCGGCGGTGGCGAACAAGGTCGGCCTGCCGCTCATTGTCGACAACACGCTGGCCTCGCCTTATCTCTGCCGCCCGATCGAGCATGGCGCGACGCTGGTTGTCCATTCCGCCACGAAATACCTGACCGGCAACGGCACGGTGACGGGCGGGGTGATCGTCGATTCGGGCAAGTTCGACTGGTCGGCCTCGGGCAAGTTCCCCAGCCTTTCGGCGCCCGAACCCGCCTATCACGGGCTGAAGTTCCACGAGGCACTCGGCCCGATGGCCTTCACCTTCCATTCGATCGCCGTCGGGCTGCGCGATCTGGGCATGACGATGAACCCGCAGGGCGCGCATTACACGCTGATGGGGATCGAGACGCTCAGCCTGCGCATGGACAAGCACGTCGCCAATGCGAAGGCGGTGGCGGAATGGCTGGCCAAAGACCCGCGCATCGACTTCGTCACCTGGGCCGGGCTGCCCTCCTCGCCCTGGCACGAACGCGCCGAGCGGCTTTGCCCGAAGGGGGCGGGGGCGCTTTTCACCGTCGCGGTCAAGGGCGGCTATGAGGCCTGCGTGAAATTGGTCAACAATCTCAAGCTGTTCAGCCATGTGGCAAACCTGGGCGACGCGCGCTCGCTGATCATCCATTCGGCCTCGACCACGCACCGTCAGCTGACCGAGGAACAGCAGATCAAGGCGGGGGCGGCGCCGAATGTGGTGCGGCTCTCGATCGGGATCGAGAATGCCGCCGATCTGATCGCCGATCTGGATCAGGCTCTGGCCGCCGCCACCGCCTGAGGCCTGCAACGAAAAGCCGCCCTCACTTTCCGGTGGGCGGCTTTTCATGCGCGGTTTTCTGCTTTACCTAGCTTTCCCTGTGCGGTGCCCGTATCGGCGCCTCTGTCCCTGTGTTAATGCTGCGACGCCCCGCGGGGCGCCCCTGCCCCTGTGTTGAAGCCAAGGCATGAAACCGAACTTCGCCCTCAATCTCTCGCATGACGGAATCGGATTGCTTCACCGCGGCAAGAGCGGCTGGGAGCGGGTGGGCGAGGTGGCGCTGGACGCCCCCGATTTCGGCGAGCGGCTGACCGCGCTGCGCCGCGCCGCAAAGACGCGCGCGCCCGAGGGCGTGACCACGAAGATCGTCGTCCCCGCCTCGCAGATCCTTTACACCGAGATCACCGCCCCCGGGCCGCAATCCGCCGTGCGGCGTCGGCAGATCGCCGATGCGCTGGAGGGGATGACGCCCTATGCGGTGCCCGATCTGGTCTTTGACTGGTGCGGTCAGGGCGAGGTGGTGCAGGTCGCCGTCGTCGCGCGTGAAACGCTTGCCGAGGCCGAGGCCTTTGCCGATGATTGCGGCTTCTTTCCGGTGTCCTTCGTGGCCGCCCCCGATCCGGCGCAATTCGCGGGCGAGCCTTGGTTCGGCATCACCACCACCGCCCCCGCGCATCTGCCGCAGGGCGCAAGGATCGAACGCGACACCGAGGCGCTGCCGCTGGATCTGCTGCACGCCGCCGCCGCTCCGGTCGCCCCCGCGCCTGAACCCGAACCTGCGCCCGCGCCCGCGCTTCAACCTGCGCCCGAACCCGCGCCCGAGATTTCGCCTCCGGCGCAGGCGCTGACGCCCCCGGCCCCGGCGCAGACCGCGCCCGAACCGCCCGCCGCCAAACCCGCGGCAGAGGTCGCCCCCGTCAAGGCGCCCGCGGCAGAGGCCGCCCCGATCCCGACCGAACCGACCCCGGCCGCCGACCCGAAACCGGCCCCGAAACCGGCGCAAAAACCCGCCGCCAAACCCGCGCCTGAACCGGAAAAGGCCGCCGCCCCGGTTGCCCCGGCCACGCCCGCGACGGAGGCCGCAGAGGCCCCGGCCGCCGCGCCGAAGCCTGCCAAGCCGCAAGCCGCAGAGCCGCCGAAAGCCGCGGAGCCCACGCCGCCCGCCCCCGCCGCGCCGAAAGCGAAGCCCGAGCCGCAACCGAAGCCCGCGCCGCAACCGACGCCGGAAGCGCAGGGCAAGCCGGAAGCGCAGGCCAAGTCCGAGCCGCAGCCCAAGCCGCAACCGAAGCCGGAGGCCCAGTCCAAACCGGACCCCGCCCCGAAAGCGCCCGCCGCCAAGGCGGAGACCCCGGCCCTGGCCGAGAAGGGCCTCGATCTGCTGGCGGCGCTGGAAGAAACGCAGCTGAGCGGCATCGACACCGTGCCGCCGCTGAAGATCGACATGCCCGAGGCCCCCGCCGCCGCGCCGCGTCCGGGCGATGCCGCCCGCGCCGGGGCTGCGGCCCGCAAGCCGCTGCCGGGCGCGGCCCGTCCCGGAACGACGCCCGACGGCGCAGACAGCGCAAAACCCGCGCCGCGCAAACCGCTGCTGGCCGAGACCGACCGCCCCGCTTCCGCCGCCGCCGACCCGGCCGCGCCGCTCAGGCAACCGGACCTGCCCGCCGCCGCCGAGGCCCCCGGCGCGACCGAGCCCTTGCGCAAGATCGCCGAGGACGGGCGCCGTCTGGCGGCGCTTGGGGCGGCGGCGCTCGAGACGACCGCGAGCAAGGCGCTGGCCAAGGCGCGCGACCTGCGTCCGGGCGCGGCCACGGCCGAGCCCTCCGCCGCCGAGGCCGCGCCCGAGGCCGATCCCGCAGAGGCGCGGACGGTTTTCGGCGCCCGCAAGACGCCCCGGATCGGCGGCAAGCCGAAATACGTGGGCGTGACGCTGCTGGGCGGGCTGGTGGCCTTCCTGGCCATCGCCGCGCTGTGGTCGAGCTTCCTGATCGAGCCCGAGGCCCCGACCGAGGCCCCGGCCCCGACCGAGGCGATCGCCACCGCCCCCGCGGCGCCGGACGCCACACCCGAAGCCGCCACCGCCCCGCAGGCGCCCGCCCCGACACCGCCCGCAAGCCCGGCGACGGATGCGGTCCCGGCGACGGACACGCCGCCCGAACCGACGCCGCCCGCGACGGCGACGCCCGCCCCCGAAACGCCTGCGCCAGAGACGCCCGCGACTGCGACGCCCGCCCCTGAAACGCAAGCCCCCGCGGCGGAAGCGCCCCTGACGCTGCCCGCGCTGCCGACCCTGCCGCCGCTCACGACGCCGCCCGCGGCAACGGCCCCCGAGGGTCAGCCGCCCGTTCAACCGGCCGTCCCGGGGGCTCCGGCCGCCGCGCAGGCGACGCCGAGCCGCGACGGCACGCTGACCGCCGAGGGCTTCACCCTGTTCGAGGGCACGCCGCCGTCGAAATCGAAACCGCGGCCCGCCTCGGTCAGCCGTGCCGCGACGGAAGCCGCCGAAGCGGCCGCGGCCCCGCCCGCCGATCCGGCGCTGAAAAACGCCCGGCCGAAAGCCCGCCCGGCCTCGGTCGCGGCGGCTGCGGCGAAAGCGGCCGCGACCCCGCCCGCCGCCACGGAGCCCGCAACGCCCCCCGGCGAGGCCGCCCCGGCCGCCAGCCCCGAGGAGGGCGCGCTGCTGGCCCCGGGCCTCTCGCCCGATCTGGCGCGGGTGCTGCGCCGGGCGCAGCCGAAGGAACGGCCCGGCTCGGTCGAACGGCGTGCCGCTGCCGCGCTGGCCGAGGCCGAGGCCGCGAAAGCCGCCGCCGAGACGGCGCTTGCCGCGGAAACCGCCGCGGCAGAGGCCGGGCTCGCCTCCTCCCGCCGTCCGATGACGCGGCCGCGCAATTTCGAAGCCTCGGTGCAAAGCGCGCTGGCCGCCGCCATCGCCGCCGAACCGCCGCCCCCGGCGCGCGTCGCCGCGGTCGAGCCCGCCCCCGTCGCGCCGGAAAAACCCGTCCGCGCCAAGCCCTCGCCGCCGCCCGAACCGACGGTGATTTCCGGCCCCGATGTCGAGACCGGCGAGGTCGAATCCGCCGCGGTGATCCCGCGCGGGCCCACCGCCGCCTCGGTCGCGCGCGAAGCGACGCAAAAGAACGCGCTCGATCTGAACAAGATCTCGCTGATCGGGCTTTACGGCACCCCCGGCAGCCGCCGCGCGCTGGTGCGGATGCCGAATGGGCGCTTCTTCAAACTGCAGGTCGGCGACCGGATCGATGGCGGCCGCGTCACCGCGATCGGCGACAGCCAGATGACCTATCAGAAGGGCAACCGCCCGATCACGCTCAAGCTGCTCAAGGGCGGTTGAGCCGTTCACATCCGGTAACAGGGCTGAAACCTCGGGCTTTTGCGCTTGGCGCAAAGGCCCTTTCTGTTTAGGGTCGGCGCATCCCCCGCGTTTGACGCCGTGCCGCCGCTGCCCCGCAGCCGGGCGTCTTCTCTGAATGGAATTGCATGGAAAGCTTTCTGCTCCAGGCTACGCTTTATCTTGTCGCCATGGTCGTGGCGGTGCCGCTGGCGACGCGGGCGGGGCTGGGATCCGTGCTGGGCTATCTGATCGCCGGGGTCTGCATCGGGCCGGTGCTGGGGCTGGCGCAGGGCGAGGCGCATGATCTGCAGCATTTCGCCGAATTCGGCGTGGTGATGATGCTGTTCCTGATCGGGCTCGAACTCGACCCGAAGGCGCTGTGGTCGATGCGCGACAAGCTGGTGGGCCTGGGCGGGCTGCAGGTGCTGATCACCACGACCGCGGTGGCGCTGGCGGCGCTGGCGGTGGGGCAGCCGCCGCGGGCGGCGATTGCGCTGGGCGCGATCCTGTCGCTGTCCTCGACCGCAATCGTGGTGCAGATGCTGACCGAAAAGCGGCTGATGCAGACCGCCGGCGGGCGCTCGGCCTTTGCGGTGCTGCTGACGCAGGACATCGCGGTGATCCCGATGCTGGCGCTGTTGCCGCTGCTCGCCCTGCCCGGGGCGCGCGAACTGGCCCGGGCCGAGGCCTCGGGCCATGGTGCGGCGGCTTTCATGGATGCGCTGCCCGCCTGGGGGCTGACGCTGGTGACGCTGGCCGCGGTGGTGCTGGTGGTGGGGATCGGGCATTTTCTGGTGCAGCCGCTGTTTCGCTTCGTGCAGGGCTCGAAGCTGCGCGAGATCCATACGGCGGTGGCGTTGATGCTGGTGGTCGGCATCGCCTCGCTGATGAATCTGGTCGGGCTGTCGCCGGCGCTTGGCACTTTCCTCGCGGGGGTGGTGCTGGCCGATTCCGAATTCAAGCATGAACTGGAAAGCAGCCTCGAGCCGTTCAAGGGCCTGTTGATGGGGCTTTTCTTCATCGCCGTGGGCGCGGGGATCGATCTGGACGTGCTTTACGCCGGGCCGCTGAAGATCGCCGCGCTGGTGCTGGCGCTGGTGGCGCTGAAATCGGCGGTGCTTTACGGGCTGGCGCGGCTCTTCGGGCTTTGGGGTACGGACCGCTGGCTGTTCACCTTTGGCCTCGCGCAGGCGGGGGAATTCTCGCTGGTGCTGGTGTCCTTTGCGACGATGCAGCGGATCTTGCCGCAGGAGACGGCGGAAAAGGCGCTGCTGGTGATCGCGCTCTCGATGCTGCTCTCGCCGATGCTGTTTTTGCTGCATGAACGGCTGGCGCGGCGGCTGAAACCGGCCGCGACGCGCCCCGACCCCGACCAGATCGACGAGGAACAGCCGATCATCATCGCGGGGGCCGGGCGCTTTGGCCAGGTGGTGAACCGGATGGTGACGATGTCGGGCTTTCGCACCACGGTTCTTGATGCCGATCTGAAGACGGTGCAGACCCTGCGCACCTTTGGCTTCAAGGCCTGGTATGGCGATCCGGCGCAGCCGCAGCTGCTGGCGGCGGCGGGGCTGAGCCGTGCGCGGGTGCTGGTGGCGGCGCTGGACGACAAGGAGGCGACGAACCGGCTGGTGGCCTATGCCCGCAAGGAGCGGCCCGACCTGCATATCATCGCCCGCGCCCGCGACCGCTATCACGTCTACGATCTTTACGCCGCGGGCGCCGATGACATCGTGCGCGAGATGTTCGACAGCTCCTGCCGGGCGGCGCGTTATGTGCTGGAAAACGTTGGCCTCAGCGCATTCGAGGCACACGAGCTGGAACGGCTGTTCTGGAAGCTGGACCGGTCGGCCGTGCGCGATCTGGCCGAGGTCTGGAAACCCGGGGTCGAGGCCGAGAAGAACACCGAATATGTGGAGCGGGTGAAGGCGCTGAACACCGAGTTCGAGGCGCAGATGCTGGCGCATTTCACCGAGCGGCGGCGGCAGTCCGACGCCCAGGGCAAGGCGCCGCAGGACCGCGACGTGATCGAGGAGGGCTGAGCCCCCCTGCCCCTTCCTGCCCTTCCGGAAACGAAAACGGGCCCCGCAAGGGGCCCGTTCGATAATGCGGGGGGAACGCCTCAGGCGGCGCGGCCGACCAGAACCTCGTCGACCTTCTTCGCGGCCCCGGCCTCGTCGGTGCCAGAGACGGCCGCCACTTCGCGGGTCAGCCGCTCCAGCGCGGCTTCGTAAAGCTGACGTTCCGAATAGGATTGTTCGCGCTGGTCGTCGGCGCGGTGCAGGTCACGCACCACCTCGGCGATCGACAGCAGATCGCCCGAATTGATCTTTTGCTCGTATTCCTGAGCCCGGCGCGACCACATCGCCCGCTTGACCTTGGCCTTGCCCTTGAGCGTTTCCAGCGCCTTGGTCACGACATCCGGGCTCGACAATCCGCGCATGCCGATATCCACCGCCTTGTGGGTGGGAACGCGGAGCGTCATCTTGTCCTTTTCGAACGAGATCACGAACAGTTCCAGCCGCAGACCGGCGATTTCCTGTTCCTCGATCGAGATGATCTTGCCGACGCCATGAGCCGGATACACAACGAAATCGTCCGGACGGAATTCGGTCTTCTTCATTTTGGTCATTCAGTCGCTTCCTTGCACCCGGTTACGGCCCCATCACAAAAACAGACTCACGCGGCACGGAATGCGCTGCGAGGCCTGATTTTTCGCGAAAGAAGCCCCGTCAGACGAGCAGTTCTGGCCGGGGCATGGGGCGTTCTCCTTTGTAACGACTTTATAGCATAAAAATCAGCCGATTCATAGCTTCGCGCGGGGGAACATGCGCGTGAACGGCCGGAATTTGAGGAAAAATTCAGGTTTTGGCTTAATCTTGCGGCCCGCCGCGCAGCGACGAATCCGCGCATGCAACGGCGCCGCCCGCAAGGGCCGGTCAAACGGCCCCCGCGGCGACTCGGACCGGGGCGGGACAGCCCCGCGCCCCGGGCCCTGACGCGGTGCTCAGTCGCCCGCGCTCAGTCGCCCGTGCCGGGATTGGGCGAGAAGTATTTCTCGCGCTTGCCGGTCTCGCCGTCGTATTTCTTGTGATCGGGCATCGGGTCTTTCTTGATCGTGATCACCGGCCATTGGCTTGCATAGGTGCGGTTGAACTCGACCCAGTCTTCCATGCCCGGCTCGGTGTCCGGACGAATCGCGTCGGCCGGGCATTCCGGTTCGCAGACCCCGCAGTCGATGCATTCATCGGGATGGATCACCAGCGTGTTCTCGCCCTCGTAGAAGCAGTCCACCGGGCAGACTTCCACACAGTCGGTATATTTGCAGGCGATGCAGTTGTCGGTGACGACATAGGTCATTCTTTGTAACCCCAATCTTTGGCGCAGGGATGTCCTAGCCCTCCGGGGGCGATCAATCAAGAGCAGGAGATATACAAAAACCGGGTGCGGCGAAGTGCCGGGGGGCTGAAGCGCGGCTCGGATCGGGCAGACGGGCCGAGGCCATCGCCGAGGCCGCGCGCGACAGAAGCCCCGTGACCCCCGAGGGCCCAAAGGCCCTCGGGCAGCGCCCGCCCCGCCCCTGGCGGGCGCTTCTCGCCCGCCGGGCCGGGCGCTGCCCTCTGTCGCGCCTGGGGAAACGGTCTTGTCACCGCCGCTGCGGCACGGGCGGGGAAAGGCGATGCCTTTCCCGATCCGCCCGAAACCGGTGATGGCAACGGATCACTCCCCCGCCGCGTCGATCAGCGCGTAGAGCGTCACGGCTTCCGGCGCGGGGCCGCGGCGCGTGCCGCAGGCCAGGATGCGCAGCACGCGCACCTCGGCGCCCAGAACCAGCGTCAGCACGTCGCCCGGGCCGACCGCACGGCCGGGCTTTTCAAGCTTCTGCCCGTTCACCCGCACCCGGCCCGCGGTGACCAGATCAACGGCCAAGGCGCGGCTCTTTGCGAACCGCGCCTGCCAAAGCCATTTGTCGATGCGGATGCGATCGCCTTCAGACAAGGGTCAAAGCTTGCCTTTCAGCCCCATCAGCGCCGCCGCAAACGGGTTGTCGGGATCGATCGGCTTGTCCTTTTTCGGCGGATGCGATTCGAAGCCGCGGCCACGGTCGTCCTGCGGCTTGCCCTTGCCCCAGGGCTTGCCGCCCTTCGGCCCGCCCTTGCCGCCCTCGCCACCGAACTTGCGCTCGCCGCGCGGGCCATCCTCGTCGCGATGGCGCGGCTTGCCGCCCTCGTGACGCTTCTCGCCGCCCTTGTGATCACCGCCGCGGTCACCGCCGCGATCACCGCCCTTGTGCGGACGGTCGCCGCCCTTGTGATCGCCACCGCGGGCCTCGCGCGGGCCGCGATGGCCCTCGCCGCCGCCTTCGCGCGGTTCGCGACGCGGGCCGCGTTCGGTGCGCGGACGCGGCGCCCAGGCGAAGGTGTAAAAGCTCTCCATCTCGACCGGAACGGCTTCCACCTCGGCCTGCGCCTCGGCGATCGGCGAGGCTTCCTCGGGGATCGGATTGTCCGAGCCCGCCTCGGGCGCCTTTGCCTCGACCACGGGTTTCGCCTTTTCGCGTTCGCCCTTTTCGGCGCGATAGCCCAGCCCGCCCATCAGATCGGCGAATTGTTCCAGCGTCATGCCGGTGATCGACAGCATGTCCGGCGTGGCTTCAAAGCCTGCCTTGCTGTCTTGCGTGCGCAGCATGTCGGCCAGCCGCTCCAGCATGTCGATGCGGATCGCCCGCACCCCCGCCGGACGATAGCCCGAGCGCGTATAGGCCGAGACCGGCACTTCCGCGATATAGGGGATCGTCACCAGACCGGGCGGCGGGCTTTCGGGGAATTCGGACAGCCCGTCCCAAAGCGAGGCCAGCACCAGCCGCAGCCGCGTCGGCGCGGGTTTCAGCAACAGCTGCTGGAAGATCGTGTATTGGCCAAAGCGCACGCCATGCTTGCGCAGCGCGCCGCGGGCCTCCTGATCCAGCTCCTTGACCTCGGCCGCGACGCCCTCGCGCGGCAGGATGCCCATATGCTCGACCAGCCGGAAGGCAAAGCCGCGGGCCAGACCCGTCAGCGCCTCGTCGCGGCTCATCGCCAGAAGCGGCTCGAAGAGCGCGGCGATCTTGCGGTCGATGAAATGCTGCAGACGGCGGCGGACCTTTTCGGCAACCTCGGGACCGGCTTCCTCGTCGACGAAGGGCTCGACCGCGGGTTTCAGCGGATCGGCGCCCTTCACCAGCTTGCCCACCGCCTGCGTGCCCCACATCAGCCCGCCTTGCTCGGTGAAATCCATCTCGGTGTCGGGGGCATTGTAGAAGCGGTCGGACCGCAGGCTGAATTCGGGCTTCAGCGCCTCATAGGCGGCCCGCGCCAGCATCTTCGCCTCGTCGGGCGAGGACGTGGTGTCCTGCCGGAAGCGGAAGCCCTCAAGACGGCCGGCGAATTCGCCTTCGACCATCACTTCGCCCTTGTCGTTCACCTCGGCCACGAGGGTCTCCTTCTGCTTGAGCCGCCGCAGCAGAACACTGGTGCGCCGGTCCACAAATCGTTGGGTCAGCGCGCCATGCAGCGCATCCGACAGGCGGTCTTCTACAGCGCGCGTCTCTTCGCGCCAATGGGTTTCGTCATCCACCCAGCCTTTGCGTTGCGCAACATAGGTCCAAGTGCGGATGAAGGCGAGACGTTTCGACAAAGTGTCGATATCGCCCGAGGTCCGGTCGATGCGTTCGATCTGGGATTTCAGCCAGTCCGAAGGCACGCCCTTGCCCGTCTGCAAAAAGCCGAAGATGCGCGCCAGAAGGGTCGCATGTTCGGTTTCGGAAATCGAGCGGAAATCGGGGATGCGGCAGGTCTCCCACAACAGCCGCACATCGGCGGGGGCGCGGACGCGGTCGCGGATCTCGGGCATCTCCGACAGGCTTTTGAGCGCGCGCAGATCATCGGCCTCGCGGCCGCGGCTGAGCCATTCGTTCTGCGGGCTTTCCTCGAGCGACTGGATCAGCCGCGGCACGGTGCCGAATTCAAGCCGCGGATTGCGCCATTGCAGCCGCTGGATCGGCGCGAAGCGATGCTCCTCGATCGCCTCGATCACCTCTTCGGGCAGGGGATGCGCCTCGCCGGTGATGCCAAAGGTACCGTCCGTCGTGTGCCGCCCGGCCCGGCCCGCGATCTGGCCCAGCTCATGCGGGAAGAGATGCCGCATCCGCCGGCCGTCGAACTTCGCCGTGGCGGAAAAGGCGACATGTTCGATGTCGAGGTTCAGCCCCATGCCGATCGCATCGGTGGCGACGAGGTAATCGACATCGCCATTTTGATACATCGCCACCTGCGCATTGCGGGTGCGGGGCGAAAGCGCCCCCATCACCACCGCCGCGCCGCCCTTTTGGCGCCGGATCAGCTCGGCGATCGCATAGACATTTTCAACCGAAAAGCCCACGATTGCCGCCCGTGGCTTCATCCGGCTTATCTTTTTCGAACCTGCCCAGGAAAGTTTGGACAAACGCTCGCGCCGGGCGAATTGCACTTTCGGAACCAGCGCCGCGATGGCGCCCTTCATCGCATCCGAGCCCAGAAACAGCGTCTCGTGCAACCCGCGCATGTACAAAAGACGCTCGGTGAAGACATGGCCGCGCTCGGGATCGGCGCAAAGCTGGATCTCGTCGATGGCAACGAAATCGGCGCCCACTTCGGGCATCGCCTCGGTGGTGCAGACCCAGTATTGCGCCCGTTCGGGAACGATCCGCTCCTCGCCCGTGACCAGCGCCACGACCGAAGGGCCGCGCGCTTTCACGATGCGGTCATAGACCTCGCGCGCCAGAAGCCGCAGCGGCAGGCCGATCACCCCGGTGCGGTGCGAGAGCATCCGCTCGATCGCCTAATGTGTCTTGCCGGTGTTCGTCGGCCCAAGGACCGCGGTGATCCGCCCCGTCATCGCATTCCTCCTGCAGGCTCACAAGGTGATGCCCGCAAGCTCCTTTTCCAGCCGTGTGATCGAATCCTTCACATCCTGCTGATGCGGGTTCAAGGCGAAAGAGGCGCGAAAGGCCGAAAGCGCCCGCGCCCTGTCGCCCATGTCGGCGAAAATCATGCCCAGACCCGCCAAGGCGCCCCAGTGCCGCGGTTCCAGCCGCAGCACCTGGGCGATATCGGCCATCGCGGGGCCAAGCTGCCCGGCCATGTAATAGGCGGTCGCACGGGCATTCCAGCCCTCGGGGAAATCGGGGGCGTGATCGGTCAGCGCGGTCAGATGCTCGATCGCGGCGGGCAGATCGCCCGCATCCATCGCTTCCTCGCCGCGTTTCAGAAGCAGATCCATCGTCGAGGACCCCGAGCGCGACCAGGCGCGGCGGATATCCGATTCGGCACTTTGCCAGCCCGCATAGCCCGGATCGGCCAGTTCGGAAAACTGCCGCTCCAGCCCCGTGGTTTCGGCCCCGGCCGGAAAACCGAGGTTGACGAAGACGGCAACTGCCGCAACGATACATTTGTCTCTGATCGATCGCGCCCGCATAGTTGGAACTCTATCCCATATGCCGCGAAAATCGAGGGGGCGGCGTTCACAATCGGAGGCAACATGAGCAAAGTCATCGAAAAAGCCGTGGAACAACTGTCGGCGAAGCTGCCGAACGGCTTTTCGTCCACCGCGAAATTCATCATCGAGGGGGAAGGCAGCATCATCTGCGACCCCGATGGCGTGCGCGCGGGCGATGACGCGGCCGAGGTCACGCTGACCGCCGACACCGACACCTTCCGCGGCATGATCGAGGGCACGGTGAATCCGACGATGGCCTTCATGTCGGGCAAGCTGAAGATCGACGGCGCCATGGGCGTGGCGATGCAGCTCGGCTCGGCGCTTTCGTGATCGCGGACGCCCCCCTTTTCCACGATCTGGCCGAAGGGCCCGCGGGCGGTCAGGCTTGGTGGCTGACCGCCGCCGATGGTGTCCGGCTGCGGCTGGTGCTGTGGGGCGGGGGGGCGAAGGGCACGGTGTTCCTGTTTGCGGGCCGGGCCGAATATGCCGAGAAATACGGTCCCGCGGCGGCGGATCTGGCGGCGCGCGGCTATGGCACGCTGGTGATCGACTGGCGCGGACAGGGGCTGTCGGACCGGCTGATCGCCGATCCGGTCAAGGGCTTCGTCGGCAAGTTCAGCGATTATCAGCGCGATGTCGATGCGATGCTGGCGGCGGCGGCGCAGCTTGATCTGCCGCGGCCCTGGGTCGTGCTGGCGCATTCGATGGGCGGCACGATTGCGCTGCGCCGTCTGATGGGAACGCATCCCTTTGCTGCCGTTGCCTTTTCCGCGCCGATGTGGGGCGTGGGCCTGCCCCGGGCGATCCGGCCTTTCGGGCCGGTGCTGGCGCGGATGACCGGATCAAGCCCCTTTGCGCTGCGCTATGCGCCGGGTTGGGGGCCGGTCACCTTCGTGCATCGCGCGGGGTTTCACGACAATTTCCTGACCACCGATCCCGACATGTGGGCGCTGCTGCTGCGGCAGGTGGCCAAGGCGCCGGGGCTGGCGATCGCCGGGGCCTCTCTGCACTGGGTGGCCGAGGCGGTGCTGGAATGCGAAGCCTTGGCCGACGTGCCCGCGCCCGACCTGCCCTGCCATTGCGCCCTTGGCACGCGGGAGAGGATCGTGCCGAAGGCGCCGATCCGCGACCGCATGGCGAGCTGGCCGCGCGCGGAGCTTGCCCTTTACGACGGCGCCGAGCACGAGGTGATGATGGAAGGCCCCGCGATGCGGGCGCGGTTCTACGACGCCTGCGCCGCGCTGTTCGACGCCAACCGGGGCTGACCGGCCGCCCGGGCGGAGAAGGAAAGGCATCGCCTTTCCCCGCCCGCAGCGCCCCCTGGTCGAAAGACCGTTTCCGCGAGGCACAACAGAGGCCGGCGCCCGGCCCGGCGGGCGAGAAGCGCCCGCCAGGGGCGGGGCGGGCGCTGGCCGGGACGCTTTGGCGCCCCGGCGGTCCCGGGGCCGGTGTCGCGCGTGACCTCGGCGATGGCCTCGGTCATGGCCCGCGAGGCCCTTAAAGCGTGATCCGACCGAAGCCGTCGCGCAGGGCCTCGGACCAGGCCTGCGACATCGCCGCGAATTGCGCGTCGTCCTTTTCGATCCGCTTGCGCAGCCCGACCCGGCAGGCGTCTTTCTCGATCACCGCCAGATCCAGCGGCATGCCCACCGACAGGTTCGAGCGCAGCGTCGAATCCATCGACAACAGAACCGCCTTTTGCGCATCCTCGAGCGACGTCCCCGGCCGCACGACGCGGTCCAAAATCGGCTTGCCGTATTTGTGCTCGCCGATCTGCAAGAAGGGCGTGTCCTCGGTCGCCTCGATGAAATTGCCCTCGGGATAGACCAGGAACATCCGCATCGCCCCGCCCTTGCGCTGCCCCGCCACGATCATCGAGGCAGAGACGGTGACCTTGGACGCGTTCATCTTGTGATCGATGTCCTGGCGCACCGACGCCAGCGTGTTGCCGATGATCTCGGCCACGGCCAGCATCGTCGGCGCCTGCATGATCGAGGTGTCGGCGCTGGTTTCGGGATGCTCGATCGCCTCGCGCAGCCGGGCAATCGTCGTCTGCGTCACCGAAAGCGAGCCCGCGGTCAGGATCGTCACCACCCGCTCGCCCGGCTCCTCGAAGACGAACATCTTGCGATAGGTCGCAATATTGTCCAGCCCCGCATTGGTGCGGGTGTCGGACAGAAGAACCATGCCCTGATCGAGCAGCAGGCCCACGCAATAGGTCATCATTCCCCCGGAAAAGCAGGCGGCCACATTATTGTTGCACGGCCTCCAAGGCAACCGTGACATCGAGACGCTCGGACCCGTCGCCCTGCGCGATGCCCTTGATCGGCGCCGCCTCATGCGCGTCGAGCCCCGAGCCGATGCGGATATAGCGCGCATCGGGGCAGCATTCATTGGCCGGATCAAAGCCGATCCAGCCGATGTTTTCCACCCAGATCTCGGCCCAGGCATGAGCGGCCTCGTGCGGCGCACCATCCTCGCGCGCGAAAAGATAGCCCGAGACATAGCGCGCGGGCATTCCCACGGCGCGGGCACAGGCGATCAAGGCCTGGGCGTGATCCTGACAGACCCCCTCGCCCTGGGCCAAAGCCTCGGCCGCGGTCGTATGGGCATGCGTCGTGCCGGGGCGATAGGCGATGGCGTCGCTGACCGCGCGCGACAGCCGATGCGCCCGGTCAAGCGGCTCCTTGACGCCCGTTACCGCGGTTTCGGCCAGATCGCGCAAGGCATGATCGATCCAGGTCGCCGAGGTCTCGCGCAGATAGGCAAAGGGCGAGACGATCTCGCGGTGGCCGCGCAGCACCCCCGCGGTGTCGGTGGTTTCGACCTGCCCGATGGCGGAAATCGTCACCTCGCTCACCGGACCGCGCAGCGACCAGCCCTCGACCTTGTCGCCCGCGCCGTCGCGGAAATTGCCGCCGCGCAGGCCGCCTTCGACCGCGACATCCCAGCGGATCGTGCGCTGGCCATCGAACCGCGAGGGAAACAGCCGCAAGGATTGCACGGCCCCGCGCATCGGCGCGTCATATTCGTAGGTGGTGACGTGATGGACCGTCAGGATCATCGCGCTTCTCCGCTCAGATAAGCCGCCTGCACCATGTCGGACAATTCGCCGACATCGCGGATGAAGCGGGTCAGGAATTCATGCAGGCCCTCGTCGAAGATCTCCTCGACGCGGGTTTCGGCGATCTCGCCCACAAGCGCGCGCGCCCGCATCTGCGCCGCGCCGGATTTCTGGTACCCCCTTGCCAAGGCATCCAGATTTTCCATCGCCATGGTAACGGTGGTGACCAGAGACCGCGGCGATTGCGGATTGAGGATCAGGAAATGCGCGATCTTCGCCGCGGTGATCTCGCCGCCGTAAGCCCAGTGGAAGGCCCGATGGGCGGAAAGCGCCCGAAGCAGCGTCTGCCATTGGTAATTGTCCAGCCCCGAGCCGATGAAATCGACCGAGGGCAAGAGGACGTAATATTTCACGTCGATCAGCCGCGCGGTGTTGTCGGCCCGTTCCAGCGCGAAGCCAAGGTTCAAAAACGCATAGCCGTCGTTGCGCAAAAGCGTCGCGTCAATCGCGCCGCGCACCAGCGCCGCCTGCCGCGTCACCCATTCGGTCAGCTCGGTCAGCTCCATTTCCGAGCGCGGCTTGCGCTCAAGCTGCCGCATCTCCTGAAACGCGCCATTGAGCGCATCCCAGACCTGAGAGGTCAGCGCCGTGCGCACGATGCGCGCATTTTCCCGCGCCCGTTCGATGCAGCTGACGACCGAGGACGGGTTGTCCCGGTCAAAGAACAGATAGCTTTCGATGTTGCGCTGCACCGGGTCGCCATATTTCGCGGCAAAGCCCTCGGCGGTGCCCGAGGCCTGCAGCAGGCTCTCCCATTCGCTGCGGTAGCCATGCCCGGCCGAGGGCATCAGCGCGATGCGGGCGCCCACTTCCAAAAGCCGCGCCATGGTTTCGGCGCGTTCGATGTAACGCGCGATCCAGAACAGATTTTCAGCGGTCCGGCTCAGCATGCTCTTACTCCGCCAAAACCCAGGTGTCCTTGACCCCGCCGCCCTGAGACGAGTTCACGACCAGCGATCCCTCTTTCAGCGCGACACGGGTCAGACCGCCCGGCACCAGTTCGATTTTCTCGCCCACAAGGCAATAGGGCCGCAAATCGACATGCCGCGGCGCGATCCCCTCCTCGACAAAGGTCGGCGTGGACGACAGCGCCAAGGTCGGCTGGGCGATGTAGTTTTCCGGATGCGCCGCGATCTTGGCGCGGAAGGTCTCGATCTGATCGGCTGTCGATTTCGGCCCCACCAGCATGCCGTAACCGCCCGAGCCATGCACCTCCTTCACCACCAGCTCGCCCAGATGGTCGAGCACATATTTGCAATCCTCGGGCTTGGCGCATTGCCAGGTGGGGACATTGTTCAAAAGCGGCTCTTCGCCCAGATAGAACCGGATCATCTCGGGCACGAAGGTATAGACCGCCTTGTCATCGGCCACGCCCGCGCCGGGCGCCGAACAGATCGACACCCCGCCCGAACGGTAGACATCCATCAGCCCGGGAATGCCCAGCATCGAATCCGGCCGGAAACAAAGCGGGTCAAGGAAAGCGTCATCGATGCGCCGGTAGATCACGTCGAGCTTCTTCGGCCCCTCGGTGGTTCGCATCCAGACGAAGCCGCCTTCCACGAACAGATCGGCGCCCTCGACCAGTTCGACGCCCATCAGATCGGCGAGGAAACTGTGTTCGTAATAGGCGCTGTCGTAATGGCCCGGCGTCAGAATGGCGATCGTCGGCTCGCGTTCGCATTTCGCCGGGGCAACACTGGCCAGCGTGCGGCGCAGCGCATCGGAATAGCCGTCGACCGGCTCGATGCGGTTTTCGCGAAACAGCTGCGGGAACATCCGCATCATGATTTCGCGGTTTTCCAGCATGTAGCTGACCCCCGAAGGCGTGCGGCAATTGTCTTCCAGCACGAAGAACTCATCCGCGCCGGTGCGCACGATGTCGATCCCGACGATGTGCGAATAGATCCCGCGCGGCGGGGTGAAGCCTGCCACGGCGCGCTCGAAGGCCTCGTTCTGAAACACCATCCGCGCCGGGATCTTGCCCGCCCGGACGATTTCGGCGCGGCCATAGACATCGAGCAGAAAGGCATTCAGCGCCCGCGCCCGCTGCTTGATGCCGCGTTCGAGCTTGCGCCATTCCCCTTGCGTGAAGACGCGCGGAAACATGTCGAAGGGGATCAGCCGGTCCGGGTCGCCCCCCTCGCCATAGACCGCAAAGGTGATGCCGATCCGGCGAAAAAGCGCCTCTGCCTCGGCCTGTTTCATTGCGCGCAATGCGGCGGGCATGGCCTTCGTCCAGTCTTCGAGCCGCGCATAGGGCTCGCGGACGGTGCCGCCTTCGTACATTTCGTTGAAATAAGTCGTCATGCGTGATTCCCTCGCCCTGATTGAATCCTAGGCAGGCCGCGGGGGAAGCGGAAGCGCCGCAGCAGGAAACAGGCCAGAAAGCCGGAAGAAGCCGCCCGATCGCTGTGCGTTTGCGTAAAAATTGGGCATCACCGCAATCCAGACCCGGCTTGCACGGTGCCTGCCCTGCCCCTATCTCTGATCCGACCCGCAAGGAGAAAGCCATGATCCGTTCCTTCCCCGCCCCGAAATTCGACGCCGCCCCCGCGCAGGGAGGGGCCGGAGAGTTCGGCGCCCTGCCCGACTGGGACCTGAGCGATCTTTACACCGCCCCCGACGCGCCGGAATTCCTGCATGACATGGCCTGGCTCGAGGCCGCTTGCGCCTCCTTTGCCAAGGATTACGAGGGGCAGCTGGCCGACCTGGACGCCGCGGGCATGGCGGACTGCATCGCGCGCCACGAGGCGATCGAGACCGTGGCCGGACGGATCATGTCCTATGCGGGGCTGCGCTATTATCAGAACACCACCGACGCCGAACGCGCCAAATTCATGTCGGATGCGGGCGACAAGATCACCAGTTTCACCACGCCGCTGGTCTTCTTCAGCCTGGAATTCAACCGCATTGACGACGCGCGCTATGAAGCGGTCTTTGCCGATCCGCTTGTGGCGCGGTTCAAGCCGGTCTTTGACCGGATGCGGGCGATGAAACCCTATCAGCTTTCGGACGAGCTGGAAAAGTTCCTGCACGATCAATCCGTTGTGGGGGCCTCGGCGTGGAACCGGCTGTTTGACGAAACCACCGCGGCGCTGCAGTTCACCGTTCAGGGCGAGACGCTGAACCTTGAAGCCACGACGACGCTGATGAGCGATCACGACCGGGGCAAGCGCGAGGCGGCGGCGCGCGAGCTGGCGCGGGTCTTCGGGCAGAACGTCAAGCTTTTCGCCCGGGTGCACAACACGCTTGCCAAGGAAAAGGAAGTTGAGGACCGCTGGCGCAAGATGCCCACGCCGCAGCTGGGCCGCCACCTGTCGAACCATGTCGAGCCCGAGGTGGTCGAGGCTTTGCGCAATGCGGTCGTGGCCGCCTATCCGCGGCTCTCGCATCGCTATTATGCGCTGAAGGCGAAATGGCTGGGGCTTGAAAAGCTGCAGGTCTGGGACCGCAACGCGCCGCTGCCCAGCGAAACCCCGCGCAAGATCCTCTGGGACGAGGCGAAGGCCACGGTTCTGGGCGCTTACGGCGCGTTTTCGCCCCGCATGGCCGAGATTGCCCAGCCTTTCTTTGACAAAGGCTGGATCGATGCCGGGGTGAAACCGGGCAAGGCGCCGGGGGCTTTTGCCCATCCGACCGTCACCACCGTGCACCCCTATGTGATGCTGAACTATCTGGGCAAACCGCGCGACGTGATGACCTTGGCGCATGAGCTGGGCCATGGCGTGCATCAGGTTCTGGCCGCGAAACAGGGGCCGATGCTCTCGGACACGCCGCTGACGCTGGCGGAAACGGCCAGCGTTTTCGGCGAGATGCTGACCTTCCGCGCGCTTCTGGATGCGGCCAAGACCCCTGCGGAACGCAAGCAGCTGCTGGCGGGCAAGGTCGAGGACATGATCAACACCGTCGTGCGGCAGATCGCGTTTTACGATTTCGAATGCAAGCTGCATGCGGCGCGCGCGCAGGGGGAACTGACGCCCGAGGATATCAACGCGCTCTGGATGTCGGTGCAGGCGGAAAGCCTTGGCCCGGTGTTCGAATTCATGCCGGGCTATGAGACCTTCTGGACCTATATCCCGCATTTCGTGCATTCGCCCTTCTACGTCTATGCCTATGCTTTCGGCGACGGGCTGGTGAATGCGCTTTACGCCACCTATGCGGCGGGCCTGCCCGACTTCCAGACGAAGTATTTCGAGATGCTGGAGGCGGGCGGCTCGAAACACCACAAGGATCTTCTGGCGCCCTTCGGTCTGGATGCCTCGGATCCGGCCTTCTGGGACAAGGGGCTGTCGATGATCGCGGGGCTGATCGACGAGCTCGAGGCGATGGAGGCCTGACGCCACGTTGGCGCTTTGCGCCTGCCCCCGGCCCTGCTAGCCTTTCCGAAACAAGGGGGGGGCGCGCATGGGCTGGGGCAAAGGCATCGGATGGGGCCTGGGCGGGGCCGTGATCCTGGCGGCGGGGGCCTTCTTCGCCCTTGCCCCCGGCATCGTCGAGCGGGGGCAGAACCGGGTCGTGCCGCATGAGCCCTGGCCGGTCTCGGCGCAGGCGGCGGCGCTGCACAAGACGCTCGTCATCGGCGATTGGCATTCCGATGCGCTTTTGTGGGACCGGGATCTGCTGACGCGGTCCGACCGCGGCCATGTCGATCTGCCGCGGCTGCGGGCGGGCAATGTGGCGGTGCAGGTCTTCACCACGGTGACGAAAACCCCCGCCGGGATGAATTACGACCACAATGCCAAGGACGCGCGGGACAACATCACGCTTCTGGTGATGGGGCAGTTGCGGCCGGTGCGGAGCTGGTTCAGCCTTGCCGAACGCGCGCTGGATCAGGCGGCGCGGCTGCGGGCGATAGCCGAGGCGGCGCCCGATCAGCTGGTGGTGGTGCGGCGGGCGGGGGATCTCGACCGGGTGCTGGCGGCGCGGGCGCAAGGCGCGCAGACCGTGGCCGGGATTCTGGGCGCCGAGGGCGGTCATGCCCTGGAAGGCCGGATCGAAAATCTGGATCGGCTTTACGACGCCGGGTTTCGGCTTCTGGGGCTCACGCATTTCTTCGACAACGAACTGGGCGGCTCGCTGCATGGCGAGGATGACGCCGGGCTGACGCCCTTCGGGCGGCAGGTGGTTGAAAGGATGGTGCAAAAGCGCATGGTGATCGACCTTGCCCATGCTTCGGAACCGATGGCGCGCGAAGTGCTGGCGATGCCGGGCACGCGGCCGATCGTCAGCCACGGCGGCATTCACGGCGTCTGCCCGGTGAAGCGCAATTTCCCCGATGCGCTGATGCGGGAGATCGCGGCGAAAGGCGGTCTGATCGGGATCGGCGCCTGGGCCGAGGTGACCTGCGACGCGACGCCCGCGGGCGTGGCCCGGTCGATCGTGGCGGCGGTGCGACTGGTGGGCGAGGATCACGTCGCGCTCGGCTCGGATTTCGACGGCGCGGTCGAGACGGAATTCGACAGCTCGGAACTGGCGGCGCTGACGCAGGCGTTGCTGGATGCGGGGCTGAGCGAGAGCGTGATCGCCAAGGTCATGGGCGGCAACATGATCCGCTATCTGCGCGAGACGCTGCCGCAGTAGGGGAGCAGGATTTCGCCTCGCTTGCGCGAGGCGACCCGCCGGGGGCTTCGCCCCCGGACCCCCAAGAGGCGTATTTTGCCAAGGAAAACCCCTTCGGTTGCCGCCCCGCAACCCGTCGGCGGCCCAGCGCCCTGCTTTTCCTTGGCAAAATACGCCGGGGGGTGCGGGGGGCGGAGCCCCCCGCGGGTCGCCCCGGCTTGCCGGGGCGAAATCCCCCGCTCAGTCCCAGAGACTTTCGACCTCGAACCGGGTCAGACGCGGATGCGCAGGCGGGCCGAAAGCCGCAAGGCTGGCGAATTGCGGGAATTGCGCCTCGAAAAGCGACAGCATCCGCGGATCGATCATCCGCTCCACCCCCTCGCCGGGGTGGAAGGCCTCGACCTCGAGCCCCGCGACGCGCAGCGAGCCGTGCTGTTCCAGCACCACATGATAGACCGTAACCGGCGCCGAGGGGGTGACCTCGATCACGCTGATGCCGTCGAGGAAGGCGCGGGCGGGCACATAGGCCGCCTCGAGGCCCGAAACCCGGCGCAGGCGCGGATCGCGCAGGCACAGCCGCGCCCGCGGGCCCAGCACCAGATCCAGGGCGGGCCGTCCCGCCCCGAAAGCCTCGGCGGTGATCCGCGTCAGGCTGACCTGTTCCTCCAGATCGCGGCCGGTCTCGGCGCCGGGATAGATCACCATCGAGCCGATCCAGCACACCCGTTCCGCCCGGCCCTCGGCGGTCAGGACGCTTTGGCCGGGCTGCAGATCCTCGATCGCGACCGGACCGTCTTCGGTCATCAGCACCGAGCCCCGCGCCAGCGCCGAGAAGGCCTCCTCGAAAAGCGGCGTCGCCGGGGCCAGCCGGGTGCTGGTCTGCACCGCGCCCTCAGGCGTCAGCCAGCAGGACTGATACCGCCGCGTCAGCGGCATCGCGCGCAGCGATTTCGCCGCCAGCAGGGGCGGCTTGCGGGCGCTCAGCCCGGCAGAGGGATCATCGCGGTCCACGGGCAGGGCAGCCTGCCCGGCCCCGAGCCGGTGGGTAATCGACATGGCACAGCCTTCCGGTCTGGTCACATCTGCGACGGCCCCCACCGCATGCAGAAAGACCGGGCCAGAATGCCCGCCGGGCGGCCCTGCGTCAAATTTCGTGAAGAATTGCTGAACGGCGGCAACCAATCCGCCCCGCCTGCCCGCCACTTGTTGCGGTTACGGCAACAATGCCCGGATTTCGCCGCAATCGGATCGAATCATCCGCTTTCGGCCGGGGGTGGCAGCCCCCGGCCGCTGCGGCAGCCGATCATGCCCGAAGGCGCGGCCCCAAAGGCGGAAAGGATCAGCAGGCGGCCAGCGCGGGCCGCTTGGCCGCGACCGGGGCAGCGGCCCCCTTGCGCCGTGCCAGCATCTCGGCCCGGCGGGCACCGCGTTGCCAGGGCATCGCGACGGAGGCCTTGGCGGCGCTGTCAAGGGCGGTCTGCATCCAGCGCGGGGTCGGTTTCAGGGTCATTCTGCTCTCCTGCGGTTCTTGCGGACCGATGCCAGGCATCGGCCCCTGAGGTGTTTTCCCCCCGCAATACGGCGGCGATTGGGCACCAAGCGTGCTTTCCTGCGCCACCCGCGGGCGAAATCATGGCAGGAAGTGTTGCGCGAAACTGCAAAATAAAGGGTTAACGGGCGTTGCGGCGCGGATTGCGCCACAATCCGGGCCCGACAGGCGCGGACCGCCCGCGCCTAAAGCCGAATCGCCGAGATCAGGCGGCCGTAATCGGCCTCGCCCGCATGGGTGGTGCGGCGGAAGGAATAGAACCGCTCGGGATCGGCATAGGTGCAGTGCCGCGTCCATTCCGCCTGCCCGACCCCGGCCGCGCGCAGCCGTGCAAGCCCGTAGCCCGGCAGGTCGAACATCGGCTTGCCCGCGGGGCCGCCCGCAAAGAACCGCGCCGCCTGCGGATCGTCGATCAGGAAGTTTTCCATGAAATCATCGCCGACCTCATAGGCGCGCTGCGAAATGCAGGGCCCGATCACCGCGGAAATCCGCGCCCGATCGGCCCCCAGCGCCTCCATCGCGTCCAGCGTCGCTTCCAGCACGCCGTCGCGGCTGCCGCGCCAGCCCGCATGGGCCGCGCCCACCACACCGGCCACCCGGTCGGCAAACAGCACCGGCTGGCAATCCGCCGTCAGCACGCTGAGCACGATGCCGGGGCGTTTCGTCACCAGCGCATCGGCGCGCATCGTCTCGGCGGGGACCTCCTCGACCACCAGCACATCGGCGGAATGGATCTGATGCACCCCCACCAGCGCCGCGGGCAGGACCCCCATCGCCGTCGCCACCCGCGCCCGGTTCAGCGCCACCGCCTCGGTCTGATCCGAGGACCCATGGCCGCAATTGAGCCCGGCGAAGATGCCGGAAGAGGCCCCCCCCTTGCGGGTGAAAAACCCGTGCGTCACCCCCGAAAGGGCCGGAGAGGTCAGGATTTCAAGCGTCGTGGGCATGGATCAGACATCGAAGCCCGGGGGCACCGGGGCGGTTGCGGGAAAAATGGCAAGACTTTGGAACACCTGACCCATTTCTTCGGGATGGGTCAAGCGCCGATGCGCGGCGACATGCGCCTCCCGCGCCGCCCCGGACAGCCGCGCCGCCAGTGCCTCGGCCCGGGCGGTGATGCCGAGACGTTCCAGCAGCACCCCCTGCGCGGTCATCGCCGAGGCCTGCGCCCCCGCCGCCCGGGCGGCTTCGGCCAAGGGTTCGAAGGCGACATGGGCGGTCAGATCGGCCTCGCCCGGGGTGGCGAAAGGGTCGCAAAAGCCATGCGCCCTGACCGCCTGAAAGGTGTCGCCCAGGCTGCGCCAATGGCCGTAATCGATCACCAGCGCGACGCCGCCATGGGTGGCGATGCGGCGGGCGATTTCCCCCATGATCGGCGCGGCGGCGGGACAGGTTTCCACCACATCGCCCGGTGTCGTATCGACGAGCCGGTGTTCCAGCGCGGCAAAGCGGGTCGGCGGCGCAAGGCCGGGCACAAGGCACTCGCCCACGAGACCCACCTGACGCTCGGCCCAACCTGCCTCGGTGCGCAGGAATTGCCGGATCGGCAGGGCGTCGAAGAACTCGTTCGCGAGCAGGAACAGCGGCGCCTCGGGCAGGGTTGCGACACTGTCATGCCAGCTGACCGGATGCGCGGCGAGCGTCTGGCGCTGCACCGCGCGCAGGGTGGGCGAGGCCTCGATCAGATGCAGCCGCGCCGCATCCGCCATGCCGGGCACGCGGGCGATCACCCGCGTCACATCGGCCAAAAGCGTGCCCCGCCCCGGCCCGATCTCGGCCAAAATGAAGGGCGCGGGGCGGCCCTGATCCAGCCAGACCTGCGCCAGACAGAGGCCCAGCATCTCGCCGAACATCTGGCTGATCTCCGGCGCGGTGATGAAATCGCCCGCCCGGCCAAAGGGATCGCGGGTGGCGTAATAGCCGTGCTCGGGATGCAGCAGGCAGGCGGCCATATACTGGTCCAGCCCGATCGGCCCCTCGGCCGCGATGCGCGCAGCGAGAAGCCGGGCGAGCGGCGTCACCTTGCCCCCCGCATCCGGGCGTAAAGCACCAGCATCAGCCCCATGGCGATCATCGGCGCCGAGAGCAGCTGCCCCATGGTGATGCCGATATCGCCCAGAAAATAGGCATAGCCCATCGGATTGGTCGCGCTGGCGAATTGCGCATCGGGCTGGCGGAACAGCTCGACAAAGGCGCGGGCGAGCCCGTAGCCGATCAGGAACACCCCCATCAGCAGCCCCGGGCGGCGCAGCGCGCCGCGGGCGAACAGCGCCCAGAGCACGGCGCCCAGAACCAGCCCCTCAAGCCCGGCCTCGTAAAGCTGCGAGGGATGGCGGGCGCAGGCGTAATCGACCTGCCCGGCCCAGCCGTTGCAGATTTGCGCCGCCTCGACCGGGAAGATCACGCCCCAGGGCATGTCGGTCGGCCGCCCCCAAAGCTCGGGCTTGATGAAATTCGCGATCCGGCCCAGGAACAGCCCGATCGGCGCCACCAGCGCAAAGGCATCGCCCACGGACAGGGGCGCGATGCCGCGCCGCCAGCAAAAGACGAGCCCCGCGACGACGACGCCCGCAAAGCCGCCATGGAACGACATGCCGCCTTCCCAGACCCGGAAAATCGCCAGCGGATCAGCCAGATAGGTGGCGGGATCGTAGAACAGCACAAAGCCCAGCCGCCCGCCGAGGATGACGCCCAGGATCACCCAGGTCAGCAGATCCTCGACCGCTTCGGGCGGCATCGGCGCGGCCCTGCCCCAGAGCTTCGGGCGCCGCATCAGCGCGACGACGATGCGCCAGCCCGCCAGAAGGCCTGCGATATAGGCCAGCGCATACCAGCGGATCGGCCAGTCGAGGATCGGGATCTCGAACGCGTCGGGGGAGATGTCGGGGAAAGGAAGGGCCATGACGTCCTCGGGCTGAAGCGGTGCCACTTGGCCCTTGCGCTGCGGCGAAGTCAACCTTGTCTCGGCGGGCCTGACAGCCCATATAGGGCGCAAGCGGGGCCGGTGCGGCGGCCCGCAGGCAGAAGGTGAAGACGATGCAAGCTCCGAACAAACTTTTCGACGAGATGTCGAAGCTGATGACCAATGCGATGGGCGTGGCGCAGGGCGCCAAGACCGAGGCGGAAACGGCGATGAAAAGCTGGATGGACCGCTGGATGGCGGATCGCGATTTCGTCACCCGCGAGGAATTCGACGCGGTGAAGGCGATGGCCGCGAAAGCGCGCGAGGAAAACGAGGCGCTGAAGGCGCGTCTCGACGCGCTGGAAGCGAAGTAAGCTTTCGGCTTCTTCCCGGGAAAGATACGCCCGCCGAAGGTTCGCGCCTTCGGCGGTTTTGCTTTGATCGGTCCCTTCGGGCGGATCAGGAAAGGCACCGCCTTTCCCCGCCCGCGGCACGACGCGGATGAAACGACCGCATCCCCGAGCACGACGAGAGGCCAGCGCCCAGCCCCGGCGGGCGAGAAGCGCCCGCCATGGGCGGGGCGGGCGCTGGCCGGGACGCTTTGGCGCCCCGGCGGTCACGGGACATCTGTTTCGCATGGCCTCGGCGATGGCCGAGGCCAGATCAGCGTCACTTCAGCGCCACATCCTGCGCCAGCCCGCCATCGGGGCGATAGACCAGCACCCGGCCGCTTTCCGTCACAACCACGGTAAAGCCCCGCCCGAAGGTCACGGCCTCGGCCTTTTCCCCCGCGGGGAGCGTGATCGCAGCGGGCAGCGCGGGCAGTTTCGTCGCCCCCGGCAGGCGGGTGACAAGCAGGAAGATGATCGTTAGAAGGCCGAAGATCATCACCCCCGCAAGGGTGGTGGTGAGAATCTTCAGAAACTTCACCTCGGGCGGCGGCGCCGGATCGGAAGGCATCATGTCGGACATCGCGGCACACCTCCTGCGCATCGAAATCGGCGAAGACCCCGCCGAGCGGCTTGATAAGGCATTGGCGGCGCTTGTGCCAGAAGAAGCGGCGCTGTCGCGCTCGCGTCTGGCCCGGCTGATCGCCGAGGGCGCGGTGACACGGGACGGCGTCGCGATCACCGATCAGAAGGCCAAGGTCGCCCCGGGCGAGGTCTACATGATCGCGGTTGAGCCGCCCCGCGCGGTCGAAACCCTGGCGCAGGACATTCCGCTGACCGTGCTTTGGGAAGACGAGGACCTGATCGTGATCGACAAGCCCGCGGGGATGGTGGTGCATCCGGCGCCCGGCTCCGAGGACGGCACGCTCGTCAATGCGCTGCTTCATCATTTCGGCGGCAGGCTGTCGGGCATCGGCGGCGAGGCGCGGCCGGGCATCGTGCACCGGATCGACAAGGAAACCTCGGGCCTGCTCGTCGTGGCGAAATCCGACCGCGCGCATCACGGCCTTGCGGCGCAATTCGAGAAACACACGGTGCACCGCCATTACACCGCGCTGGTGCAGGGCGTGCCCTCTGCCGCCGATCCGCGGCTGCGCGGCATCCGCGGGGTGAATTTCGAACAGGGCGGCATCCTGAAGATCACCTCGCAGCTCGCCCGCCACCCGACCGACCGGCAGCGCCAGGCGGTGCTGTTCACCGGCGGGCGCCATGCGGTGACCCGCGCCCGCACGGTCGAGGCCTTTGGCGGCGTCGCGGCCTTGATGGATTGCTGGCTCGAAACCGGGCGCACGCATCAGATCCGGGTGCATATGGCGCATGTGGGGCATGGGCTGGTGGGCGATCCGACCTATGGCGGCAAGCGGAAACTCTCGGTCCGCGCGGTCGGTGCCGCCGCGGCCGAGGCGGTGGCCAATTTCCCCCGTCAGGCGCTGCATGCGACGACGCTGGGCTTTACCCATCCGGTCACCGGCGAGGAGCTCAGCTTCACCTCCCCCCTGCCCGAAGATTTCGAGGCGCTGCTGGCAACCTTGCGCGCCGGGCCGCAGATCACCTGATCTCACGCTTGCGTCATCAGTGCTTGCCCGGCGCCGGATTCCGGCCCATCCTGCGTTCATCCCCATGACCGGCGGCCGAACCCCTTGAAAGGGCAGGCCTCCTTCCCCATCTGGGGCCCGAAGGGAGACTGAACCGATGTCGAGCTATGCCAACCTGCCAGCCCCCAGCCCCGAACAGGGTCTGAACCGCTATCTGCAGGAAATCCGCAAGTTTCCGCTTCTGGAACCGGAAGAGGAATACATGCTGGCCAAGGCCTGGGTCGATCATCAGGACCCGAAAGCCGCGCATCGGCTGGTGACCTCGCACCTGCGGCTGGCGGCAAAGATCGCCATGGGCTATCGCGGCTACGGCCTGCCGCAGGCCGAGGTGATTTCCGAGGCGAATGTGGGCCTGATGCAGGCGGTGAAACGCTTCGACCCGGAACGCGGCTTCCGGCTGGCGACCTATGCGATGTGGTGGATCCGCGCCGCGATCCAGGAATACATCCTGCGCTCGTGGTCCCTGGTGAAGCTGGGCACCACCTCGGCGCAAAAGAAGCTCTTCTTCAACCTGCGCAAGGCGAAATCGAAGATCGGCGCGCTGGACGAGGGCGATCTGCGCCCCGATGCGGTGGCGAAGATCGCGCATGATCTGAACGTCAGCGAAGACGACGTGATCGAGATGAACCGCCGTCTGGCGGGGTCGGATGCGTCCTTGAACGCGCAGGTGGGCGCCAGCGATGGCGAAAGCGCCACGCAATGGCAGGATTGGCTCGAGGACGAGGATGCCGATCAGGCCGAGGCCTATGCCGAGGCCGACGAATTGCAGGCCCGCCGCGCGATGCTGGTCGCGGCAATGGATGTGCTGAACGAACGCGAACGCGACATCCTGATGGCGCGGCGGCTGCGTGACGAGCCGGTGACGCTCGAGGAACTCTCGTCGCAATATGACGTCAGCCGCGAACGCATCCGGCAGATCGAGGTCCGGGCGTTTGAAAAGCTGCAGGGCCGGATGAAGGCGCTGGCCAAGGAAAAGGGCATGAGCCTGCCGGGCTGACATTGCCCGCCCCGGCCCCGCGCGCTAGCTTGGGGCCAAAGGGAGAGGACCATGCAGCCAGTCAATTTCGGAATTCTCGGCGCGTCGGATTTCGCGGCGCGCCGGATGGGGCCTGCGCTCCATGCGGCGCGGGGCGCGCGTCTGGCGGCGCTGGCGACATCCAGCCCCGCGAAAGCTACGGCCTTCACCGCCTTCGCCCCCGATCTGACCCTGCATGAGAGCTACGAGGCGCTGCTGGCCGATCCCGCGATCGAGGCGGTCTATATCCCGCTTCCGAACCATCTGCATGTGGACTGGGGGATCAGGGCGCTTCAGGCGGGCAAGCATGTGCTGATCGAAAAGCCGCTGGCCCTGCGGGCCGAGGAGATCGACCCGCTGATCGCCGCCCGCGACGCCAGCGGCAAATGCGCGGCCGAGGCCTATATGATCGTGCATCACCCGCAATGGCAGCTGGCGCGGCGCTGGCTCGACGAGGGCCGGATCGGGCGGCTGAAACATGCCGATGTCGTGTTCTGCTTCGACAACCCCGACCCGGGGAACATCCGCAACCGCGCCGAGACCGGCGGCGGCTCGATCCCCGATATCGGCGTCTATGCCTATTCCTCGATCCGCTTCGCGGCGCGGGCGGAACCGGTGCGGCTTGCGTCGCGGATCAAACGCGAGAACGGCGTCGACACGTTCGCCCAGGTCTGGGGCGAGATGGCGGGCCCGGGCGGGGAGTTCACCTTTGCCGCGATGACCTCGACCCGGCTTTTCCCGCGCCAGGAGGTGACCTTGCAGGGCGAGACCGGCCGGATCACCTTTACGGCCCCGTTCAACGCCGCCGCCTTCGATCAGGCCGAGATCACCTTGCACGGCATGAGCAGCACCGAAACCCACCGCTTCCCCGGGGTGAACCAATATGTGCTGCAGGTCGAAGCCTTTGCCCGCCACATCCGCGACGGCGAACCCTTCCTCTGGACGCTGGAAGAGGCGCGCAAGGGACAGGCGATGATCGATCTGGTGCGCGCGGGCGAGATCTGAGGGCAAGGCGGGGGGCGCTGCCCCCCTCTTGGCCTGACGGCCAATTCACCCCCCGGGATATTTGGACCAAGGTGAAAGCAGATCCCGGTTTGCCTTTCACCTTGGCGCAAATATCCCGGGGGGAGTCCCGCGGGGACGGGGGGCAGAGCCCCCCTGCCCCCCTGGGGCCGAGCGCTCAGGCGTGTTTGGCGAGCCGCTCTTCGAGCACGTCGAAGGGCACGCCGGGGTCGTCCTTGGCGCAGCGGATGACGAGCGAGGTCTTCACGCTTGCCACATTCTCGGCTGCGGTCAGCTGCCCGGTCAGGAAATTCTGGAACGTGCTCAGATCCGGCGCCGCGCATTTCAGCACGAAGTCGATCTCGCCGTTCAGCATGTGGCATTCGCGCACCAAGGGCCAGGCCTGGCAGCGGCGCTCAAACGCGCTCAGATCCGTTTCCGCCTGGCTGTGCAGCCGCACCATCGCGAAGACCTGCACCTCGAAGCCCAGCTCGCGCGGGTTCACATCGGCGTGATAGCCGCGAATGTAGCCCGCCTCTTCCAGCGTGCGCACCCGCCGCAGGCAGGGCGGTGCCGAAATGCCGACGCGCTTGGCCAATTCGACGTTCGTCATCCGGCCATCCGCCTGCAGCTCGGCCAGAATCTTCCGGTCGATCTCGTCGAGCTTGCTCGTGCCCATGCCGAACCTCCTTGGCTGCGCAAACCTTATCTTCCAGCGCCAAGCTGCGCAATATTGTTTCGCCCTTTCGGGCGCAAGCGCAATCGCCCGGGAAAGCCCCGGGTGCGACACAGCGGTGCCGCGCGGGGGTTTTCCCGGGCCTGTCTGCTGCTTATATGAGCGGCGTCACAACAGGAGTTCCGGCATGAGCGACACGAAGCATACGAAGGTTCTGATCATCGGGTCGGGGCCGGCCGGCTATACGGCCGCGGTCTATGCCTCGCGCGCGATGCTGAAGCCGATCCTCGTGCAGGGGATGCAGCCGGGCGGGCAGCTGACGATCACCACCGAGGTGGAAAACTGGCCCGGCCGCACCGAGGTGCAGGGGCCGGAGCTGATGGTGCAGATGGAAGAACATGCCCGCGCGATGGGCGCCGAGGTCATCACCGACATCATCACCAAACTGGATCTGGGCACCCGGCCCTTTGTCGCGACGGGCGACTCGGGCACGGTCTATACTGCGGACACGGTCATTCTGGCCACCGGGGCGCAGGCGCGCTGGCTTGGCCTGCCGTCGGAGCAGAAATTCCAGGGCTTCGGCGTCTCGGCCTGCGCCACCTGCGACGGGTTCTTCTATCGCGGCAAGGAGGTCGTGGTGGTCGGCGGCGGCAATGCGGCGGTCGAGGAGGCGATGTTCCTGACCAATTTCGCGTCGAAGGTCACCGTGATCCACCGCCGCGACAGTTTCCGCGCCGAAAAGATCCTGATCGAGCGGCTGAAGAAGAACCCGAAGATCGAGGTGATCTGGAATGCCACGGTCGAGGAGGTGCTGGGCACCGAGGCGCCTTTGGGCGTCACCGGCTGCCGCATCAGGGACGTGCAGACCGGGGCCGAACGCGAGATCCCCTGCCACGGTTTCTTTGTCGCCATCGGCCATGCGCCCGCCTCGGAGCTGGTCAAGGACCAGCTCGAGCTGCATCACGGCGGCTATGTGAAGGTGGAACCGGGCACGACCCGCACCGGCATTCCGGGCGTCTTTGCCGCGGGCGATCTGACCGATCACACCTATCGGCAGGCGATCACCTCGGCGGGGATGGGCTGCATGGCGGCGCTCGATGCCGAACGCTGGCTGGCCGAACAGGGCTGAGGCGCAACGAAAAGGGCCGCCCGAGGGCGGCCCGTTTCAGACTGTGACAGGCTCAGGCCGCGACGGCCTTGGCCTTCAGTTTCGCCTTGGCCTTTTCCTTGGCGCGGATCTGCGAGCGTTTGATCGCATCGGCGATCCCCACGACCATCGAGATCACCAGAGCCGCCGAGAGCGTTTCGGCGAAGCTGGCCGGGCCGTAGAGCTGGAACATTTCCATCGGCATCGGCGCATAGTTCCACAGCGCGACCAGCGACAGGCCGACCACGAAGATCCACGAGACGATCCCCGCCGCCAGCACGTTGAAGCGGGACACCAGCATCCGCATCGCCAGCGCGAAGACAAGACACCAGGCAGCCCATTTCATCATGTCGTCGGGATAGGCCATCCCGAGCGTGCTGTAGTATTCTTCCCACTGGCTTTTCAGCCAGACCTGATTGATGCCGTACTCGCAACCGGAGATCCACACCCAACCGGCAATGATAGGCGTCAGACTTGATTTCAGACCCATGACTTCCCCTCAAAGCAAACTTCGGGGCACGATAGCACCGCTTCGGACCGCAACAAACGGCGTGGATTGACGCAGTTTGCAGAAACTTCGTTCCGGCCTTCGGCACAAACGCACCAAAACCGCCTTCTTTCACCGGGCACCCCCGGCTTTTGCTTGAAAAACGCCCTATTTGCGGGCAAAGCCGCGCCCAAGCGCCGGTGTGGCGCGGCGGTTAGCCCTCGAAAAAAAGCAGGTCAAGCGATGACTCTTCCCAATCTGGCTCCCATTCCGGAGCTTTATGTTTCCCACGAATCCGCCCAGAAGCTGAAGATCGAAGCGGGCAACCTGCCGTCCTGGGACCTGACGCCGCGGCAGATCTGCGACCTTGAACTCTTGATGAACGGCGGTTTCTTCCCGCTGAAAGGCTTTCTGGGCGAGGCCGATTACGACGGCGTCGTGGAGAACATGCGTCTGGCCGATGGCACGCTTTGGCCGATGCCGATCACGCTCGACGTGACCGAGAAATTCGCCGAAGGCATCGCGCCGGGCCAGGACATCGCGCTGCGCGATCAGGAAGGCGTGATTTTGGCGATCCTGTCGGTCACCGACAAATGGGTGCCGAACAAGGCCAAGGAAGCCGAAAAGGTCTTTGGCGCCGATGATCTGGCGCATCCGGCGGTGAATTACCTGCACAACACCGCGGGCGCGATCTATCTGGGCGGGCCGATCACCGGCATCCAGCAGCCCGTGCATTATGATTTCAAGGGCCGCCGCGACACGCCGAACGAGCTGCGCGCCTATTTCCGCAAGCTGGGCTGGCAAAAGATCGTCGCCTTCCAGACCCGCAACCCGCTGCACCGCGCGCATCAGGAACTGACCTTCCGCGCCGCCCGCGAGGCGCAGGCGAACCTGCTGATCCACCCCGTCGTCGGCATGACGAAACCGGGCGATGTCGATCACTTCACCCGGGTGCGCTGCTATGAAGCCGTGCTCGATCAATACCCGCAATCGACCACGACGATGAGCCTTCTGAACCTGGCGATGCGGATGGCGGGCCCGCGCGAGGCGGTCTGGCACGGGCTGATTCGCAAGAACCACGGCGTCACCCATTTCATCGTCGGCCGCGACCACGCCGGTCCCGGCAAGAACAGCCAGGGCGTCGATTTCTACGGCCCCTATGATGCGCAGACCCTTTTCAAGCAATATGAAGAGGAAATCGGCGTCACCATGGTCGATTTCAAGCACATGGTCTATGTGCAGGAAAAGGCGCAATATTACCCGGCGAACGAAGTGCCGGAGGGCTGCACCGTCCTGGACATCTCGGGCACCGAACTGCGCCGCCGTCTGCGCGAGGGGCTTGATATCCCGGAATGGTTCAGCTTCCCGCAGGTGGTCGCAGAGCTGCGCCGCACCTCGCCTGCGCGGGCCAAACAGGGCTTCACCGTCTTCTTCACCGGCCTCTCGGGCTCGGGCAAATCGACGATCGCGAACGCGCTGATGGTCAAGCTGATGGAGATGGGCGGGCGTCCGGTGACGCTGCTTGACGGTGATGTGGTGCGCAAGCATCTGTCCTCGGAACTCGGCTTCTCGAAAGAGCACCGCGACATCAACATCAAGCGCATCGGCTATGTCGCCTCGGAAATCACCAAGAACGGCGGCATCGCGATCTGCGCGCCGATCGCGCCCTATACCGCGACCCGCCGCGCCGTGCGCGAGATGATCGAGGCCTATGGCGCCTTTGTCGAAGTGCATGTGGCGACCTCGCTTGAAGAATGCGAAAGCCGCGACCGCAAGGGGCTTTACAAGCTCGCCCGCGAAGGCAAGATCAAGGAATTCACCGGCATTTCCGACCCTTACGAAGTGCCCACGAGCCCGGAACTGGCCGTCGACACCACCGGCGTCGATGTCGATCACTGCGCGCATCAGGTGATCCTGAAGCTGGAATCGATGGGCCTGATCAAGGCGTAAGCCTTTCGAAAGACACAGGAAACGCCCCGGGAAACCCCGGGGCGTTTTGCTTTTGCCCCGTGCTTCAGCTTGGCCGCGGCCCGTGACGCGGCCATGCGAGACATGCGCCCCAGGACCCCGGGGGCCCAAAGGCCCCCGGGCAGCGCCCGCCCCGCCCATGGCGGGCGCTTCTCGCCCGCCGGGGCAGGCGCCGCCCTCTGGTGTGCATGGGGCAGGCGGTCCTGTTGCGGCCGGGGGACACCGGGCGGGGAAATCCCCTGCCGCCCCTGTCGCGATGATGTCGAGCGGTTCAGTGCACGCTGACCGCGGTGATCTCGTTTTGCCGCGCCAGCACGAAGGCCATCTCGCGGTCCTTCACCAGCGCCAGCCGCTCGCCGTTGATGTTGTGCAGCGCATACATGTGGTCGATATGGCCCACCCGGTCGCGGATTTCGGCCGGGATTTCGGTCACCGGGACCGGCCGGACATAAACAATGCGCTCGCCCGCGGCGACGTCGAAGTCAGCTCTGTGATCCATGATGCCCCCTTATTTTCTGCGGATCGGAATCGTCTGCACCACCGGCTCGGGCTGGGCCCGTTTCAGCTCGACGTGCAGCAGGCCATTTTCCAGCGCGGCCCCCGAGACCTCGACGCCATCGGCCAGCACGAAGCTGCGCTGAAAGGCGCGGGCCGCGATGCCGCGGTGCAGGAAGATGCGCTCGGACCCGTCATCGGCCTGTCGGCCGCGGATGACCAGGGCGCGATCCTCCATGGTGATCGCCAGATCGGCCTCGGCAAAGCCCGCCACCGCCAGGGTGATGCGGAATTCGTCCGGTCCCGATTGCTCGATATTGTAGGGCGGATAGGCGTCGGACCCGGATTTTGCGGTCCGTTCGACAAGGCGCTCCAGCTGGTCGAAGCCCAGCAGATAAGGATGTGCGCCGAAGCTCAGTTTCGTCATTGGCAAGCCCTTTGGAAAGCGACGTTGCATGTGGACCCCGCAAGGCGGCAGCCCCATGCTCAGGATATGGGCAGCCCGCCCGCAGGTGCAAGGGGGCGGCGGCGCGTCGCAGTCAGGAAATTTCCCGCAAGGCCCGCGGATTTGATATGATCGGACAAAAGCGGGGCGAGTCGGGGGGGCTTGGCTCTGCTTGTCTGTCTCAGCCGGTGATCGGACCATGCCATGAATGCTCATATCGACAGCCCGATCGAGATGAACTCGGACGAGGTATTGCGCGTCAAGCTTGAAGTGCTGCGGCGCGAGCACCGCGATCTGGACGAGGCGATTTCCGCGCTGGTCAACGCCGCCCACCCCGATCAGCTGCGGCTGGTGCGGCTGAAAAAGCAGAAACTGGCGCTGAAAGACCAGATCGCCCGGATCGAAGACCGGCTGACCCCCGACATCATCGCCTGAGACTTGCCCCTGCGGTCGGTCTGCCTATAGTGCCGCCACAGAATGGGGGGCCGAATGGGCGTGAAAGTGGGAATCATCATGGGAAGCCAGTCCGACTGGGCGACCCTGCGCGAGGCGGCGACGGTTCTGGATGAACTGGGCGTGGCTTACGAAAAGAAGATCGTCTCGGCGCATCGCACCCCGGACCGGCTCTGGGCCTATGGCAAGACCGCGGTTGAACGCGGGTTGCAGGTGATCATCGCGGGCGCCGGGGGGGCTGCGCATCTGCCGGGCATGATGGCCTCGAAAACCCGCGTGCCGGTCGTCGGCGTGCCGGTGCAGACGAAGGCGCTGGCGGGCGTCGACAGTCTTTATTCGATCGTGCAGATGCCCAAAGGCTTTCCCGTCGCCACGATGGCGATCGGCGCTGCGGGCGCGGCCAATGCCGGGCTGATGGCGGCGGGGATCCTCGCGCTGCAGGATCCCGACCTTGCAACCCGGCTCGATGCCTGGCGCGAGGCCCTTTCCGCCTCCATTCCCGACGAGCCGCAAGATGACTGAGATGCTGAAACCGGGCGCCACCATCGGCATTCTGGGCGGCGGGCAGCTGGGGCGGATGCTCTCGGTCGCGGCCTCGCGCCTTGGTCTGACATGCGCGATCTTCGAACCCGGCGCCAATCCGCCCGCGGGTCAGGTCGCCGACCGGGTCTTTACCGCGCCCTATGACGACGAAGCCGCCCTGCGGGCCTTTGCCGAAGCGGTCGATGTCATCACCTATGAATTCGAGAACATCCCGACCTCGGCGCTCGATCTGCTGGAAAGCCTGCGTCCGATCCGGCCGGGGCGCAAGGCGCTGGCCACCTCGCAGGACCGGATCCTGGAAAAGTCGTTCCTGAACGGCATCGGCCTGACCACCGCGCCCTGGGCCGAGGTGACCGATGCCGCTTCGCTGGATGCCGCGATTGCACAGATCGGCACGCCCTCGATCCTGAAGACGACGCGGCTGGGCTATGACGGCAAGGGGCAGGCGCGGATCATGACCCCCGCCGACGCGCCCGGGGCGCTGGCCGCGATGGGCGGGGCAACGGCGGTTCTGGAAGGCTTCGTCGATTTCAGCGCCGAAATTTCGGTGATCGCCGCACGCGGGCTGGACGGGTCGATTGCCTGTTTCGATCCGGGCGAGAACGTGCACAAGTCGGGCATCCTGCATACGACGACCGTGCCCGCCCGCATCCCCCCTGCCCTGCGCTCGGATGCGGTGCTGGTGGCGGCGCGGATCCTCAATGCGCTGGATTACGTCGGCGTGCTGGGGGTCGAGCTTTTCGTGACGCCCGCGGGCCTTCTGGTGAACGAGATCGCGCCGCGGGTGCATAATTCCGGGCACTGGACACAGGCGGGCTGCGCCGTCGATCAGTTCGAACAGCATATCCGCGCGGTCGCGGGCTGGCCGCTCGGCGATGGCGGGCGCTATGCCGATGTCGAGATGCTGAACCTGATCGGCGCCGACGTGGACCGCATCCCCGAATTTGCCCGGGCAAAGAACACGCAGATCCATCTTTACGGCAAGGCCGAAGCCAAGCCGGGTCGCAAGATGGGCCATGTGAACCGCATTCTCTGACCGCGGCAGCGGGGGCTGTCTGCCCCCGCACCCCCGAGGATATTTCCGCCAAGGTGAAAACAACGCCCTTTCACCTTGGGACAATAGTCCCGGGGGGAGACTTGCCGCAGGCAAGAGGGGGGCAGCGCCCCCCTGCCCGGCTCACGGCAGGGCCAGCCGCTGCAAGGCCGCGCCCCAGCCCGGCACCGGCTCGAACTGGCCCGTGTCCAGAAATGCCAGCACTTCGACGATCACCCTTGGATCATCCATCATCCAGGTGTGGGTGACCGGCAGCACGAGGAAATCCCGCATCCCCGCCTGTTTCGCGCTTGCGACCGAGACCTTGCCGTCATCCGGTCCCGGGATCAGCCAGGAGGTGATCGGGTTCAGGCTGTCCGAGCCCGCGATCACCGCGAAATCGAACCGCGGCACGGCCAGGCGCGCGGGCGCATCGGTGGCGCCGGTGCCAAGCGCCAGCCCCGCCGGGCCGTTCATCCAGCCAAACCAGGCCTGATCGCGAAAGGTGTCGACGATCTCGGACCCGCCATTCGGCGGCGCCAGCATCACCGCGCGGCGGATGCGCGGGGCGTTTTCCCCGCGCTCGGCCCAGATCTGCAGCAGGATGCCGCCCATCGAATGCGTCACCACATCGACCGGCCCCGGCCCGCAGGCGGTAAAGCCCGCCTCGATCCGGTCCGCCAGCTGCGCCACCGTCTCCCTCGTCGAAGGATAGCCAAGGTTCACCACCCGCCTGCCCCGCGCTTCCAGCACCCGCTCCAGCACGAAAAGCGAGCGCGGGCTGCGGGCAAGCCCATGCAGCAGCACGACGCAATCGGCCGCGGCCGGGGCGGCAGTCAGACAGAAAAGCAGAAAGGCCCGGATCAGCATGACCCGAGCCTTGTCGAATTCCCCCGGCCTGTCCAGCGGTTACAGCGTCGAATAAAGCCCCTCGTAGATCGGCACCAGCGTGTCGGTCTCGAACAGCGACGACACCGACGTGCCCGACCAGGTGTTCAGGATCGCCTGCGCGAACATCGGTGCGGTCGGCACGATGCGGATGTTGCGGGCGTTCTTCACCTCTTCGGTGGGCTCGATCGAATCGGTGATGACCAGCGATTTCATCACCGAATTCTCCACCCGCTCCACCGCCGGGCCCGACAGGACGCCGTGGGTGATATAGGCATGCACCTCGGTCGCGCCCGCCTCCATCAGCGTCTCGGCCGCCTTGCACAAAGTCCCCGCCGTGTCGCAGATGTCATCGACGATGATGCATTTCTTGCCGGTGACCTCGCCGATCACCGTCATCCCCGCGACCTCGCCCGCCTTTTCGCGGCGCTTGTCGACGATGGCGAGCGGCGCCCCGATCCGTTTGGCCAGTTCCCGCGCCCGTGCCACCCCGCCCACGTCGGGCGAAATCACCATCAGATCTTCCCGCGCGCCCTTGAAATTGTGCAGGATATCAAGGGCAAAGACCGGCGCGGCGTAAAGGTTGTCCACCGGGATGTCGAAAAAGCCCTGAATCTGCGTCGCGTGCAGATCGAGCGTCAGGACGCGGTCCACCCCGGCTTCCGTCAGCAGGTTCGCCACCAGTTTCGCCGAAATCGGCGTGCGGGCCTTGGCGCGGCGATCCTGCCGGGCATAGCCGAAATAGGGGATGACGGCGGTGATCCGATCCGCCGAGGAGCGCTTGAGCGCATCGGTCATGATCAGCAGTTCCATCAGGTTGTCATTCGCCGGGTTGGAGGTCGGCTGGATGATGTACATGTCCTCGCCGCGGACGTTTTCGTAAACCTCGACGAAGATTTCCTGATCGTTGAAGCGCTCGACGCGGGCATCGACCAGCCCCACCGACATGCCGCGATGCATCGACATCCGCCGCGCGATGGCCTGCGCCAGCGGCCGGTTCGCATTGCCGGAAATGAGCTTCGGTTCGGTCATCGCAGCCATGGCAGTTCCTTTCTTGCCGCTGCGGCAGCAGCGGATTCGGCGGATTGCGCCTGCCTTAGCACCGGGCTAGCCTGCCCGCAAACCTTGCAAGCCGGGGGAGCGATAAGATGGCGCAGATTGATTACTTTTTCTCGGTGTTCAGCCCCTGGACCTATCTGGCCGGGGACCGGCTGGAACGGATCGCCGCGAAACATGGCGCGGCCATCAGGTACAGGCCGCTGGACGTGCTGGCGCTGTTTGACCGCACCGGCGGCGTGCGGCCCGCCGCGCGGCATCCGGCGCGGATGGCCTACCGCAATCAGGAGCTGGCGCGGTGGGCGCAGCATCTGGGGATGGAGATGAACGTCAAGCCCACGATCTATCCGCCGAATGCGGCGCCGGGGTCCTATGCCGTGATCGCGGCGCAGGCAGAGGCGGCGAAAGGGGGCGGCGGCGATGTCGGCGCGCTGGTGCGGGCGATCCTGCGCGCCCTTTGGGTCGAGGATCGCAACATCGGCGAAGATGAGGTGCTGCGCGAAAAGCTGGCCGAGACCGGGTTCGATCCGAACCTCGTCACCACCGGGCTTTTCACCGGCGCGATGGCCTATGAGAAGAACCTGGAAGAGGCGGTGGATCGCGGCGTCTTTGGCGCCCCCTTTTATATCGTCCGCGAAACCGATCAGCGCTTCTGGGGGCAGGACCGGCTTGAGTTCCTTGACGCGCATCTGGGGACGCTCTGATGCCCAAGGACATCCGGCAGGGGCAAGAGATCTTCTGGCAAAGCTTTGGCAGCGGCCCGCGGCCGATGCTGGCCATTCACTGCACCCTTGGCACTTCCGGCCTTTGGGGGCCGGTGCTGGAGCCCCTGGGCGAGACTGTCACCGCGACGAGTTTCGATCAGCCGGGGCATGGGCAATCCGCCGACTGGTCGGCCGAGGGGGCGGAACCGGGCGCATTTCAGCGGCTGGTGACGCAGATCGCGGCCAGTTTCATCGACCGGCCGCTGGATCTGGTGGGCCACAGTTTCGGCGCCTCGGTGGCGCTGCGGCTGGCGGTGGCGGCGCCTGATGCGATCCGCTCGCTGACACTGATCGAGCCGGTGCTGTTCCGCGCCGTCGAGGGCAGCGCCGATTGGGTCGCCCTGCGCGGCCATCAGGACCATTTCGAGACGCTGATCGCCGCGGGCGATCACGACACCGCCGCGCGCGGCTTCATGGGCGCCTGGGGCGCGGGCGTGCCTTGGGAGGATCTGCCCGCGCATCACCGCGCCCGCTTTGCCGCGCAGATGCCGATGGTGGGCAATATTTCTTCGGCCAACTTCACCGATCCGGGGCAGATCTGGCGGCAAGACGGGATCGAGGCGATCGACGCGCCGGTGATGATCCTGCATGGCGATCAAAGCCCGGCCATCGTCCCCCCGGTCTGCGAGGCGATTGCGGCGCGGCTTTCCGATGTGGGGGTGGCCTGCATTCCGGGCGGCGGGCACATGCTGCCCGTGACCCATCCGGCGCAGGTCCGCGATCTGATCGCGATGAACCTCGAGCGCAGTTGAGGAGACGGGAACCGGACGCACCGGTTCCCGCCTTTGGCCTCAGCCTTTCGGGCTGATCATGTCTTCCGGGCGCACGACACGGTCGAAGGTCTCGCCATCGACGTAGCCCAGCGCAATCGCTTCCTCGCGCAAAGTCGTGCCGTTCTTGTGCGCGGTCTTCGCCACCTTGGTCGCGGCGTCATAGCCGATGGTCGGCGCCAGCGCCGTCACCAGCATCAGGCTTTCCTTCATCAGCTTGTCGATCCGCGCGGTATTCGCCTGCGTGCCCACCACCATGTTGTCGGTGAAGGCCGAGGCCGAGTCGCCCAGAAGCTGCATCGATTGCAGCACATTGTAGCTCATCATCGGGTTGTAGACATTGAGCTCGAAATGGCCCTGCGAGCCCGCAAAGCCGATGGCGGCATCATTGCCCATGACATGGGCGCAGACCATCGTCAGCGCCTCGGCCTGGGTCGGGTTGACCTTGCCCGGCATGATCGAGCTGCCCGGTTCGTTTTCCGGCAGAATCAGCTCGCCCAGACCCGAGCGCGGGCCGGAGCCGAGCAGGCGCATGTCGTTCGCGATCTTGAAGAGGCTTGCCGCAATGGTCTTCAGCGCGCCCGAGAAGAACACCATCGCATCATGCGCGGCGAGCGCCTCGAACTTGTTCGGCGCGGTGACAAAGGGCAGGCCGGTGATCTCGGCTATCTGCGCGGCGATGCGGGTATCCCAACCGACGCGGGTGTTCAGCCCGGTGCCGACAGCGGTGCCGCCCTGCGCCAGCTCATAGATATGCGGCAGCGCCAGCTTCACCCGCTCGATGCCGCGGTCAACCTGCGTCGCATAGCCGGAGAATTCCTGACCCAGCGTCAGGGGCGTCGCATCCTGCGTATGGGTGCGGCCGATCTTGATGATATCCTTGAACTCTTCCGACTTCGCCCAAAGCGCCTTGGACAGCTTTTCCAGCCCCGGGATCAGCACGTCGCGCGCATGGCAGGCAATCGCCACATGCATTGCGGTCGGGAAAGTGTCGTTCGAGCTTTGCCCCATGTTCACATGGTCATTCGGATGGACGGGCTTTTTCGAGCCCATCACGCCGCCCAGCATCTCGATGGCGCGGTTCGAGATCACCTCGTTCGCGTTCATGTTCGACTGCGTGCCCGACCCCGTCTGCCAGACCACCAGCGGGAAGTTGTCGTCGAACTTGCCCTCGATCACCTCGGTCGCGGCGGCGGCAATGGCATCGGCCAAAGCCGGGTCCAGATCGCCCTGCGCCTTGTTCACCAGCGCGGCGGCCTTCTTGATCACGCCCAGCGCGCGGATGATCGGTTTCGGCTGACGTTCCCAGCCGATCGGGAAATTCTGGATCGAGCGCTGCGTCTGCGCGCCCCAATATTTGTCGGCGGGAACCTCCAGCGGACCGAAGCTGTCGGTCTCGGTGCGGGTCGCGGTCATCGTGGGCCTCCGTGATGCGAAATGTCCCGCGCGTCATAGGACGGCGGGACATTTTTTGCAATCGGCATGCCGAGGTATACCGCCCTCAGGCGTCGACCGACATCCGGTAGACGCGGGCATTGCGGCACAGCGGATGATGCGCCAGCAACTCGGCCAGCGCGGTTTCGACGATCCGCGGCGAGCGGCAGTGGAAATACAGCTCGACCGCGCCCGGATAGGTGCCCGCGCCCTGCAGCCGCCCGGCAGAGCTGACGCGCTCCTCGATCGGGCCCATCAGCGTGGCGGCGACCTGCGCGGCCGACTGGCCCGCGGGCAGGACGGCCGGGTCCAGCTCCAGCACCACGACCTCGGTGGTGCCGAAGCGACGCAGCTCCTTGCCCTCGGCATCGGTGAACCACGAGCCCTTGGGCGAGCCGAGGCTGTCGAAATGCGCCACCAGCCGGTCCAGCAGCCTGGCATCCAGCCCGGTCACGGTGAAAACGACCTGCGAGGCGGTCCCCCGCCCTTCGGCATTCACCGAGGACTTGCCCGAGGTGACGCTGCCAAAGCCCTCGGCGGCAAGCCATTTCTGCACCGGGGCGTCGTAGCGCAGGGCGCGGTCCTCGGCCAGAAGGCAGGTCGGCAGATGCGCGGTAAGGGTGGTGGTGACTTTCGGTTGAGGAAGTTGAACATCACTCGGGTCTCATTTGCGGAATTTGTCGAGACTGACCACTTCGGCTTCGGTCCGGGGTTTTTCCGGTTCCTCCTGCGGTTCGTCCTCGTCGTCCTCGTCCTCGTCCTCTTCGTCGCTGTCTTGCGATTCGAAGCGCAGGCCGAATTCGACCGAGGGGTCGACGAAGGTGTGCACGGCATCGAAGGGGATCACCAGCGGTTCGGGCTGGTTGCCGAAGTTCAGCGTGATCGAGAAGCCCTCGTCGGTGACGACAAGGTTGTCGAACCAGTGCTGAATGACGATGGTCATTTCTTCGGGATAGCGGCTTTTCAGCCAGTCCGCCATTTCCACCTTCGGCGCGCGGGTGTCGAAGGTGATGAAGAAATGATGCGCCCCGGGCAGGCCATGTTCGGCCACCTCGGTCAGGACGGTCTGGATCAGCCCGCGCATCGCGCGGTGCATGAGCGTGCCGTAGTCGATCGAACGGGTCATCTGTCCGCCTTTCCTTTCGGCCCAGCATAGGGGATTCGCCGTGCAAGAAAAGGGGGCAAGAACAAGCCGCAAGCAGCGTGCCACGGGGCGGCGGCCCCGGCATCGGAGAGGCCGCGCGGCGGAAGGGGGTGGGGGAAAGTGCAGGTTTCTGTTGCCAGGCACCTGCGAGCCCCGCCTTAAGCGGCTAAGCGTAAGGACTTTAGGTTTCGGTACCCGAGCTGCTTACGCAGCCAGAGCCACCGGAGCACGGTTGTCGTTGGCAACTGTACATTTGAGCAGATAACGGCTGCGTCCAACCGAGATGCAAGTACCCATTCAACCGTTCGTCGACCCTAATTCACCCCCGCACTCCTGTTAGCCCAGGAGAAATGGTGGAGGTGGGGGGATTCGCACCCCCGTCCGATCCAGCCTAGTTGGCCCGTCTACACCCATAGTCCCTTGCGGAACGGGATCAATCTAGGTGTCGCGGGGCGAAAGCGCAAGACCCCCGCGGCGGCGGCCCGCCATCGGGGCCCCTTTGGCGCCGGCATGGTCCATCTTCATGGCCCCGCTCTTGCGGCGAAGCCGCGCAGCCCGGCACGATTGCGCTTGTGCGGCGGTCCTGCCGACCCTACCTGTAGCGGATCATGCCTGCTGACGCCCCTGCTCCGCCGCCGACCGCGGCCACCCTGCCCTTTTCCAGCCGCCTTTCCCTGACGCCCGGACCCCCCGATGTTTCTTGAAATCGCCATCGTCCTGCTTTTGACCCTCGTCAACGGCGTGCTTGCCATGTCGGAACTTGCCATCGTCTCCTCGCGCCCGGCGCGCCTGAAGCTTCTGGCCGACCGCGGCAGCCGCGGCGCCCGGATCGCGATCCGGCTGGGCGAGGAACCGGGGCGGTTCCTGTCCTCGGTGCAGATCGGCATCACCGCGGTGGGCGTGCTCTCGGGGGCGTTTTCCGGCGCGACCCTGGGCGAGCGGCTCTCGAACTGGCTTTCGCTGCAAGGACTTGCGCCCAGCCTTGCCGACACCCTCGGCGTCGGCGGCGTGGTGGTGGCGATCACCTATGCCTCGCTCGTCTTTGGCGAACTGGTGCCGAAACAGATCGCGCTGCGCCGTCCCGAGGCGGTGGCGGTGCGGATCGCGCCGCTGTTGCAGCTGATCGCGATTGTCGCCGCGCCGGTGGTCTGGCTGCTCGACATTTCCGGGCGGCTGGTGCTGCTGGTGCTGGGCCAGTCGGGCGGCGCCGAAAGCAACATGACCGACGAAGAGGTCAAGATGGTGCTGGCCGAGGCGCAGACCGCGGGCGTGATGGAAGAGGCCGAAACCGAGATGATCGCCGGGGTGATGCGGATTGCCGACCGCTCCGCACGGGGCGTGATGACGCCGCGCCACGAGGTCGATCTGGTCGACATCACCGACAGCCCCGCCGCCATCGTCAAGCGCTTCCGCGAGACCCGTCATTCCCGCCTGCCGGTGCGCGATGGCGGCCCCGATGACATCGTCGGCGTGCTGTCCTCGCGCGATTTTCTCGATCACCGCCCCCGCGCCGAGGCGGGCGATCTGCGCGCGCTGATCCTGCCCGCGCCGGTGGTGCGCGACGGCATGTCGGCGCTGGACGTGGTGGAAACCCTGCGCAGCGCCCCGGCGCATATGGTGCTGGTCTTTGACGAATACGGCCATTTCGAGGGCATCGTGACGCCGATGGACCTGCTCGAGGCGATCACCGGCGATTTCCACGACCCGGGCGAGCCCGAGGAGCCGAAGATGGTGCCCCGCGCCGATGGTTCGGTTCTGGTGGCGGGCTGGATGCCCGCCGACGAATTCGCCGATGCCTTCGGCTTTCCGCTGCGCGAGGGGCGCGATTATCAGACCGTCGCCGGGCTGGTGCTGGACGAGACCGGCCAGCTGCCCGAGGTCGGCGCCGTCTTCACCCTTTACGGGCTGCGCATCGAGGTGGTGGACCTGGACGGGCGGCGGATCGACAAGCTGCTGGTCAGCCGCGCGCCCTGAGCGCCCATTTGCGCGCCGCGCGCGGCTGCGGCCTCAGTGCCGCAGCGCCAGGGTTTCGGCGCGCAGATCGGCGAGGAACTGGCGCGGATGTTTCAGCGCCTCGGCGATCTCGGCGGCCGTCTTCGGCGGCCCGATCACCGGCGCTTGCGGCTTGAAGAGCGCGCGCTTGATTTCATGCAGCAAAAGCCCCTGCCGCAGCGTCGCGCCCAGCTTGTTGGCGATCTGATAGGCGCGCGAATTCTTGCCGGGGAAATAGATCGGCAGCACCGCAGCCCCCGAACGCGCCAGCATCTTTGCGGTGAAGGGGTTCCATTCGCCCTCGATCGCCGGGCCGAAGAAGGTCTTCGAATGCGCCACCGCGCCCGCCGGAAACAGCACGATCACGCCGCCGCGCTTCAGCTGCGCCATGCATTCGGCCCGCATCTTCAGGCTTTCCTCCTGCGCATTCGGCTCATGCGGGAAGGGCACCGGCAGCATGAATTCCTCGATCTCGGGAATGCCGGTCAGCAGCGAACGGGTCAGGATCTTGTAATCGGTCCGCACCTGCCCGATCAGCCAGGCCAGCACCATCCCGTCCACCAGCCCGTGCGGGTGGTTCGCGACGACGACGAGCGGCCCGGTCGCGGGGATGCGGGCGATTTCGGCGGCGGGGGTCTTCACCTCGATCCCCATGATCTCCAGCGCCTGCGGCCAGAACGGCTGACCCACCGGCGCGCCGCGACGCTCGAACTTGCGGATCAGCTGCAACAGCGTCCATTTCGCCGTCAGCCATTCGATGGTGCGGATCGTATTCGCCTTCCACGGGTTGGTGAACGTCCCCGCATAGGACAGCCGCTTGATATCATAGGGTTTTTGTTCGACCAACATGCGGTCGACGGGTTGGCTGTCGGTCACGACACTTCCCTTCTTGCCTTGCGGCTCACATCTCTTCGCCGAAGCGGTCGGCCACCAGCGCCTCAAGCGCGGCGGACAGCTTGTCGGCCTCAGGCCCGAAGGTCGTGACCTCGATCGTGGTCCCGCGCGAGGCGGCAAGCATCAGCAGACCCATGATCGAATCGCCCGAGACCTTCATCCCGTCCTTTTCGACCTCGGCCCTTGCGTCATGCGCCTCGACCACCTCCACGAACCGCGCCGAGGCCCGCGCATGCAGGCCCTTTTCATTCACGATCTTCAAGACCTTGCTGACACTCACTTGGCCGAGGCTCCGCCCGTCGAATAGCAATTGATATATTTGCGACCGGCATCAAGAGAGGCTTCCACCGCCGCATGCACGCCCAAAGAGCGCGATTTGGCGAGCTTTATCAGCAAGGGAAGATTGGCACCATAGATGATCTCGCGCCCGCCGGCCTCGCAGGCCATCAGGCTCAGGTTGGAGGGCGAGCCGCCGAACATGTCGGTGACGACGACAACCCCGGCGCCGCTGTCGACCGCATCGGCGGCGGCGCGGATCTCGGCCTGTTTCGCCGCCCTGTCATGGTCGTCTTCTATGGTGATGGCGCGTATGCCCTCTTGCGGGCCGACGACATGCTCGACCGCCGCGAGATATTCCCGCGCCAAACCCCCATGTGCCACGATCACGATCCCGATCACGCGCCCTCTGCCTCTTTCCCTGTGGGCATGGCCTGTGCCCGACGTTCCAGCTCCCTGTGCCGTTTAGACACTTGCCAGTTCGCCTGTGCAAGGGCCTTGGCTACGGCTTCCGTTACGGCAACCGAACGATGTTGCCCGCCGGTACATCCGAAGCCCACGGCCAGATGGGCCTTGCCTTCGTCCAGATGCGCCGGAAGTTGAAACAGCAGTAGATCACACACCTTCTGAATGAAGGGTTGATAGCGGGCATCGCCCTGCACATGCGCCGCTACCGCCGGATCCAGCCCGGTCAGCGGCCGCAGCGCCTCGACCCAATGCGGATTCGCCAGAAACCGGCAGTCGAACATCATGTCGAGCCCGCGCGGCACGCCGCGCTTGTAGCTGAAACTGTGCAGCGAAATCGCCAGCCGCGAGATCTGCCCCATGTCGAACCAGCGCCCGACCTCGGCGCGCAGGTCATGCGGGCTCATCGTCGAGCTGTCGATCAGCACATCGGCCCGCATCCGGATCGGCGCCAGCATGTCGAATTCCTGCACGATCCCCGAGAGCGGCTGCGCCTGCGGCGCCAGCGGATGGCGGCGCCGGGTCTCGGAATAGCGCCGGATCAGCGCCTCGGGCGTGGCGTCCAGATACAGCACTTCGAGCAGCAGGCCCGGTTCCCGCGTCAGCCAGTCGATCAGCTCGATCAGCGCCGCGACGGAAAAATCGCGGTTGCGCACGTCGATGCCCAAAGCCATCGGCCGGGTCAGCGGGCCATCGATCAGCCGCGGCACCAGGGACAACGGCAGGTTGTTGATCGCCTCGTAGCCCAGATCCTCGAGCGCGACGATCGCGGTGGTGCGCCCCGCCCCCGAAGGGCCGGTGACAAGAACCAGCCGGTTCACCGTCTCGGTTGCCGCGCGTTCGTTCACATCGCTCTCCCGGCCTTCAGCCATTGCAGGATCACCGCCTCAAGATGACCATGTTGCAGGCGCAGCACAAGGGGCAGGGTGACGCCCAGAAACGCAATCTCGCGTGAAGGTGGCAGCCTTTCGGCCTCGTCCCGCCCCATGTCCACCGCCAGCACGATCCGCGCCTGCGCCAGCGTCTCGGCGCGCAGGATGCCCGCGCCCCGCGCCTCGATCAGACCGGCGATCGGCGCGGGGGCACGGGCGATCAGCGCGCCCTCTTCCACCGCCAGCAAAACCCGGTCATCGGCCACCAGCCGCGCCCCGAAGGCCATCAACCGCAAGGCGAGCCCGGATTTCCCCGCCCCCGAGGGACCAAGGATCAGCACCCCCGCCCCGGGCGTCAGCGCAACCGCCGTGGCATGCAGCGGCGGGCCCAAGGCTCAGACCGGCAGGCCGACGACGAAGCGGGCGCCCAGCGGTTCCGAGGTGATGTCGGCATCGGTCGGGCGGATGTTCTCGGCCCAGATCACGCCGCCATGCGCCTCGACGATCTGTTTCGAGATCGCCAGCCCCAGGCCGGAATGGTCGCCGAACTGGCCCTCGGGGCGTTGCGAATAGAAGCGCTTGAAGACCTTGGACAGGGCCTGTTCGGGAATGCCCGGCCCGGTGTCCTCGACCACCACCAGCACCCGGTTTTCGCGTTTGCGCGCCCAGACCCGGACCGCGTCGCCCTCTTCGCAGAAGCTGATCGCATTGCTGATCAGATTGACGAAAACCTGCGCCAGACGGGCCTCGAGGCCGGTGATGCGGATCGGATCCGCGGGCAGGTCGGTGATGAATTCGACCCCTTTCGCCCCCGCCTCCCGGCCCAGATGGTCGCCCAGATTGGCAAGCATCTTCAACAGGTCGAAGGGCTCTTCCTCTTCCTTGACCAGATCGCTGTCGAGCCGCGAGGCGTTCGAGATGTCGCTCACCAGCCGGTCAAGGCGGCGCACGTCATGGTCGATCACCTCCAGCAGGCGCAGACGCTGATCCTCGCGCTTGACCACATGCAGCGAGGCCACGGCCGAGCGCAGGCTGGCCAGCGGGTTCTTGATTTCATGCGCCACATCGGCGGCAAACTGTTCATTCGCGTCGATCCGGTCGTAAAGCGCCGCCACCATGCCGCGCAGCGCGCCCGACAGCCGCCCGATCTCGTCGGGCCGCGCGGTCAGGTCGGGAATGCGGATCCGACCCGGCGTCATCTTGCGGGAATGCCGGTCGCGGCCGATCTCGGCGGCGGCGGCAAGGTCGGAAAGCGGGTTGGCGATGGTCGAGGCCAGCACCAGAGACAGCCCGATCGAAACGATGATCGCCACGACGAACATCTGCAGCACCTGTTCGCGCTCGACCCGGACGAGCTTGTCGATTTCCCCCGCGGCCGAGGTCATCGCCACGGTGCCGACATGGACGTCGTTCTGGAACAGCCCGGTCGCCACCGAAAAGATCGTCGCCCCCGAGGTGTTGCGCCGCGTCGCCATCACCGTCTGCCCGGCCGCGACCTGCGGCACCAGCGCCTCGGCCATGGCCCGGGTATCGACGGGCGGCGCCGCGCCCGGATCGCGATGCGCAAGCCGGGTCAGCCAGTCCCAGGCGCTGTTGAGCAGATCGGTGAGCATCGTCGAGCGGCTGTCGACCCCCAGCCCCTCGACCCTTTCGCGCGGCGCGGTGCCGACGGCGCCGGAGTCCGCCAAAAGATTTCCTGCCGCATCAAAGACATAGATCGTCGCCCCCTCGGGCAGTTCGATCCCGCGCATGACCTCGGCCACGTCAAGGCCGTCGCCCGCCGCCAGATTGACCGGCGCCGACAGCGGCATCCGCGCCTCGAAGACATCGGCGATCAGCTCGGCCTCGCTGACGATGGCGCTTTCGCGCTGAAACACCAGGCTGTCGCGGAACGGGTTCAGATAAAGCACCCCCGCCACCATGACCAGCATCGCCAGAAGGTTAAAGGTGATGATCTTGCGCGCGAGCGGCGAGTGGTTCAGCGAAATGTAGCTGCGCCGCTGACGGCCCTTGGCCAGATCCTCATCGACCGCGCCCGAGGGTGCGACCCAGTCCTCGCCCAGAACCACATCCGTTCTCGGATTTCGCGGCCTTGGTCACACGCCCCCGCCTTGCTGCAAGAAATCCGGCAATGGTCATTCTTCGTTGTAACGATAACCGATGCCGTAAAGCGTCTCGATCGCCGAGAAATCGTCATCCACCGTGCGCATCTTCTTGCGCAGCCGCTTGATGTGGCTGTCGATGGTGCGATCGTCGACATAGACCTGATCGTCATAGGCGACATCCATCAGCTGATCGCGGCTTTTGACGAATCCGGGCCGGATCGCCAGCGCCTGCAGCAGCAGGAATTCGGTCACCGTCAGCGTCACCTCGCGGCCCTTCCAGGTCACCGAATGGCGCAGCGGGTCCATGGAAAGGGAACCGCGCACGATCACCTTGGTATCTTCGGCCACCGGCGCTTCGCCGGTCGAGATCGCCTCCTGACGGCGCAGAAGCGCGCGGATGCGTTCGACCAGAAGCCGCTGGCTGAAGGGTTTCTTGACGTAATCATCCGCGCCCATGCGCAGGCCCAGAACCTCGTCGATCTCGTCATCCTTGGAGGTCAGGAAGATCACCGGCATCGTCGTCTTCTGGCGCAGCCGCTGCAGCAGTTCCATGCCGTCCATCCGCGGCATCTTGATGTCAAGCACGGCCATGTCGGGCAGCCGCTTGCTGAACGCGTCGAGCGCGGCCTGACCGTCGTTGTAGGTCTCGACCTCGTAGCCCTCGGCCTCAAGCGTCATCGAGACCGACGTCAGAATGTTGCGATCGTCGTCGACCAGCGCGATCCTCGACATGTGCTGCACCTCATACTGCCTGTATTATGATTGCCGCCATTGTCCGCTTTCCGGCCCCCGGAATCAACTGCGATGTGCGAATCGCCCACGTGATGCGAATCATCTGAGCGCAAAAAAACGAAGGTTTGACTAATTTGTCTCACCTCTTCGCGATGATGGCGCTAAATCGGCCCTGTTTTGCGCTAGCTGCGACAAACCCTTCTGTTCCTTCGCAATTGCGCCATGGTATAGGGCGCCATCCGCAACATTCTTGCGCGGATCGGTGCCCGCCCGTCACGGTCACCGCGAGGAACCACTGCGCCGCACGGGCGGCAACGGGAGCGAAACATGAGCATCGGACGCGTGAACCCGGCGAAAAAGCTGGAAGATCAGGGCATCACTGGTCTCGGCAACGTCTATTACAACCTGCTGGAACCCGCGCTCATCGAACTGGCGCTCAAGAACGGGGAAGGCACGCTTGGCAAGGGCGGGGCTTTCTACTGCTCGACCGGCAAGCACACCGGCCGGTCGCCGAAAGACAAGTTCGTCGTCCGCACCGCCAGCGTCGAAGACACGATCTGGTGGGAAAACAACAAGCCGATGGATCCGGCCAAGTTCGACGTGCTGCATGCCGACATGCTGGCGCATATGAAGGGCAAGGATTTCGTCGTCGAGGATCTTTATGGCGGCGCCGATCCGGCCCACCGTCTCGATGTGCGTCTGGTCGCCGAACTGGCCTGGCACGGCCTGTTCCTGCGCACCATGCTGCGCCGCCCCGCCCGTGAAGAGCTGGACACGTTCAACCCGGAATGGACAATCATCAACTGCCCGTCGTTCAAGGCCGACCCGGAACGCCACGGCTGCCGCACCGAAACGGTGATCGCGCTGAACTTCGACAAGAAGCTGATCCTGATCGGCAACACCGCCTATGCGGGCGAAAACAAGAAGGGCGTGTTCACCCTTCTGAACTACATCCTGCCCGGCAAGGGCGTGATGGCGATGCACTGCTCGGCCAACCATGCGATCGACAACCCCGATGACTCGGCCGTCTTCTTCGGGCTTTCGGGCACCGGCAAGACGACGCTTTCGGCCGACCCGTCGCGCGTGCTGATCGGCGATGACGAACACGGCTGGTCGGAAAAGGGCATCTTCAACTTCGAGGGCGGCTGCTACGCCAAGACCATCAACCTCTCGAAGGAAGCGGAACCGGACATCTACAACACCTGTTCGATGTTCGGCACCGTGGTCGAGAACATGGTCTTCGACCCGGAAACGCTGGAACTTGACTTCTTCGACAGCTCGCTGACGGAAAACATGCGCTGCGCTTACCCGCTGCACTATATCGGCAACGCGTCCGATACCGCGCTCGGTGGCCATCCGAAGAACGTGATCATGCTGACCTGCGACGCTTACGGCGTCCTGCCGCCGATCGCGCGTCTGACCCCCGCTCAGGCGATGTATCACTTCCTCTCGGGCTTCACCTCGAAGACCCCGGGCACGGAAGTCGGCATCGTCGAGCCGGTGCCGACCTTCTCGACCTGCTTCGGTGCGCCCTTCATGCCGCGTCGTCCGGAAGTCTACGGCAAGCTTCTCGCCGCGAAGATCGCCGAACATGGCGCCTCGTGCTGGCTGGTCAACACCGGCTGGAGCGGCGGTGCCTTTGGCGTGGGCAAGCGGATGCCGATCAAGGCCACCCGCGCGCTGCTCACCGCCGCGCTCGACGGCTCGCTGCACAATGCCGAATTCCGCAAGGACCCGAACTTCGGCTTCGAAGTCCCGGTCGCGGTGCATGATGTCGACAGCAAACTGCTGAACCCGCGCGAGACCTGGGCCGACAAGGCCGCCTTCGACGCGCAGGCGGCGAAGCTGGTGAAGATGTTCTCGGACAACTTCGCGCAATATCTGCCCTATGTGGACGAAGACGTGAAAGCCGTCGCGATCGGCTGAACCGCCTTGGAATGACAAAGGGCCGGGGATTTCCCCGGCCCTTTCCTTTTGTTCAGCGCGCTTACTTGCGGCTGCGTTTGACCTTGCGCGAGATCGCCCGTTCCTTCGCCTTGAAGGCCACGGATTTCCGCCCCGGACGGAACGGCCGCTTGCCGCCCCTGCCCGCGCCGGGCATCGCCTGACCTTCCAGCTCCAGCAATTCCAGCTCCAGCCCGCCGGTCACCGGCACGGCCTCGGCCAGCCGCACCAGAACCCGCTGCCCGATGCCGAGCGTGATGCCGCTGTCGGCGCCGATCAGCTGTTGCGCATCGCGGTCGTAGTGGAAGAATTCCCGCCCCACGGATCGGATCGGCACCAGCCCGTCCGCCCCGGTCTCATCCAGCTTCACGAAGGCGCCGAATTTCTGCACGCCGCTGATCCGCCCGGTAAATTCGCTGCCCACCCGCTCGCTCAGATAGGCCGCCAGATAGCGGTCGGTGGTGTCGCGTTCCGCCGCCATCGAGCGCCGCTCGGTCTCGGAGATGTGCTGCGCGGTGTCTTCAAGCTGGGCGATGTCGTCGCGGCTGAGGCCATCCTTCCCCCAGCCATGCCCGGCAATCAGCGCCCGATGCACGATCAGGTCGGAATAGCGCCGAATGGGGCTGGTGAAATGCGCGTAAGACCGCAGCGCCAGCCCGAAATGCCCCAGATTCTGCGGCGCATAATAGGCCTGCGTCATCGAGCGCAGGGTGGAAATGTTGATCAGCTCGTCAAACTCGCTGCCCTCGGCCTCGGACAAAAGCCGGTTCAGATGCGCGGTCTTCAGCACCTGCCCCTTCGCCAGACTGAACCCGGACGCCTGCGCAACCTCGCGCAAAGCATCGATTTTCTCGGGCGAGGGTTCCTCGTGCACGCGGTAGAGCAGCGGGCGGCGCAGCCGTTCCAGCTCTTCGGCGGCGGCGACATTGGCCAGCACCATGAATTCCTCGATCAGCCGATGCGCGTCGAGCCGTTCCTTGAACTTGACCGAGGCGACCTTGCCCGCCTCGTCGATCTCGATCCGGCGCTCGGGCAGATCCAGATCCAGCGGTTGCCGCGCCGCCCGCGCCCGGGTCAGCGCCCGGTAACAGGCGTAGATCGGCGCGATGATCTCCGCGACGAGCGGCGCGGTCTTGTCATCGGGGCGGCCATCCTGTGCCGCCTGCACCTGCGCATATTCCAGCGAGGCGACCGAGCGGATGATGCCCCGGGTGAAGCGATGCGCAATCTTGCGCCCCTCGGCCGAAACCTTCATCCGCACCGCCAAGACCGCGCGCGGCACATGTTCGTGCAAGGAACACAGATCACCCGACAGCCGGTCGGGCAGCATCGGCACGACGCGGTCGGGGAAATAGGTGGAATTGCCGCGATTGCGCGCCTCGCGATCCAGCGCCGAGCCCGGGCGGACGTAATGCGCCACATCGGCAATCGCGACCCACAGAAGGAACCCGCCCGCATTCGCCGGATCCTCGTCGGGGGCCACGAAACAGGCGTCGTCGCGGTCGCGGGCATCGGCCGGGTCGATGGTGACAAAGGGCAGGCCGGTCAGGTCTTCGCGATCGCCCAAGGCGGCGGGGAGTTCGGCATCGGCCTCGGCGATCACGTCATCGGGGAAATCGTCGGGAATGCCGTGCTGGTGAATGGCGATCAGCGACACCGCCCGCGGCGCGGTCGGATCGCCCAGACGCTCGATCACCCGCGCCCGCGGCAGGCCCATCCGGCCCTTCGGCCCCGACTGTTCCGCCTCGACCAGCTCGCCGTCGCGGGCGTCATTCGTCGCCCCGGGCGGCACCACCCATTCATTCATCTCGCCCTTGTCGATGGGGGTGATCCGGCCCCCTTCGGCGCCCTTGCGGAAGATGCCGACGATGCGATGCCGCGCCTGACCGAGCTTGCGAATGAGCCGCGCCTCGGGCCCCTCGGTCCCTTGCGCAATCCGCGCCAGCACGCGTTCGCCCGGCCCCACCGCGGGATCGTCGCGGCGGGTCAGAAAGGCGATCCGCGGCGCCTCGCCGGGACCCGCCCATTCCACCGGCCGCGCCCAAAGATCGCCCATGGCGTCGGCGGGCAGGATTTCCAGCACCGTCACCGGCGGCAGGCTGGCCTGATCGTGATAATGGCTCTTGCGCCGGGTGATCTGGCCCTCGGCGCTCAGCTCTTTCAAAAGGCGCTTCAACTCGATCTTCGCCGCGCCCTTCAGCCCGAAGGCCTTGGCGATATCGCGTTTCGCCCCCTGATCGGGGTTTTCGGCGATCCAGTCGAGGATCTGCTGCTTCGTCGGGATGGGGCTTTGTGTCATGGCCTTGCCTAGCACGACGGCGTCGCGCAAGAAAGTGGGGCTGCACCGGTGGGCAGAGGGTCGGGGCCGGGGCACAGCAGGGGGGCGGCGCATGCGGATCGCGGGGATCATTCTGGCGGGCGGTCAGGGGCGGCGGATGGGCCGCGAAAAGGCGCTGGTGCCGCTTTCGGGCGTGCCGCTGATCGCGCGGGTGCTGGCGCGGCTGGCGCCGCAGGTCGAAGCGGTGGCAATCTCGGCCAATGGCGATCCGGGCCGCTTCGGCCTTGGCCTGCCGGTGCTGCCCGATCGGCCCGGGGAATCGGGGCTTGGCCCGATGGCGGGCATCCGTGCCGGGCTGGACTGGGCGGCCGGGATCGGCGCCGAGGCGCTGGTCAGCACCGCCACCGACACGCCGTTCCTGCCCGAAGATCTGGTGGAGCGGCTGGCCGCCGCGGGCGGGCCCGCCCATGCGCAAAGCTTCGGGCGCGACCATTACACCGCCGCGCTTTGGCGCGTCGCCGACCGTCCCCGGATCGACGCGCTCTTCGCCGCCGACGAGCGGCGGATGCGCGCCTATCTGGCGGGGGCGGTGGCCGTGCCCTTCGACACCACGCCCGACCCTTTCGCCAATCTCAACACCCCCGAAGACCTTGCCCGGGCCGAGGACCGGCTGCGCCAGAACGCCCCTTAGGCGCGGAAACTGCCCGACTTGCCGCCGTCCTTGGACAAAAGCCGGATCCCCTCGATCCGCATGGATTTTTCCGCCGCCTTCAGCATGTCATAAACGGTCAGCGCCGCGGCCGAAACCGCCGTCAGCGCCTCCATCTCGACCCCGGTCGGGCCGGTGGTGGCCACCGTCGCCTCGATCCGCAGGGAACTGGTGTCCGGCTCGGGCAGCAGCTCCAGCGCGACGCGCGACAGCGCCAGCGGATGGCAGAGCGGAATGAGATCCGCGGTGCGCTTGGCCGCCATGATCCCGGCCACCCGCGCAATGCCCAGCACGTCGCCCTTGCCCGCCCGGCCCGCAATCACCAGCGCCAGGGTCTCGGGGCGCATCACCACCCGCCCCTCGGCCACCGCCGTGCGCTTCGTTTCCACCTTGTCCGAGACATCGACCATATGCGCTTGCCCCGCGTCGTCGAAATGGGTCAGCATGCCGCCCCCTTTCCCCGGCAGACCGGGCAATCCTCGCGCCGATGCGTGCGCAGCAGCCGTTCCTCGTTCCAGAGCGTGTCGATCATCCAAAGCCGTCCCAGCAGGCTCTGCCCCGCCCCGGTCAGGTGCTTGATCGCTTCCAGTGCCATCCGCGCCCCCACCACGCCCGGCAACGCGCCGACGACGCCCTTCGATTGCGCGGGCGGCAGGTGGTCGGGCTCGGGGAAGGTGCAGGCATAGCAGGCCCCGCCCCGCCCCGGCGCATAAAGACCGATCTGGCCTTCCCATTGCGCGATGGCACCGGACAGAAGCGGCACCCCCGCCGCGACACAGGCCCGGTTGATCAGATGCCGCGCCGCCAGATTGTCGGTGCAGTCGATCACCAGATCGAAGCCCGCGACCAGCACCGCCGTCTCGACCCCGAAGCGGATCGCATGGGTCTCGATCTGCACCTCGGGGTTCAGATCGGCAAGCCGCGCCCGGGCAGAGGCGGTCTTGCTTTGGCCCAGCCGCGCCGTGCCGTGCAGCACCTGCCGCTGCAGGTTCGACAGCGACACCACATCGTCATCAGCCAAAGCCAGCCGCCCGATCCCCGCCGCCGCCAGATAGAGCAGCACCGGAGAGCCAAGCCCCCCCGCGCCGATCACCAGAACCGAGGCAGCATTCAGCCTGGCCTGTCCGACCGGCCCGATCTCGGGCAGGATCAGATGCCGGGCATAGCGGCCCTCGGGGTCAAACGCGTGACCGTCCATCTCAACCCCCCGTCATCGGCGGGAAAAACGCCACTTCGCGCACGCCCGCCAGGGGCGCGGTGAAATCGGCCAGGTCCTGATCGAGCGCGACACGCAGCACCGCGGGATCGGCAAAGGCGGCCGCATAGCGCGGATCCTTCGCGCACAATTCGGCCACCAGATCGGCCACGGTCGCGGCCCCGGTTTCCAACCGCTCGCGCGGCTGCCCGATCCGTTCACGGACCCAGGCAAAATAGACGATGTCCAGCATCTCAGCCTCCGGTGTGGTTCATGCCGCGGACCATCTGGCCTGCGACGCTGCAGGGGCCGTAGCCGAAGGCATGGCCCGCAGGTTTCCTTGCGATCGCGGCGCGGATTTCCCGGGCCAGCGCTTCGCCCTCGACGCCCGCGCGCAGCACGGGGCGCAGGTCGCTTGACCCTTCCTGACCCAGACAGGTGTAAAGCTCGCCCTTGCAGGTCAGCCGCACGCGGTTGCAGCTGGTGCAGAAATTGTGGCTGAGCGGCGAGATGAACCCGATCCGCTGCCCGGTTTGTGCCACCGTCACATAGCGGGCGGGACCGCCGGTATTCAGCCCATTGTCGATCAACCGGAACCGGGTTTCGAGATGTGCGCGGACATCATCAAGCGGCCAGAACTGGTCAAGCCGGGTGCCTGCGGGAATGTCGCCCATCGGCATCAGCTCGATGAAGGTCAGATCGCAGTGATGCGCCGCCGCCCAGTCGGTCAGGGCAAAGATCTCGTCGTCGTTCACGCCCTTCAGCGCCATCGCATTGAGCTTCACCCGCAGCCCGGCCGCCTGCGCGGCGGCGATGCCCGCGAACACCTGTTCGATGCGGCCAAACCGGGTCAGCCGGGCATATTTCTCGGCCTGAAGCGTATCCAGCGAGACATTGACCCGCTTCACCCCGCACTCGGCCAGGGACTGGGCATGGGCGGCCAGCTGCGTGCCGTTCGTCGTCAGCGTCAGCTCATCCAGCCGCCCGGCGCGCAGATGCGTCCCCATCGCGGCAAAGAAAGTCCCGATGCCGCGCCGCACCAGAGGTTCCCCCCCGGTCACCCGCAGCTTGCGCACGCCAAGCCGGATGAAGGCGGAACAGAGCCGGTCCAGCTCCTCAAGGCTCAGCACCTGATTGCGCGGCAGGAAGGTCACGTCCTCCTTCATGCAATAGGAACAGCGCAGGTCGCAGCGGTCGGTGACCGAGACCCGCAGGTAACGCACGTCGCGGCCGAAGCCGTCGCAAAGGGGATCAGGCAGCATGGGCAACTCCCCGGCTGTCGTCCAGCCAGTGATGCAGGGTGGTTTCGTCGGGCATCAGCAGCAAAGCCGCGCCCTCGGTGAAGCGGATCCAGTCGGGCAGGTTGCGCGGATGCAGCGCGGTCAGCACCGGGATCTCGCGCGCCAGCGCCGCGGCGATCACGTCGCGAAAGCCGCGACCCTCGGCCTCGGCCTTGCCGAAGCGGTTCAGGATCAGAAGATCAAGCCCGGCGTCGATCTCGCCCAGCAGATCCTGTGCGACCTGCGCCAGCGCGCCGAAATCCAGCCGGCAGCCGGTCGAACCGGGGCCGAGCGGCTGGGCCACGGGCGTGCGGTGGCCGCTGGCCAGCGCCAGAAGCGCCATCTCGGCGCAGCGGCAGCCCGCCGCGGTGGCCGGACGTTCCTGCACCACGCCGCCGACGCGCAGGCCCTGCGCGATCAGGCGACGGGCAAAGCCCGCCAGAAGCGCATCGGGCGGCGTGTCCTGATAAAGGATCGCGGCCAGCGGGCCGATCGGGGCGCGGTCGGGGCGGTCGGATAACAGATCCTGCGCGGTCATGTCCTTGGTCCTTCGGGCCCTGGGTCTCGGGTCTTGGGGCAGCACCGCGCCCGCCGGCGCGGTGGAAGGGAGGGCCCCGGAGGGCCCTCCGTCAGGCGCAAGGGCTTATTCGGCCGCCTTCGGCGCGACAAAGCCGGTCAGGGTGACGGCGGGGCCGGTGTATTTCTCGACCTCGGCCAGCACGGTCTGACCACAGTTGCCCTGCGCCAGTTTCGACGTGCCGATATCGGCCGACAGCACGTTCACGTCGCCGTATTTGTCGAGCGTCCCCGCCTCGGTCACGTCCGAGGGATCATACCAGCCCCCTTCGTAGATCTGGATTACCCCCTTCATCACCGCATCGGTCACCTTGACCCCGGTCAGGATCTGGCCGCGATCATTGTGCACCCGCACCACGTCGCCATCGGCGATGCCGCGCGCGGCGGCGTCGTCGGGGTGCATCAGGCAGGGCTCGTGCCCCTGCACCGCATAGCCTTCGCGCAGCACCGTGCCGTTGAGCTGCGAGTGCAGCCGGTTGAACGGGTGCGAGGCCGCGATGTGCAGCGGATATTTCGCCCCCGGCCCGTCGAGCCGTTCAAGCGGTTCCATCCAGGTCGGATGCGCCGGGCAGTCGTCATAGCCCATCTTCTCGATGTTCTTCGAGTAGATCTCGATCAGGCCGGTCGGCGTGCCCAGCGGGTTGAGCAGCGGATCTTCCCGGAAGCTGGCATAGCGCACGAAGTCCGCGCCGTCGGTGACCGGGAATTCCACGATCCCTTCCGCCCAGAAGGCGTCGAAGGCGGGCATCTCGACGCCGCCGGCTTTGCCCTGCTTGGCGGCATCGTCGTAGAAGGACTTGATCCAGCCCATCTCGTCCTTGCCTTCGGTGAACTCCTTGCCCTTGCCCAGCCGTTCGGCGACCGCGGCGAAGATGTCGTAATCGCTGCGGGCTTCGTAAAGCGGCTCGACGATCTTCTTCATCGCCAGGATGCCGGTGTTCGAATAATCGCCGATCGTCTCGATGTCGTTGCGTTCATAGCTGGTCGTCGCGGGCAGCACGATGTCGGCATGCCGCGCCGTGGGCGTCCACTGGAAGTCATGCACGATGAAGGTTTCCAGTTTTTCCCAGGCCTTGACCATGCGGTTGCGGTCCTGATGGTGCACGAAGGGGTTGCCGCCAACCCAATAGGCCATCTTCACATCCGGGAATTTCGACCGCGTGCCGTTGAAGTCGAATTCGGCGCCGGGGTTTTCCAGCATGTCGACCACGCGCGCCACCGGGATCACCGAAGCGCCGCTCGCCGCCAGCCATTCCGGCCCCTTCGTCGCCGCGCCGCCATCGGTGATGCCCGAAAGCGCCGGACCGCTGCTCGAGGGCGTGCCGCCGCCCGAATAGTGATAGGACAGCCCGAAGCCGCCGCCCGGCAGCCCGATCTGACCCAGCATCGAGGCCAGCGTCACCAGCATCCAATGCGCCTGCTCGCCGTGATGCATCCGCTGCATCGACCAGCCCGCCGCCAGCATCGTGCGTTTCGATTTGAACAGCCGCGCCAGTTCCTTGATCGTCTCGGCCGGAACGCCGCTGATATCCGACGCCCATTCGGCGGTCTTCGGCGTGCTGTCGGTCTCGCCCATCAGATAGGGCAGGAACTTGTCGAAGCCCGAGGTGTAGTTGGCGATGAAGTCCTTGTCATACAGGTCTTCGGCCACCAGCGTATGCGCCATGCCCAGCATGATCGCCACATCGGTCTGCGGTTTCGGCGTGACGTGATCCGCGCCGAAGAATTCGACCGTCTTGGTGCGGACCGGATCGATGACGATGACCTTGGTGCCCTTGGCCTTGAGCGCCTCAAGCCCCGGATAGGCGCCATGTTCGGGGATCACCCAGCCGATCTGGCTGGTCTTGATCGGATCGGCGGCCCAGAACACCATGACTTCGGTGTTTTCCGCCAGCACCGGCCAGGCGGTCTGCTGTTCATAGACTTCCAGCGTGCCGACCACATGCGGCATGATCACCTGCGCCGCGCCGGTCGAATAATCGCCCGCGCCGTTCACATAGCCGCCCGCCAGCGTCAGCATCCGGCGCAGAAGCGTGGTGCAATTGTGCAGCCGCCCCGGGCTTTTCCAGCCATAGGAGCCGCCAAAGACGCCCTGCGGGCCGTAGGTCTCTTCGACCCGTTTCACCTCGGCCGCGACCAGATCGAGCGCCTGATCCCAGCTGACGCGGACGAAATCGCCGTTGCCGCGGGTGGAGCGATCAGCATTCACGCCTTTTTCGAGGAATTCGCGCCGCACCATCGGATATTTGATCCGCGTCGGCGAATAGATCGAGTCCAGCACGCCTTCCAGCATCGGCGTCGGATGCGGGTCTTTTTCCCAGGGGGTGAAGGCGGTGGCGCGGCCGTTTTCGACCGTCGCGGTAAAGACGCCCCAGTGGCTGCCCGACATCACCGTGCCATTGGCCAGCGCCTCGGCGCGGGCGCCCTTGGCCAGAAGCGACGGGCCGAACATGCCCAGCGCGCCCGCGGCGACCGAGTAGCTGAGGAAAGCGCGGCGGGAAAGCTCTGCGCGCAGCTCGTTTCCGGAAATCTTCGTCATTTGACTGTCCTTTCTTCCGGTTGGGGGATGAGTTCGTCGTGATCAAGCGCCGCCAGGAGCAGCGCCGCAGCCCCGGCAAAGAAGCCGGTGCGATCCTCGGCCCGGACCGCGGCGCAAAAGCCGGGCAGCCAGAGCCGCAGCCGGTCGCGCAGCGACCCGGCGCGCGGATCGGCATGGGTTTCAAGATGGGCGAGCAGCATCAGCTCGACCGAGAGATGGTCGGGCGCCTCGCAGCAGCCCTCGGCCAGACGCAGGTCGCAATCGGCCAGAAGCGCGGTCATCTCGGCCACCGGGGCGCGAAACAGCCCGCCCTCGCTCCAGGCCGAGTCGTTCGGCGCCAGCGTGCGCTTGCCGCCCAGACCGAGGAAGAGCCCGTTGAAGGCGATGGTCAGCCGCGTCTGCAGCTGCGCCGTCTCCTGCGGGGCCGCCAGCGCGGCGCCGATCTCGGCGACCGGGGCGGCAAAGGCCGGTTCGGTCGCCAGCGCCGCCAGCCATTTCCGCCCCGCCCCGTCACGCAGCGCGGCCAGAGCATCGGCAGAGGGCGCGGCCAGGAAGACCTCGGCCAGCCAGTGCCAGAGCAGCGCGCGATCGGCCAGGACGGCGGGGGGAAGGGTCATCACGGTCATTCCTCGACCTCCCCGCCCATGTCTTTCGCATGCATCTGCACGTATTTCTGCACCAGCCGGAACTGTTCCTCGTTCAGGGGCGCCTTGGGCTTCATCGCATTCAGCGTGCCGATCCACTGGTTCGCCAGGAAATGGCTGGTATGGGGCAGCACGTGGCAGGTGCCGCAGGCGGCGCTGAACATCGAGCCCGCATAGGACCAGACCTTGTCGAGACTGTCGGTCAGATCGGCATTCTTCACCCAGACCGTCAGCGTGCCGTCGGTCCAGACCTGATCGGTGTCGGGATCGGTCATGCGCGCTCCCGGCACCACCGCGGCCACCGCCGTCGGCGCCAGCGCCACGTTGAAGATCCGCCGCCCCTGCGCGGCATAAAGCATCCGCTCGGCGCCTTCCTGCTGCCAGCCTTCCAGCTTGACCTGCAGCGCCTTGCCCGAGACCGCCTCGACCACCATCGGCGTCGCCGCGATCACCTTGCCCGCCGCCTTCACGCCGTCTTTCGGTTCGTCCAGATAAAGCTCGACCGTCTGCAGCGGATAGACCGTGTCGCCCGCCTTCGGCCGCAGCTGCCCGGCTTCGGCCTGCAGATCCTCGAAGAGCTTCTTGTAGCCCGAGGACATGTCGGGCAGCTTGTGCGCGATGCCCTTGTGGCAATCGATGCAGGTGCCGCCGTCCTTCATCGCCTGCTGCATCTGCTTGGCCGCATCGGGCTTGGTCTGATGCGCGAAATCCATCGCCTCGAAACTGTGGCAGGACCGGCAGCCGACCGAGTCATTCGCCTTCATGTCGGCCCAGACGGTTTCGGCCATCTCGAGCCGGTGCGCCTCGAATTTCTCGGGCGTGTCGACCTTGCCGGTGATCTCGCCCCACAGATCCTTCGCGGCCAGCACCTTGGCCCGGTAAAGCCGCCAGCCCGATTTCGGCACGTGGCAATCGGCGCATTCGGCGCGCACGCCCATCGGGTTCACGTAATGGACGGTGGTCTTGTATTCTTCGTAATTGCCCTGCATCGAGTGGCAGGACAGACAGAATTTCGTCGTCGTCGTCTGCTCGACCGCATAGTGAAAGCCGTTCCAGCCCAGCGCGCCGACGAAGGCCCCGCCCAGCACCAACGTGCCCAGCCCCCAGCGCGTGCTGGGCCTGCGCATCACGCCCCAGATTTTCCTGATCACTTTCGCCTCCGGTCTTGCCACGGTCCGACCCCGTTCGAGTCCCTGTCTGGACCCGCGATGTGAACCGCGTTGCGTCCGGTTGTGAACAGGATGAAAAATCATGTGAACAGGATGTTAAAACCCGGAAAAACCACGGGAAATCGTGCGAAAATCATTGCCCGGCGGGGCTTTTGGCGCGATGACGGGGCAAAGGGGCCGTGATGAAGACGTCCTATCATATCCTTGTCGTCGAAGATGATCCGGTGGGGCGGCAGACGCTGGCCGCCTATCTGGTGAAGGACAATCACCGCGTCAGCGAGGCGGGCGACGGCGAAGAGATGCGCCGCATCTTCGCGCGGGGCGATGTCGACGTGATCCTGCTCGACATCAACCTTCCGGGCGAGGACGGGCTGTCGCTTTTGCGCGAATTGCGGCGGCAATCCGAGGTGGGGGTGATCATGGTCACCTCGCGGCGCGAGGATGTGGACCGGATCGTGGCGCTGGAACTGGGCGCCGATGATTACGTGACCAAGCCCTACAACATGCGCGAGATCCTGCCGCGCACGCGCAATCTGGCGCGCCGAGTGACGGCGGCGCGGGTGGTGAAGGCGGATGAGTCGCGCAAGAGCTTCGAGGGCTGGACGCTTGACATCGCGCATTGGACGCTGAGCGACCCGGCGGGCGAGGCGGTGAAGATGACAAGGGCGGAATTCGAACTGCTGGCCACCTTCGTCACCCATCCGGGGCAGGTGCTGAGCCGCGATCAGCTGATGACGCATGTCAGCCGCCGCGGGCATGAAAGCTTCGATCGCACCATCGACGTGCTGGTGCGGCGGGTGCGCCGCAAGATCGAGCCCGATCCGGCCAAGCCCCGGCTGATCGTCACCGTGCACGGGCTGGGCTACGTGTTTTCGGCCTGAGCGGCACTGCCCTGACCGAGGCCATCGCCGAGGTCATGCGGACCAGAAGTCCCGTGACCGCCGGGGGCCCAAAGGCCCTCGGCCTGCGCCCGCCCCGCCATCGGCGGGCGCATTCGCGCCGCCGGGGCTGGGCGCAGGCCTCTGTCGTGCTTGGGGAAACGGTCTTGGCACAGGTGATGCGCCAGCGGGCGGGGAAAGGCAGTGCCTTTCCCGATCCGCCCGAAACCTGGGGACTCAGCCCGCGATTTCGGCCCAGATCGCCTCGACCAGCCCCACCGCCGAGCGGCACGACAGCACCAGATCGGCCACCGGCCCGGCCAGATCCGCACTGCGCCGCCCGGAGGCAGAGGCCAGCATCTCGGCCCGTTCGGCCTCCTCGGCCAGCGCGCGCAGCCCCACATGCCGCGCCGAGCTTTTCAGCCGATGCGCGATCATCGCCACCTCGTTCCAGCGCTCCGCCCCGACCGCCGTTTCCAGCGCCGCCGCAGTATGCCCCAGACTGGCCTTGAACGTGGCGACGATCCGCCCGGTCGGCCCCGTCCCCAGCGCCTCGGCATGGCCGCGCAGCACCGTCAGATCGACCAATCCCGCGCCCTGCCCCGCGCCGTCGTCCCGCAAAGGCCCGCCCGAGCCGACCGGCCGCGGCGAGGCAAAGCCGGTCAACCGGCGCAGCAGATCTTCCAGCCGGGCAAAGGCGAAGGGTTTCGCCAGAAAGCCGCCGATCCCCGCCGCCGCCAGCGCCGCCGCATCGACCGCGGGCCCATGCGCCGACAGCGCCGCGATCGGCAGCCGCGCAATCGCCGGATCGGCATGGGCGCGGATCGCCCGGCCCAGATCGAAGCCGCTCAGATCGGGCAGGTTGAGATCGGTCAGCACCAGATCGAACGCCTGCCCCGCCAGGGCCTGCAACGCCGCCTCGCCGGTCTCGGCCAGCCGCAGCTGATGCCCGGCCTGACGCAACAGCGTCTCGGTCACCAGCCGGTTCACCGCGTCATCCTCGACGATCAGCAACCGCAGCGCCTTCGCGGGCAGCGCCTGCGCCTTGGCCCGCGCCCGGGCGCAATCCGCCCCCTGCCGCGCCGCCAGATCAAGGGACACCGCCAGCCGGAAACAACTGCCCTCGCCCGGATGGCTTTCGACCGTCAGCTCCGCCCCCATCAGCTCGGCCAGCCTGCGCGAGATCGCCAGCCCCAGCCCGGTGCCGCCATGCTTGCGCTCGATCGAGCTGTCGGATTGGGTGAAGGGGCGGAAGATCTGCTCCAGCCGCTCGGACGCGATGCCCGGGCCGGTGTCGCGCACCGAAAACCGCACCAGCACCCGCCCCGGGCTGCGCGAGATCAGGTCAAGCCCGATCACCACCGCCCCCGCCTCGGTGAATTTCACCGCATTGCCCGCCAGATTGAGCAGGATCTGCCGCAGCTTCGCCGGATCGCCGCTGACGCAGGGCAGATCGGCCGGGGCATCGACATGCAGCACCAGCCCGGGCTTGCGCGCCACCAGCGGCTCGATCACCCGGGCGACCTCGGCCGTCACCTCGCCCAGCGGAAAATCCACCCGTTCCAGCATCATCCCGCCCGCCTCGATGCGGGAATAATCGAGGATCTCCGAGACGATCGAGGTCAGCACCCGGGCCGAGCGGTCGATCGCCTCGACATAGCCCGCCGCGCGCGGCGGCAAGTCGTCCTGCCGCAACAGCTCGACGATGCCGCCGATGGAATGGATGGGGGTGCGGATCTCGTGGCTCATCGTCGCCAGGAAATCGGTCTTCGCCCGGGCCAGCGCCTCGGCCTCCTCGCGGGCGCGGCGCTCGTCGGTGACATCGGTGAAGCTGATCACCGTGCCCAGAAACTTGCGCGACACATCCAGCATTTCCTGCGTCGAGACCGAGACCCAGCGCCGCCCGTCGATCGTGTCGATCTCGTGTTCGGGCAAAAGCGGGCCGATGCCGCGCGGATCAAGCCCGAACAGCCCCTGAAAGCTGCGCCGCGCCGCCGCGCCGTAATAGACCGAGCCGGGCACGACATCCTTCGACAAAAGCAGCGCCGCGGCATGGTTCATGTTCTCGATCGCGCCCTCGGCATCGATCAGGAAGACCGGGGTCTGGATGCTTTCGAAAATCGTCAGATACTTGTTCTTTTCGGTCACGACGCGCTGGTTTTCCGCCAGAAGCTGTTCCTGACCGGCATCGACGACACCGCGCCCCCATTGCGTGCAGATGCCGATTTCGGCGCGGTCGAAAAAGCCGCGCAACAGCCGCAGATACAGCGTCTCGGTCGCGGCGGGAAAGCCCGTCATCTGCACCAGCCGCAGATAGCTGTCACGGTAGCCCTTGAAATTGCTCAGAAACATCGCCAGCGGCACGCCGCGCAGCCCGTGCCTGCGGGCGACCTCGATGCCATAGGCGGTCGAGGGATCCCCGCCGATGTCGCTGTCGTAATCGGCCTCGGCGGCGCCGCGGGTTTCCAGCATCAGCGCGATGGCGCCATTGAGCCCCTGCACCGAGGCCCGCCAGGCCTCGGGCAGCGTCGAGACATGGGCATTGTAGCTGCGGGTGATCGAATAGGCGATGTGCATCTCGATCAGCCGGGTCTCGTTCGCCTGCAGGAACCGTGTCAGCGCGGTCAGATCGGCGCGGGCGGCCTCTTCCGCCGCCGGAGGGGCAAACTGGCCTTGATGTTCGGATATCATTCGCAACGTCCAGATCGTGGCACCCCTGCGGGCGCGTCTTCTTGTGCCGGTCCCCCGGCGCCAACCCCAAGCCACGGCCCAAGGGCCCGCATCATCGTCACGAAACAGCATCCCTGTTAGCGCAGACGGCGCCGCCCCGCCTTGATCGGGATCAAAGGCCCCGCTCGCAGCCGCGACAGGAGCGGCAATCCGCGCGGCCGCGGCGGAAACATCCTGTCCCCGGCCACTGGACAAGCCCCGCCATCCGTGCTTCCCTGCCCTTGCGACAGGGGCGTCCGGGCATCCGGGCTGAGAAGCACCCTTTGAACCTGAACCAGATCATGCTGGCGTAGGGAGTCCGCAACCGGTGTCGGACCCAGCGTCCGCCCGGCTTCGGTCTTCCGCGTCATGGGAGGACCGATGACCGAAACCGGATCGTTCGCAGCTGTGGGACAGCCGCTTGCGCAGATGCGGGCCACTGCGCCGCTTGTGCACAACATCACCAATTTCGTCGCGATGAACGTGATGGCGAATGTGCAGCTGGCCGTTGGGGCCTCGCCCGCGATGCTGCATGCTTTGCCCGAGGTGGCGGAATTTGCCGCGCTCTGCGGCGCGCTGACGGTGAATATCGGCACGGCGGATGCCGACTGGGCCGAAGGCATGGTGCAGGCGGCGCGGATGATGCACCGGCTGAACCGGCCCTGGGTGCTCGATCCGGTCGGCATCGGCGCGACGCAGTTCCGCAAGGATCTCTGCGCTAGGCTGCTCGATCTGCGCCCGACGGTGATCCGCGCCAATGCCTCGGAGATCCTGGCGCTGGCGGGGCTGGGCGGGCAGGCGCATGGCGTCGATGCGCGCGACACGGTCGCGGCGGCCGAGGTGGCGGCGGCGCAACTGGCCGCGCGGACGGGCGGCGTCGTCGCGGTCTCGGGGCCCGTCGATTACGTCACCGACGGGAGCCGCGCCTTCCGCATCGGCAATGGCCATGCGCTGATGCCGCAGGTGACGGCGCTCGGCTGTTCGCTCAACGGGGTGATCGGCGCCTTTCTGGTCGGGCAAAAGCCGCTTGAGGCCACGGTGGCGGCGCTGGCCTATTACGGTCTGGCGGGCGAGATCGCCGCAAGGGAGGCCAAGGGCCCGGGCAGTTTCGCCGTGGCCTTCCTTGACGCGCTGGCCAATCTGACGCCCGAGGCGCTGAGTGCCGGGGCAAAGGTGCGCGCGGCATGATCGGGCCCGTCTATGTCATCACCGACCCGGGGGCGGCGCTTTCCGTGCCCGATCAGGCCCGGGCCGCGGCCCGCGGCGGCGCCCGCGCGGTGCAGTTGCGCGACAAGACCGCCTCCGATGCAGATCTGCTGGCGCTCGCCCGGCAGCTGTTGCCCGAGATGCGGGCGCATGGGGTGAAGCTCTTCCTGAATGACCGGATCGAAGTGGCCATCGCCGCCGGGGCGGACGGGCTGCATATCGGGCAGGGCGACGGCGACCCCGTTGCCATCCGCGCCCGGATCGGGGCGGGGATGCTGCTGGGGCTCTCGATCGAGACCGAGGCGCAGGCCAGCCGCCTTCCCGGCTGCGTCGATTACATCGGCGCGGGGCCGGTGCGGGCGACGGCGACGAAACCCGATGCCGCCGCGCCCATAGGCTTTGACGGGCTGGCCCGGATCGCCCGGCTGGTCGCGGTGCCGACGCTCGCCATCGGCGGGCTGACCCGGGCCGACATTCCGGCGCTGAAAGCCGCGGGCGTGGCCGGGATGGCCGTCGTTTCCGCCGTCACCCGCGCCCCCGACGCCGAAGCCGCCTGCCGGGCACTCGTGCAGGACTGGAGGCCGCGATGATCCCCAACATTCTGTCGATTGCCGGCTCCGACCCCTCGGGCGGGGCGGGGATTCAGGCCGATCTGAAAGCGATTTCCGCCAATGGCGGCTATGCGATGGCGGCGCTGACCGCGCTGACGGCGCAAAACACCCGCGGCGTCACCGCCGTCGATCCGATCCGCCCCGCGATGGTCACGGCGCAGATCGCCGCGATCCGGGCCGATATCCGCATCGATGCGGTGAAAATCGGGATGCTGGGCGACAGCGCGATCATCGCCGCCGTGGCCGCCGCGCTCGAGGGGCTTTCGGCCCCCCTCGTCCTTGATCCGGTGATGGTGGCCAAGGGCGGCGACCGGCTTCTGGCGATGGATGCCGTCACCGCCCTGCGCCAGATCCTGCTGCCCCGCGCCGCGGTGATCACCCCGAACCTGCCCGAAGCGGCCGATCTTCTGGGCTGCGCCGTGGCGCAAGGCCGGGCCGAGATGGTCGCGCAGGCCCGCGGGCTTCGGGTGCTGGGCGCGCGGGCGGTCTATCTCAAGGGCGGGCATCTGCCCGGGGCCATCTGCCCCGATCTGCTGCTCGATGCCGCGGGCGAGGTCTGGTTCGAGGCGCCGCGGGTCGAGACGAAAAACACCCATGGCACCGGCTGCACCCTGTCTTCGGCCTGGGCGACGCAGCTGGCCCGCATCCCCGATCTGCGCCAGGCCGCCGCCGCCGCCCGCGCCTATACGCTGCGCGCCATCGCCGCGGCCGACCGGCTTTCGGTCGGACAAGGCCATGGCCCGCTGGATCATTTCTTTTCGATGAGGTCGTAAGATGAAACCGCTTCTGCTTGCCCTTTTGCTGCTGGCCCCCCGGGCCGAGGCCGCCGAGAGCCTCTCGGTCATGCTCGATTGGTTCGTGAACCCCGATCACGGGCCGATCATCGTCGCCGCCGAGCGCGGCTATTTCACCGAGGCCGGGCTGGACGTGACGCTGATCCCGCCCGCCGACCCGTCCGACCCGCCGAAGATGGCCGCCGCCGGGCAGGTCGATCTGGCGGTCAGCTACCAGCCGCAGCTGTATCTTCAGCATGCCGCGGGGCTGGGCCTGAAACGGGTCGGAACGCTGATCAATGCGCCGCTTTACTGCGTCATGGCCGATGCGGCGGGGCCGGTGCACACCATGGCCGATCTGCGCGGTCGCAAGGTCGGCTATTCGCTGGCGGGGATCGAGGCGGCGCTGATGCAGCGGATGCTGCGCCACAACGGCGTCGATCCCGCCGAGGTCGAGACGATCAACGTCAATTTCGCGCTGACCCCCGCGGTGGCGACGGGGCAGGTCGCGGCGGTCTCGGGGGCGTTTCGGAACTTCGAGCTGCATCAGATGGCGGCCGTCGGCCATCAGGGCCGCTGCTTCCTGCCCGAGGAAAACGGCGTGCCCGCCTATGACGAGCTGATCTATCTGGCCCGCGCCGATCTGGCGCATGATGACCGCATCGCCCGGTTTCTGGCCGCGACCGGCCGCGCCGCCGCCGAGATCGCCGCCGATCCGCAGGCGGGCTGGGACACGTTCCGCGCCCATGCGGCGGAACTGGATGACCCGCTGAACGCCAAGGCCTGGCCCGACACCTGGCCGCATTTCGCCCGCGATCCGGCGGCGCTGGATACAGCGCGCTACCGCGATTTCGGCGCCTTCCTGGTGGAAACCGGGCTGATTCCGACCGCCCCGCCGGTGGAGACGATCGCGGTGGGCAAATGACCGTTGCGATCGCGGGTCAGGTCTGGCTGGGCGGGCGCCCGCTTGTCGCCGCGCTTGATCTGCGGCTGACCCCCGGCTGGACCTGCCTTCTGGGGGCCTCCGGCGCCGGGAAGTCGACGCTTTTGCGGCTTTTGGCCGGGCTGCCCGTCGCGGCCCGGCTGGAGGGCACCCGGCAGGCGCCCGACCGCATCGGCTGGATGGCGCAGGCCGATCTGTTGCAGCCGCGGCTCTCGGTTCTGGGCAATCTGCGGCTGATGGCGCGGCTGCGCGGCGAGCCCCTGCCCCGCCCCCGGGCCGAGGCTTTGCTGGAGGCCGTCGGGCTGGCGGGCCGCGGTGCCGACCGGCCCGAGGCGCTGTCGGGCGGCGAGCGGCAGCGCCTTGCGCTGGCCCGGGTGCTGGCCGATGATGCCGCGCTTGTGGCGCTCGATGAACCCTTTTCCGCGCTTGATGTCCCCACCCGCGCCGCGATGCAGGATCTGGCGGCGGCCTGTCTTGCGGGCAAGACCGTGGTGATGGTGACCCATGATCCGACCGAGGCTCTGCGGCTGGGCGACCGGGTGTTGCTGCTGCAAGACGCCCTGCTGCACGAGATCCCGCCCCTGCCCGGGCCGCGTCCGGTGCCGCTTTCCGATCCGGGGCTGGCGCAGGCGGCGGCGGCGCTTCTGGCGCGGATGCGGCGGCCATGAGCGCGCGTATCTGGCCGGTTCTGGCGATTTTCGCGCTGTGGCAGGCGGTCTGCGCCGCGGCGCTGGTGCCCGCCTTCGTGCTGCCGCCGCCCTTGCGGGTGTTCGAAACGCTGTGGCACGAGCGCGGCCTGATCGGGCAGCACGCGCTGACCACCCTGGCCGAGACCGGCGCGGGGCTGGCGCTTGGCATCGGCCTGGGCGTCACGCTGGCACTGGCGATGGCGCTGGCGCCATGGCTGCAAAGGCTGATCGGCCCGGTGCTGGCGGGGGCGCAGGCGCTGCCGGTCTTCGTGCTGGCGCCGGTGCTGGTGCTGTGGCTGGGCTATGGGCTGGGGCCCAAGGTGGCGATGGTGGCGCTGCTGGTGGTCTTTCCCGTCGCCTCGGGGCTGCATGACGGGCTTTGCGCCACGCCCGCGGCGGTGCTCGATCTGGCGCGGATCGCCCGGGCGTCACGGCTGCGCACGCTGCTCTGGCTGCGGCTGCCGCATGCGCTGCCGCAGGGCGCCGCCGGGCTGCGCATCGCCGTCACCTATGCGCCCACCGGCGCGGTGATCGGCGAATGGGTGGGCGCGTCGCAGGGGCTCGGCTATCTGATGCTGATGGCGAACGCCCGGATGCGCATCGATCTGATGTTCGCGGCGCTTCTGGTCATTCTGGCGCTGACGCTGCTGCTGAACCGGCTGACCGACCGGGCGCTGGCGCGGGCGGGGCTGTGACCGCCCGCGCCGCGTTCATGCCATGCGCTGCGTGCGCTGGAACATCCGCATCGTCGTGCCGATCCCCTCCGAGAGCCGCATGATCGTTTCCAGCCGCAGCCGGATGTCGGAATGCGAGACATCGAGCTGGTCGATCGTCGCCGACAGCTGCGTGTTGGTGCCGCGCATCCGCCCGGTCTCCACCCGGCCCAGCACCCGGATCGTGTCGAGCCCCAGCATCTGACGGCGGATCTCGGCGCTGGCGCGGCCCAGCACCTCGGCATGGGCGATCGCCTGTTCCATCGCCGTGCCGGTGTCCTGCTGCGCCTGTGTCTCGATCGCGCGCAGGGTCTGGCGTTCCCGCGCCCAGTCGATCCCCGGCACCGGCGTCGCATCGGCGAAGTTCTGCCGCATCTCCGACAGCACCCGATGCGCCCCGATCAGGAACAGCGCCTTCGACGCCTGCCGGGACACCCGGTCGCACAGGTTGTCGGGCCCGGAGACGAAGCTGCGCAGCCGTTCCGAAATCACCTGCGAGGAGCTGCGGTAGTTTTCCGAAATCGCCGAGACCGGCCCGCCCGAGGGCTCCAGCCGCGAGGCGATGATACGCATGTTGTTGGGCACCGATTGCAGCGCCTCGAAGCTGCGCAAAAGGTTGCGCTGCTCGCGCGAGACCTCTTCGAGCGAGGTGTTCAGCGCGATCAGCTGCGCGGTGCGGGCATCGGCCGGACGGCCCAGCCGGGCATCGCGGGCCGCCAGCTCCTGCCCCATCGCCGCGGCCATGAAGCTCGTGTAGCTGGAATATCCGGCCGCGGCGGCAAAGTCGCGCAGCGCCCGGGCCCCCTCGGCCGGGTCGAGCCCCTCGGCGCGTTCGCGCTGCGCGATTTCGGCATAGATGTCGCGGACCCGGGCAAACAGCGGCGTCGAGGGTTTCATCCGCACCGACAGGAACCCGCCCGGCACCGGCAGCAGCACCGCGAAGACCCAGTAGTGATCGCCGTTGCGGGCGCGGTTCTTCACATAGCCGCCCACCGGATCGCCCCTGCCAAGCGCGGTCCACAGGATGCGGAACACCCCGCGCGGCGTGTCGGGATGGCGCACGACCTTGTGCGGGGCGCCCAGAAGGTCGCTCCAGCCAAAGCCGGAGACGCGCCGGAAGACCTCGTTGCCGGACAGGATCACGCCGCGGGGGTCGGTGCGCGAGAAGAAAAGCTCATGAAAGCCGAAATCGGCTTCTCCCTCCCGGGGGGGGGAGGTCGGACAGACTGCGTTCATCGGGGCTCTCGTTGAGTGGGAGGAGGGTCGAGTGCGGTGGGTGGTGCCCCAGCCTAACCGCGGGATCGTTAGCCAAAGATTGACAAGGCCCCTTGATCACAAAGGCGTTTTTCAACCCGGGCGGGCAGCGGCGGGCGATTGCGGGCAAAATCCTGCGTCACCGGGCGGTGCGGACAAAATGTCGCAGAAGCGCTGCGCAACGCCTGCGTGTGCAGGGATGCCGCCCCGAACGCCCCGCGCGAAATCGTCTCGGTCCTATCCTTTTGCGCCGTTGGAAACGCCGCATTAACGGGTTCCGGGTTTTGTGAGTCGCATCCACTCGAAGGGGTCCGTTCCCGATGTCCCTGACTGCCACGCCGCTCATCGCCCTGCTTGCCGCCTGCCCCGGCGCCGCTTTCGTCGTCTCGCGTCCGGGGCGGATTCTGGCCGCCAACGCCGAGGCCGACCGGGTCTTCGGCACGGCCCGGCCCGCCGTCGCGGGGACCGGGCTCTCCGGCCTGCGCCTGGCCGAGGTGATCCCCTGCGCGCTGGGACACCGGATCATGGCGGCGCTGCGACGCGACGGGGTCCGGGAGGCGACGCGGTTCCGGCTGGCGCTCGACCGGGTCGAGGGCAGCCCCCATGTCGTCGAGACGCTGGTCTGGCCCGCCACCGCCGAAACGACCGACGACACCGCGGCGCCTTGCGGGTCGGCGGGGCCGCTCTGGATCGTGCTGGTGCTTGACGTCGGCGCACAGGCCGCGGCGACGGGGGGCGGGCGGATCCTCTGCACCGGCCTTGCCGCGCTGCGCGCCACCGAGGAAGCCCGCCGCAAGGCCCGGGAAAGCGCGGAAATCCTGCGCATCTCGACCGAAAACAGCGATCTGGCGCCCTGGGTCCACCATCCCGGCCATGGCAGCGGCGAGCTGAGCCCGCATCTGGCGACGATGCTCGGCCGTCCGGCCAATCCGCCGCTGGATCTGGCCGCTCTGGCCGCGCTGATCCACCCCGAGGACAGCCTCCGGATGCGGCGGGCCTTCGTCGCGCTGACACGTGGGCGCAGCGACCGGTTCAGCCAGGACATGCGGCTGCGCCGCGCCGATGGCCAATGGGCCTGGTTCACCGCGCGCGGCTACCGGATGCCGCAGACGACGCCCTGCCAGCCGGTGACCCTGTGCGGCAGCCTGACCGACATCAGCGCCCGCAAGGCCGACGAGGCGCTGGTGGCCCGGACCCTTGCCGAAGCGCTGCACGCGCGCAGCCGCGCCCAGCAACGCGAGGAAATGCTGCGCACCTCCGGGCTTTGCGCCGGGATCGGGCATTTCTGCGCCAGCCCGCTGCAGGGCGAGGCCTGGACCCCCGACGAGACCTATCGGCTGTTCGGCTTCGAGCCGGGCGAATTCGCCGCCACCGATGCGGGCTGGCGCAGCCTGATCCATCCCGAGGATCTGCCCGCGGCGATCGCCGCGATGGAGGATCTGAAGGCCGGTAGCACGATGCTTTACGACCATGTCCACCGGCGCCAGCACAAGGACGGCAGCTATCACTGGTATCGCGCCGTCGCCCGCCGGGTCGAGCGCAGCGATCTGGGCCTGCCGCCGCTGGTCGCCGGGGCGCTGATCTGCGTCGATCAGGCCAAGGAAACCGAGATCCGGCTGGCCGATGCCGCCGATGCGGCGCGGCTGGCGCGCGAACGGCTCGACACCCTTGCCGACAATGCGCCGGGCGCGCTGTTCGAATGCCGGATGGCGGCCTCGGGGCAGATGATGCTGCCCTATTTCAGCGCCCGGCTGCCCGATCTGGCCGGGGTCTCCGGCTCCGAGATCCTGTGCGACGCCTGCGTCGTCTTCCGCCATGTGCCGCCGCAGCAGATGACACGGCTGTTGCGCCGCGCGATGACCGCCCTGCGCAGCGGCGCCGCGATCGAGATGCGGCTGTCGGTCCGCCATCCGCTGCGCGGCCTGCGCTGGGTCAGCGTCGCCGCCGCGCCCTTCCGCCGCGAGGATGCCTCGGTGTGCTGGTTCGGCCAGATCCTCGACGTCACCGAGAATGTCGAAACCGAAGCCCGGGCGGCGCTGGCCGCCGAGGCGGCGCTGAAAGCCCATGCCCGGCTCGCCTCGATCGCCGCGGTCGCCCCGGCCGGGCTTTACGAGATCGAGCGGTTCCCCGAGGGGGCGGCCACGATCCCCTATGCCAGCCCGCATTTCCGCAATCTGCTGGGCCTTGATCACCGCGACACGATCCGGCTGGGCGAGGGCGGCGGCGGCGCGCAGGAAGTCAAGCTGGACGACCTGCCCGCCTTCCTGACCCGGGATGCGGCCTCTCCGGTGCCGCCCGGCGGCGTGGCGCGGCGGTTCTGCATCCAGCATCCGCTGCGCGGCGCGGTCTGGCTGTCGAATTCGGCGACGGCCAAGCCGCAGCCCGATGGCACCGTGGTCTGGACCGGGGCGCTGCACGATGTCACCGGCGATGTCCGCCGCGAGGCCGAGCTGCATGCCGCCTATCGTCTGGCCGAGGACCGGCGGCAGGAAAACGAATGGCAGGCGCTGCATGACGGGCTGACCGGGCTGCCGAACCGGCGCTATTACGATCAGGTGCTGGCGAACCGGATCGAACAGGCGAAGGCGGGGGGCAAGTCGGGCTGCACGCTGATCCGCATCGATCTGGACCATTTCAAGCATGTGAACGACACGCTGGGCCATGATGCGGGCGATCTGGTGCTGTGCCGCGTCGCCGAGGTGCTGCGCGCCAGCCTGCGTCAGGGCGATTTCGCCGCCCGTCTTGGCGGCGACGAATTCTCGGTGATCCTGGCGCGCGGGCTGGGCCGCGAGGATGCCGGGGCGCTGATCCGGCGGGTTCAGGACCGGCTCGTCGAGCCGCTGATGTTCGCCGGGCGGCAATGCCGTTTCGGCGCCTCTTTCGGCATCGCCGAGGCCGAGGATCTGGCCAGCACCGGCCCCGAGATCCAGTTCTTCGCCGATGCCGCGCTGTATCGGGCCAAGGAAACCGGCCGCAACCGGATGGAATTCTTCACCCCCGAGCTGCATCAGAACCTGCGCCGCGACCGCGAACTGGCCGCCGAGATCCAGGAGGGGCTCGACCGCGACGAATTCGAACCGTTCTTTCAGGCGCAGGTTTCGGCCCGCGATCACCGTCTGACCGGGGTCGAGACGCTGCTGCGCTGGCGCCATCCCGAACGCGGCCTGCTGACGCCCCACGCCTTCATGCATGTGGCCGAACAGCTGCGTCTGGTGCCCGAGATCGACCGCGTGGTGATGGAACGGTCGCGCGAATCGCTGGCCTTCTGGCGCGAGCGCGGGCTGATCGTGCCGAAGATCAGCTTCAACGTCTCCTCGGGGCGGATGCACGATCCCGATGTGGTGAAGGCGGCGCAGACGATCGCACGCGGCGAGACGCGGGTGACCTTCGAGCTGCTCGAATCGATCCTGGTCGAGGATGAAAGCGATCTCTTCCGCTTCCATCTCGACGCGATCCGCGAAGCGGGCATCGACATCGAGATCGACGATTTCGGCTCGGGCCATGCCTCGATCATCGGCTTGATGCAGATCGGCCCCTCGGCGCTGAAGATCGACCGCCGCATCGTCGAGCCGCTGGGCCGCGATCCGCAGGCCCGCCATCTGGTGCGCGCGATCATCGAAATCGCCGAGACGCTGGGCACCGCCACCGTGGCCGAGGGCGTCGAAACCGAGGCCCAGGCCGAGATCCTGCGCGATCTGGGCTGCGACGTGCTGCAGGGCTTCCTGTTCTCGGTGCCACTCTCGGCGCCCGATTTCGTCGCGTTCTGGCAGCGCCACCGCAAGCGGCTGCCCGCCTGAACCCGGCTCAGACGGGCTCGTCGCGCCCGCGTCCGAAGCCTGCGGGGAAGGTCAGCACATTGCCGCGCGACGGCGGATGGGCCTCGGCATGCCAGGCTTCCTGCGCGCGCAAGAGCCGGGTTTCGACCTCGTCCAGCCCCTGACTGTGGCAATAGCGGGCCAGCTCGTCGATCACCTCGCCCAGCCAGCGGTCCTGCTGATCCTCTGCCAGCACGTGACTGCGCGGCCCGCATTGCGCCACCAGCGCCACCCGCGCCGCCTGCAGCCCGGCCGCGGTCGATCGCAGCGACTGGATTTCGCAATGCGCGATCAGATCGTCCAGAATCGGCAACAGCCACCCATGATCTTCAAACATCGGGACAAAACACCTTCCACCATCTGCCCGCAGCTTCCCCCGGTTTCGCGCTTCGGGCAACCCTGAACCGACACGCCGGTCGATGCGACGGCCGCGCCACCGCCTTGGGGAAGTGGTTGAAATGCTGCGATGTTTGGCGGCACGGATAATGAATTTACAGAATTGACCACCAAAGTGATAACATCTTTACAGTTTTCCCTTTTTATTTTAAGGGTTTACATGCGCCATCACGTTCTGTTTACAATATCCCCGAGGAACGGGGCCAGGGCTTCGCCCGGCGCCGACGGCGACAGCCGCATGCCGTCAGAGAGGGAGGGACAGATGGGGAAGCAGGAACAGGTGGTCGCAGCGCCCGAGATGCGGGAGGTTCCGGCGGGGTTTGAGTCTGCGCATGCGAATGGCGCGAAATACCTCGAGATGTATCGGGAATCGCTCGAGAATCCGGATGCGTTCTGGGGGCGCGAGGGCAAGCGGCTCGACTGGATCACGCCCTATACCAAGGTCAAGAATACCGATTTCACCTTCGGCAAGGTCTCGATCAAATGGTTCGAGGATGGGGTGCTGAACGCGTCCGTGAACTGCATCGACCGGCATCTGCGCGACCGCGCGCTGCAAACCGCGATCATCTTCGAGCCCGATGACCCGAAGGAACCGGCCCGCCACATCACCTACAAGGAGCTCTCCGAAAAGGTGAACCGGATGGCGAATGTGCTGCTGTCCCAGGGCATCATGCGCGGCGACCGGGTGGTGATCTATCTGCCGATGATCCCGGAGGCGGCCTATGCGATGCTGGCCTGCGCCCGGATCGGCGCGATCCATTCCATTGTTTTCGCGGGCTTTTCGCCCGATGCGCTGGCGAACCGGATCAATGATTGCGGCGCCAAGTTGGTGATCACCGCCGACACCGCGCCGCGCGGCGGGCGGCGCACGCCGCTGAAAGCGAACACCGATGCGGCGCTCTTGCACTGCTCGGACAAGGTGCGCTGCCTGGTGGTCAAGCACACCGGCGATCAGATCAGCTGGGTGCATGGCCGCGATGTCGACCTTTTGTACCTGATGGAGCACGTCAGCCCGGAATGCCCGCCCCGCCCGATGAATGCGGAAGATCCGCTCTTCATCCTCTACACCTCGGGCTCGACCGGCAAACCCAAAGGCGTCGTGCATACGACCGGCGGCTACCTCGTCTATGCCGCGATGACGCACCAATACACGTTTGATTACAAGGACGGCGACGTGTTCTGGTGCACCGCCGATGTGGGCTGGGTGACGGGGCACAGCTACATCATCTACGGGCCCTTGGCGAATGGCGCGACGACCTTGATGTTCGAGGGCGTGCCGACCTTCCCCGATGCGGGGCGGTTCTGGGCGGTGTGCGAAAAGCACAAGGTCAATCAGTTCTACACCGCGCCGACGGCGATCCGCGCGCTGATGGGTCAGGGCCCGGAATGGGTTGAGAAATATGACCTTTCCTCGCTTCGGGTGCTGGGGTCTGTGGGCGAGCCGATCAACCCCGAGGCCTGGGTCTGGTACGACAAATATGTCGGAAAAGGGAAATGTCCGATCGTCGACACCTTCTGGCAGACCGAGACCGGCGGGCACATGATCACGCCCTTGCCCGGCGCGACACCGACGAAACCGGGCTCGGCGACGAACCCGTTCTTTGGCGTCAAGCCGGTGGTGCTGGACCCGCAGACCGCGGTGCGGATCGGCGAGGTCGAATGCGAGGGGGTGCTCTGCATTTCCGACAGCTGGCCCGGGCAGATGCGGACGGTCTGGGGCGATCACGACCGCTTCCAGGAGACCTATTTCGGCCAGTATCGCGGCTATTACTTCACCGGCGACGGCTGTCGGCGCGACAAGGACGGCTATTACTGGATCACCGGCCGGGTCGATGACGTGATCAACGTCTCGGGGCACCGGATGGGCACGGCCGAGGTGGAATCGGCGCTCGTCGCGCATCCGCAGGTGGCCGAGGCGGCGGTGGTGGGCTATCCGCATGACATCAAGGGCCAGGGCATCTACGCCTATGTGACCCTGATGAACGGGATCGAGCCCAGCGAGGATCTGCGCAAGGATCTGGTCAAGTGGGTGCGCACCGAGATCGGTCCGATCGCCTCGCCCGATCTGATCCAATGGGCGCCGGGCCTGCCGAAGACGCGCTCGGGCAAGATCATGCGCCGGATCCTGCGCAAGATCGCCGAGAACGACTATGGCGCGCTTGGCGACATCTCGACGCTGGCCGATCCGGGCGTGGTGCAGGAGCTGATCGACAACCGGATGAACCGGGCCTGACCGGAGGCGGGGGGCGCCGCCCCCCGACTTGCCCGCGCCACCTCTCCCCCCGGGAGATTTGCGCCAGGGTGAACGGGCAAAAGTCTGTGCTTTTTCCTGGCGCAACTACGCCACGGGGGTGCGGGGGTGTGAAACCCCCGCCGCTACGGGCGGGTCAAGAGCAACGGCCGGGGCAACACGGCCAAACCGCGCCGCGCAAGCCGGAGCGGACGACTTCAACGAGGAGGAAAACACATGCAAGACACGATGCTGGAACGCATCGCCAGGAGCCCGGCCTACCACGCGCTGAAGACAAAGCGCTTGCGGTTCGGCTGGCTGCTCACCATCGCGATGCTGCTGGTCTATTACGGCTTCATCACCGTCATCGCCTTTCGCAAGGACCTTCTGGCCGTGCCGATGGGCGAGGGGGTGATGACCTGGGGGATCCCGGTCGGCTTCGGGGTGATCCTGTTCACCATCGTGGTGACGGCGATCTACGTCTTCCGCGCCAACAGCGACTATGACGAGCTGACCGCCCAGGTGAAGCGCGAGGTGCTGAAATGAGCCCGGTCACGACCTTCACCCGCCTTGCGGCGGTCTCGGCGCTGAGCCTGACGCCCGGCCTTGCCCTTGCGGCGGGCGCGATCGAGGGGGCGGTGCAAAAGCAGCCCACGAACTGGACCGCGATCGCGATGTTCGGCTTTTTCGTGGTGGCGACGCTGTTCATCACGAAATGGGCGGCCGGGCGGACGAAATCGGCGGCCGATTTCTACACCGCGGGCGGCGGCATCACCGGCTTTCAGAACGGGCTGGCGATCGCGGGCGATTACATGTCGGCGGCGTCCTTTCTGGGGATTTCGGCGGCGGTGATGCTGCAGGGCTATGACGGGCTGATCTATTCGATCGGCTTTCTGGTCGGCTGGCCGATCCTGACCTTCCTGATGGCCGAGCGGCTGCGCAACCTTGGCAAGTTCACCTTCGCCGATGTGGCGGCCTTCCCGTTCGCGCAGACGCCGGTGCGGGTCTTTGCGGCGATGTCGACGCTGGTCGTCGTGGCCTTTTACCTGATCGCCCAGATGGTGGGCGCGGGGCAGCTGATCAAGCTGCTGTTCGGGCTGGAATATCTTTATGCGGTGATCGTCGTCGGCATCCTGATGATGGTCTATGTGCTGTTTGGCGGCATGACCGCGACGACCTGGGTGCAGATCATCAAGGCCTGTCTGCTGCTGGGCGGGGCCAGCTTCATGGCGCTGATGGTGATGGTGCATTACGGCTTCAGCCTGGAAAGCCTGTTTGCGGACTCGGTCAAGGTGAAGACCGATCTGGCGCTGGCGGCGGGCAAGACCCCCGAGGAGGCGGCGGCTGCGGGGATCTCGATCATGGGGCCGGGCACCTTCGTGAAAGACCCGATCTCGGCGATTTCCTTCGGCATGGCGCTGATGTTCGGCACCGCCGGTCTGCCGCATATCCTGATGCGCTTCTTCACCGTGCCTTCGGCCAAGGAAGCGCGCAAGTCGGTGATGTGGGCGACGGTCTGGATCGGCTATTTCTACATGCTGACCTTCATCATCGGCTTTGGCGCCATCGTCTATGTCCTGACCAACCCGGGTCTGGTCAGCTATGATGCCAAGGGCGCGCTGACGCTGGTGGGCGGCAACAACATGGCGGCGATCCATCTGGCGCAGGCGGTGGGCGGCAACATCTTCCTCGGCTTCATCTCGGCGGTGGCCTTTGCCACGATCCTGGCCGTGGTCGCCGGTCTGACGCTCTCGGGCGCCTCGGCGGTGTCGCATGACCTTTATTCGACCGTGTTCAAGAACGGCAAGGCCGACAGCGCCTCGGAGCTGCGGGTCTCGCGCATCACCACGATCTGCCTTGGCATCGTCGCGGTGGTTCTGGGTCTGGCGTTTGAAAAGCAGAACATCGCCTTCATGGTGTCGCTGGCCTTTGCCATCGCCGCTTCGGCGAACTTCCCGGTGCTCTTCATGTCGCTTCTGTGGAAGGGCATGACGACGCGCGGCGCGGTGATCGGCGGTTCCCTCGGGCTGATCAGCTCGGTGGCGCTGACCGTGATCTCGCCCTCGGTCTGGGAGGCCACGCTCGGCTTTGAAAAGGGCTCGGCGCCCTTCCCCTATACCTCGCCCGCGCTCTTCTCGATGGTGCTGGGCTTTGCGGGGATCTGGCTCTTTTCGATCACCGACAAGAGCCGGCGCGGCGATCAGGACCGGGACGGCTATCTGGCGCAGGAGATCCGTTCGGAAACCGGCATCGGCGCCGCCGAAGCCTCGGCGCATTGATCCGGCGGCGGGCGGGGTCCTCCCCGCCCGTTCCCCCGCCTTCACGGGCCCCGCCTGCACAGGAGAGATCATGGAACCCGACCGTCAGGCCGTCCTTGCCTTTCTGGAAACCGTCCATCCCTATGATACCCTGCCGCGTGACGAGCTGGCCGAGGTGGCCCGTTCCTTTCGCCGCATGGAATTTTGCGCCCAGGCGCTGATCTATGTGCATCAGACGCCCCTGGGCGGGCTTTACCTGATCAAGCAGGGCGCGGTGGAAATCACCGACGGCAATGGCGGGCTGGTCTCGCTTCTGGGTCCGCGCAATTCCTTTGGCGAGCGCGGTCTTCTGCGCGACGGGCTGGCCGCGACCCAGGCGCGGGCGACGGCGCAGACGGTCTGCCTTGTGCTGCCCACCCCCAGCTTCAAGCGGCTGATCGAGACCTATCCGGCGTTCGAGCGCTTCTTCAACAGGAAGCGCGGCGAGAAGGTCTCGACCGAGATCGCGACGCAGAAAGTGGCCGATCTGATCGCGCGCAAGCCGCTTGCCTGCGCGCCCGACACCCCCGCGATCGCGGCGGCGCAGCAGATGCGCGCGGCGCATGTTTCCTCGCTCGGCGTCGTCGCGGCGGACGGGACGCTTTTGGGCATCGTCACCCAGCGCGATCTGTCGAACAAGATCCTGGCCGAGGGGCAAGCGCCCGAAACCCCGGTGGCGGCGGTGATGACGGCGGATCCGGTCAGCCTGCCGCCCACCGCGCTCGGCTCCGACATCCTGCATATCATGCTGGAGCGGCGCATCGGCCATCTGCCGATCACCGAGGCGGGGCGTTTCGTCGGCATGATCACCCAGACCGATCTGACGCGGTTTCAGGCGGTCTCGGCGGCGGTGCTCATTCGCGACGTGGTCTCGGCCGAGACCCTGGCCGAGATGGCCGCGGTCACCGCGCGGATCCCGCAGCTGCTGGTGCAGCTTGTCGGCGCGCATCACGCCCATGACGTGGTGACGCGGCTGATCACCGACATCGCCGATGCGGTGACGCGCAGGCTTCTGGTGATGGCCGAACGCGATCTCGGGCCGCCGCCGGTGCCCTATCTCTGGCTCGCCTGCGGCTCTCAGGGGCGGCAGGAACAGACTGGCGTGTCCGATCAGGACAATTGCCTGATTTTGGATGATGCGGCAAAGCCCGAAGACATGGAGTATTTCCGCGCTTTGGCGAAGATCGTCTGCGACGGGCTTGACGCCTGCGGTTACGTGCATTGCCCGGGCGAGATGATGGCCACGGCCGCGCGCTGGTGCCAGCCGCTCGGGGTCTGGCGGCGCTATTTCCACGACTGGATCGACACGCCGAACCCCGAGGCGCAGATGCTGGCCTCGGTGATGTTCGATCTGCGCCCGATCGGCGGCACTGGCGCCGATCTCTTCACCGCGCTGCAGGAAGAAACCCTGCGGCTGGCGGCGCAAAGCCCGATCTTCATCGCGCATATGCTGGGCAATGCGCTCAAGCACACGCCGCCTCTGGGCCTCTTGCGCGGCTTTGCCACGATCCGCTCGGGCGAGCACCGCAACCACATCGATCTGAAGATGAACGGGGTGGTGCCGGTGATCGATCTGGCGCGGGTGCAGGCGCTGCGCGGGCGGCTTGGTCTCGCCAATACCCGCGCCCGGCTGAAGGCCGCCGAGGAGGCCGGGACGATCGCCCCCGGCGAGGCGCGCGATCTGATCGAGGCCTATGACCTGATCGCGACGACGCGGCTGGAAAACCAGGCCCGGCTGATCCGCTCCGGGCGGGCGCCGGACAATTTCCTCGCGCCCTCGGATCTGAGCGATTTCGAACGCGCGCATCTGCGCGACGCTTTCGTGGTGGTGCGCACGATGCAATCGGCGCTGGGTCATGGCAAGGCCGTGGTGGGCTGACATGCAGCGGGCGGAGAGGCGGCGGGCAGAGATGGCCCCCGCGCGGGAGGACGGAATGACCGGGGAAAGCGGCGGCAGGCCGCGCGTGCTGATCGTCGAGGACGAGGACAACATCGCCATTGCGCTTGATTATCTTCTGGGCCGCGAGGGGCTGGATCATGCGCGGCTGGCCACCGGGCTGGGCGCGGTCGAGCGCATCCGCGCCGAGCGCCCCGATCTGGTGCTGCTCGACGTGATGCTGCCCGAGGTCTCGGGCTACGAGATCTGCCAGCAGGTCCGGGCCGATGGCGCGCTGGCCGGGGTGCGGATCGTGATGATGACGGCGCGCGGCTCGGCGCTGGAGCGGCGCAAGGCGCTGGCGCTTGGCGCCGACGGGTTCATCGCCAAACCCTTCGAGCTGAAGGAGCTGCGCGACGAATTGCACCGGCTGCTGGACCCGGAGGGGGCGTGATGGGGCTGGCCCGGCTCAGCCTGCGCCTCCGGATCTTCCTGTTCTTCGCCGCGCTGGCGATGGGCAATCTTGCGGCGCTGGTCGCGGGGCTGGTCTTCGGCTTTCACAAGCTCGCCCGGCCCGAGGCGCTTTCGGGCTTCGTGATCGGCGGCACCGTGGCGGGGCTGGTCATCCTGGGCCTGATCGGGGTGGTCTGGGCGCTGTTCGACGCCAATCTGGCGCGGCCGATCGAGCGGCTGGCGGGCTCGATCCGGGCGCGCACCCAGACCGCGGTCGACAGCGCGCTGGATGAAAGCGCGGGGCGCTATCTGGGCGATCTGGCCCCGGCGGCGGCGGCGATCGCGCAGCATCTGAACGAGACCCGCTCGGCGCTGACCGAGGCGGTGCAGCGCGAGACCACCCGGCTTGCCCGCGAAAAGGACCGGCTGGAGACGCTGCTGTCGGACGTGCCGGTGGGGGTGCTTTTGTGCACCGCCGATCATGCCCTGGTCTTTTACAACGGTCAGGCGGTCGATCTGCTGGGCGGGGCGCATGCGCCGGGGCTCGACCGGCGGGTCTTCGACTATCTGCACCCGGCGCCGATCCGCCATGCCCATGCGCGGCTTCTGGCGACGGCCGATCCCGATGCCGCCTCGGATCTTCTGTGCGCGACGGTGGCCGATGGCCGCACGCTCGCCGCGCGGATGCGGCTGATCTCGGAGGGGGAGGATCATCAGGTGCGGCGCCTGGCGGGCTATGTGCTGACCTTGCGCGATGTCTCGGCCGATCTGCGCGCCCATGCCGGGCGCGAGGCGCTGATGGACGAGCTGTTCGACCGCATCCGCCGTCCGGCCGCGGCGCTGCAATCGCTGATGGGCGTGCTGATCGCCGAGGACGGGCCCGCCGATCCGCAGGCCCGCGCGCAGCTGCGCGAGGCCGCCCGGGCCGAGGCGGGCCATCTTGCGCAGGCGATCCACAGCCTGCACGACCGCCACGAGGCGATGCGGGCCGACTGGTGGCCGCTTGCGATGATCCGCGCCTCGGATTTCGGCGCCGCCGTGCAGGCCCGCGTCGCGGCCGAGGGGGCGGGCGATCTGCTGCCGGTGACCGCGGCCCTGCTGCTGCGGCTGGAGGGCTTCGAGATGGTGGCGCTGATCGCGCATCTGGTGCGCCGTCTGGGCCCGGGCCGGGCCGAGAAGCGGCTGGAGGTGCTTGAAGACGGCGCGGGGGCGCTGATCGCGCTCGAATGGCGCGGCGCGGCGGTGGCGATTGCCGATCTGGAGCTGTGGCTCTCCGAGCCGCTGGATGTGGGCCAGGCCGAGGTGACCGGGCGGCGGGTGCTCTCGGTCCATGCGACCGATCTGTGGCCCGAGCGGCTGCACGAGGGGCGGCACCGGCTCTGCCTGCCGCTGCGCGAGGCACGCCGGATCGGCCCGGATCCCCATCCGGTGCCCCGTCCGGTGCCGCGCCAGGTGGTCTATGACTTTGATCTGCTGGGGCGGGGCGGCGAAAGCGCGCTGGCCGAAACCCCGCTCGACAAGCTGACCTTCGTCGTCTTCGACACCGAGACGACGGGGCTCTTTCCCACCGGCGGCGACGAGATCGTGCAGATCGCGGCGGTGCGGATCGTCAACGGGCGGCGGGTGGCGGGCGAGGTCTTTGACACGCTCGTGAACCCGGGGCGGCCGATCCCGGCGGCCTCGACGGCGGTTCACGGCATCACCGAGGCGATGGTGGCAACCGCGCCCGCGATCGCCGAGGTCGGGCGGCGGTTCCACAAATTCGCCGAGGGCGCGGTGCTGGTCGCCCATAACGCGCCCTTCGATCTGGAATTCCTGCGCCGCAAGGAATTGCTGATCGGCAAGAATTTCGACAATCCGGTGCTCGACACGGTGCTTTTGTCGGCGGTGGTCTTCGGCGCCGCCGAGGGCCACAGCCTGGACGCGCTGACGCATCGGCTGGGCATCACCATCCCCGAGGAAGCCCGCCACACCGCGCTTGGCGACACGGTCGCCACGGCCGAGGCCTTCCTGCGCCTGCTGCCCGCCCTCAAGGCCCGCGGCCTGACCACCTTCGGCGCCGTCCTCACCGAAGTCCGAAAACACCGCCGCCTCATGCGCGACATGAACGCCTGAAACGGGGCGCTCAGAAGGCGGTCAGCCCCCGGGCGCGAAACACCGCCCGCGCCGCCTCGGTCGCTTCGGGCGCGGGCGTCGGGGTGTCGGCCAGCGCATAGGGATGGCCAAGCATCGCCCATTTCGAGGCGCCAAGCTGATGGAAGGGCAGCACCTCGACCAGCTCGACCGCGGGACCCAGCCGCGCGACGTGATCGGCCATGCGGGCGATATCCTCGGGCGCGTCGGTCCAGCCGGGCACCAGCACGTAGCGAATGCGCATCTTTTTCCCCAGCCGCACCATCCGGTCGGCGCAATCGAGCGTCGGCTGCAAGGGCTGCGCCGTCAGCGCCAGATGCCGCGCCGGGTCGATGTGCTTGATGTCGAGCATCACGAGGTCGATCGGATCGAACCAGTCGTCGGTCACGCGATCATGCAGATGGCCCTGCGTATCCAGCGCGACATGCAGCCCGAAGCGGTCCTTCAGTGCCCGGGCGGTGGCGTGGACAAAGGCCGCCTGCATCATCGGCTCGCCGCCCGAAAAGGTCACCCCGCCCGCGAATTTGAGGAAACTGGCCAAGGGCGCAACCTCGGCCACGAGATCCTCGACCGCCACCCGGCGGCCTGCATGCAGTTTCCAGGTGTCGGGGTTGTGGCAGTAAAGGCAGCGGAACTGGCAGCCCGACAGGAAAAACACGAAGCGCATCCCCGGCCCGTCGACCGCCGCCCCGGATTCGAGCGAATGCAGGAAACCGTGACAGGCGGCCTCGTGCGGATCGCAGACAGCGTCAAACCCGGGATGCGGCGTCAGGATCGTCATCGCGGCTCACAGGCTGGCGTGGAAGGTGCGGCTGATCACGTCAAGCTGCTGCGCCCGCGTCAGCTTGACGAAATTCACCGCATAGCCCGAGACGCGCACGGTCAGCTGCGGATAGGCCTCGGGGTGGTGCATCGCATCTTCCAGCATCTCGCGGGTCAGCATGTTGACGTTGACGTGAAAGCCCCCTGCCCCGCAGAAGCCGTCCAGACAATTGGCCAGGTTCGTCACCTGCTCGGCCTCGGTATGGCCCATCGAGCCGGGGGTGGCCGAGGCCGTCCAGGACACGCCATCAAGCGCGGCATCGTAAGGCAGTTTCGCGACCGAGGCGCCCGCCGCCACGAAGCCCTTCTTGTCGCGCCCGTTCATCGGGTTGGCGCCGGGCGCAAAGGGTTCGCCCGCGCGGCGGCCATCGGGGGTGTTGCCGGTCTTCTTGCCGTAAACCACATTCGAGGTGATCGTCAGGATCGACTGCGTCGGCATGGCGTTGCGGTAGAAATGCGGCTGCGCGGCGATCTTGGCCATGAAGGCCTCGGTCACGGCGACGGCGATTTCGTCCACCCGGTCATCGTTGTTGCCAAAGGCCGGATAGTCGCCCTCGATCGCGTAATCGACGGCAAGACCGGCGTCGTTGCGGATGACCCGAACCTTGGCATGCTTGATCGCCGAGAGGCTGTCGGCGACGATCGAGAGCCCCGCAATCCCCGTCGCCATCGTGCGCAGGATATCGCGGTCATGCAGCGCCATCTCGATCCGTTCATAGGCGTATTTGTCATGCATGTAGTGGATCGCGTTCAGCGCCTTGACATAAGTCCGCGCCAGCCAGTCCATCGCCAGATCGAATTTGGCCCGCACCTCGTCATAGTCGAGCACATCCGCGGTGATCGGGCTCAGCCCCCTGGCCACCAGCGCCCCCGACTTTTCATCGACGCCGCCGTTGATCGCGTAAAGCAGCGCCTTGGCCAGGTTTGCCCGCGCGCCAAAGAACTGCATCTGCTTGCCGATCCGCATTGCGGACACGCAGCAGGCGATGCCGTAATCGTCGCCCCATTTCGGCCGCATCAGATCGTCGTTTTCATATTGGATCGCCGAAGTATCCTTGGACACCTTGGCGCAGAAGGTCTTGAAGCCGCGCGGCAGGCCGACCGACCAGAGCACGGTCAGGTTCGGCTCGGGCGCCGGGCCAAGGTTGTAAAGCGTCTGCAGCACCCGGAACGAGGTCTTCGTGACCAGCGTCCGGCCGTCTTCGCCCATGCCGCCGATGGCCTCGGTGACCCAGGTGGGATCGCCCGAGAAGAGCTCGTCATAATCCGGCGTGCGCAGGAAGCGGATGATGCGCAGCTTGATCACCAGATCGTCGATCAGCTCCTGCGCCGCTTCCTCGGTCAGACGGCCCGCCGCCAGATCGCGTTCGAAATAGACGTCAAGGAAGGACGAGACCCGGCCCAGCGACATCGCCGCGCCGTTTTGTTCCTTTACCGCCGCCAGATAGCCAAGATAGGTCGCCTGCACTGCCTCACGCGCGGTAAAGGCCGGGGCGGACAGATCGATGCCGTATTTGCCCGCCATCTCGCGCAGCTCTTCCAGGGCGCGGAACTGTTCGGAAAGCTCCTCGCGCAGGCGCAGCGTGTCTTCGTCGAAGACCGCCTCATCCAGCGCATGGAATTCCGCCAGTTTCGCCGCCTTCAGCCGGTCGATGCCATAAAGCGCCACGCGCCGGTAATCGCCGATGATCCGGCCGCGGCCATAGGCATCGGGCAGGCCGGTGATCACGCCCGATTTCCGCGCCGCCAGAATGTCGGGGGAATAGGTGTCGAAAATGCCCTGATTGTGGCTCTTGCGGTATTTCGTCCAGATCTCGGCCACGGTCGCATCCGGGGTGAAACCATAGGCCTTCAGCCCGGCCTCGACCATGCGCAGCCCGCCGTTCGGCATGATCGCCCGCTTGAGCGGCGCATCGGTCTGCAGGCCGACAATGAGTTCGTTGTCGCGGTCGATATAGCCCGCCTCATGCGCGGTGATCGTCGAGGGCCGGTCGGCCGAGACATCCAGAACCCCCCTTTCGCGTTCCAGTTTCAGCAGCGCCGCGACATCGGCCCAAAGCTTGCGCGTCCGCGCCGTCGGCCCGGTCAGAAAGCCCGCATCGCCGGTGAAGGGGGTGTAGTTTTCCTGAATGAAGCCGCGCAGGTCGATCGTCTCGCGCCAGGCCCCGGCCGAGAACCCGTGCCACGGATCGACGGCGGCGGCAGTCATCGGGGTTTCGGTGAAGGCATTCATGGGGCGGTCCTTTCCCGCGGGGGGCGCGCGCGGCGCGATTGGCGGCCTGATCGGTCGGAGAACGGAGGATCGACCCGGACCGGCCCCGGCAACGCGCCGCCGGAAGGGAAGAGGCCGATCCTCCGGTAAGATTATCTGACCGGATTCCGCGGCTCAAAGCAACCGGGATGACCCAGCGTCACTTCAAATTATGCAAGCAATTTCAAAAGCCTGCCGCTCAGGCTGGGGCGGGTTTGCAAATTCGGCATGACAAGAATCTTATCCGGAACCGACCCGTGCCGAAAGAAAAGACCCGGCTGAAACATTGTTGTGCGGGGCGGCGCCGAAACAACGGATCCTGTCGGGTCGAAGCGCTTTGGGCAATCATCGGGACCCGCGCGGGGAACCGTTCAGGGCCGGATGAATTTCGCCCCGCCGATGCGGCGCGTCTCGTTCACCGGGGCGGTGCTGTCGGGCAGGTCAAGTTCCGCCCGGACCGCCTCCACCCGCTCGACCAAAGTGCCGAGCGAAACCTTCTTGCCGCGCAGCTCCGCCTTGGCCGAGACGACCGAGACGATCTTCGGCTCGAAGCTGCGCATCGCGAAGACCGGCGCCCCCGACGATCCGAAATCGGCGGCGCAGTTCATCAGCACGACATCGCTGTCGCGGGTCAGCACGTTGCACATGCTTTGCAGCGCCGGCGCCTCGGCGCGGTCATGGGCATAGGAAACGACACCGACGGTATCCCCCTCGGCGGGCGAGGTGTCGAGCGCGAAGGGCTGCACCTGCGGCAACCGGATCGGCTGATCCAGCTGCACCAGCGCCAGATCATAGCCCACAAGGTCGAACTGCCGCGGCCCGAGATATTGATAGGACGGATGCGCGACGGCACGGCGCGCGTTGCGATAGGCGACGGCACGGCCATTGCGCAGCCCGGCCTGAAACTCGATCGCGCGGGTGTCGATCATCTGCCGCGTCTTCGGATCATAAAGACAATGCGCCGCCGTCAGCACCAGATCGGCGGCAATCAGCGTGCCGGTGCAGAAACTGCCATGGCCCAGATCCAGCCGCCCGACCGCCTCCCAGCCGCGGCTGTCATTGCCGGTGGCCAGCAGCTTCAGCCCGCTTTCAAAGGCCGCGGCAGGCGCGGCGCAAAGCGCGATCAGGGCAAGGGCAAGGCGCAGGCGCATGGGTCACTCCGGTCCGGTCCCGCAGCCTAGCCCGCGCCTTGGGCAAGATTAAGGCAGCGCGACCAGCCGCGGCGGTTTCGGCCCGCCCGTGGCCCAGTCGAGCAGCTCGACCGTATGCACGACGGGCAGCCCGGTGCCCGAGCCGATCTGCATCATGCAGCCGATATTGCCCGTCGCGATCAGCTGCGGCGCGGTGGCTTCAAGCGTCGCGACCTTGCGCCGTTTCAGCTCGCCCGAAATCTCGGGCTGCAGCAGGTTGTAGGTCCCCGCCGAGCCGCAGCACAGATGGCTTTCGGAGGGTTCCACCACGGTGAAGCCCGCGGCTTTCAAAAGGTCCTTGGGCGCGGTCCTGATCTGCTGGCCGTGCTGCAGCGAACAGGCGGCGTGATAGGCGACGCGCAGCGGCTTCGGCGCCGCCTCGGGCAGGCCGACATGCGCCAGAAACTCGGTGATGTCGCGGGCAAGGCCCGCCACCTGCGCGGCCTCCTGCTGCAGGGGCGTATCGGCGAAATAGCTGCCGTAATCCTTCACCGTCGTGCCGCAGCCCGAGGTGTTGATGATGATCGCATCCAGCCGCCCCGCCGCCAGATAGGCGCGGATATTGGCCTCGGCCTGGCCATGCGCCTCAGCCTCGCGGCCCATGTGATGCACAAGCGCGCCGCAGCAGCCAAGGGTCTTCGGAATGACCACCTCGCAGCCCAGCCGCCGCAACAGCCGGATCGTCGCATCGTTGATATCGGTATCCAGCGCCTTTTGCGCGCAGCCGGTCTGCAGGGCAACGCGGAAGCGCCGGGCGCCCAGCGCCGGAAAGACCTGCGGTTTCACATTGGGCGAGGGCTTGGGCAGGCTTTCCGGCGCCATCGCCAGCATCGCGCGCAGCCGCGCATCGGGGAAGGCCCGGGCAAAGGGCTTGGCCCACCGCGCCGCGGTCATCGCCAGGCGGAACCGGGTCGGATGCGGCACCGTCTTCGCCAGCAGGAAGCGCAGCGCCCGGTCCAGCAGCGGCCGCTTGAAAGTGCGGTCCACATGCGCGCGGGCCTGATCGATCAGATGCATGTAATCGACGCCCGAGGGGCAGGTGGTCATGCAGGCGAGGCACCCCAGACAGCGGTCGATGTGCCTGGCCGTGCGGGCATCGGCCGGGCGGCCGGTTTCCAGCATCTCCTTGATCAGATAGATGCGCCCGCGCGGGCTGTCGAGCTCGTCGCCCAGCACCTGATAGCTGGGGCAGGTGGCGGTGCAAAAGCCGCAATGGACGCAGCTGCGCAGGATCTGGTTGGCGCGGGCCAGCGCGGGATCGGCCAGCTGCTCGGGCGTGAAATTCGTCTGCATCAGCCCATCTTTCCGGGGTTGAAAAGTCCTTTCGGATCAAAGCGGTCGCGAAGCCCGCGGCTCAGCGCGGCAACCGGCGCGGCCTCGGGTTCAAAGGCGGGCAAGCCGCCGCGCAGGCAGGTGGCATGGCCCGCATAGGGCGCGGCCAGCTTGCGCGCATCGGTGTCCGGCGCCACCAGCGCCCAGACCAGCCCGCCGCCCCAGTCGAGCACCGCCCGCCCACCGAGCCGCGCCGCGACCAGCGGCCCGTCGGAGGGCTTGACCGAGAACCGCCACAGATCGCCCGGCAGCCCCTGCAGGGGCGCCGCCCCGGCCAGATCGCGCCAGAGCCCCGCGCCCTCGTCGCGCATCACCTTCGGTGCCCAGGCCGCGAGGACCTCGGCCAGCCGCCCGGCGCGATAGGATACCGATTGTTCGAGCCCCTCGATGCGAACCACCGCCCCCACCCCGGGCAGCCAGCCCGCGCCGGAAACATCGAATTGCGACCCCAGCGCTGCCGCCAGCACCGCCGCCGCCTCGGCCAAAGGCACATCCATGACCAGCGTCGCCTGCGCGGGCGCGGCGGGCAAAAGCTTGAAGGCCACCTCGCTCAGCACGCCCAGAGTGCCCCAGGACCCGGCCATCAGCTTCACCAGATCATAGCCGGTGACATTCTTCATCACCCGCCCGCCGTTCTTCACCGCCGCGCCGGTGCCATCGACGAAACGCACGCCGATCAGACTGTCGCGGCAGGCCCCCGCCTGCACCCGCCGCGGCCCCGAGACATTGGCCGCCACCACGCCGCCGATCGTGCTTTCGCCCGCAGCGCCCAGCACCGCGCCCCAGCGCGCCGGTTCAAAGGGCAGCCGCTGCCCCTCGGCCGCCACCGCCGCCTCGATCTCGGAAAGCGGCGTGCCCGCCCCGGCCATCAGCGTCAACGCCCCCGGCTCGTAAAGCGAAATCCCGGAAATCGCCACCTGCAGCGGCTCCCCCGCCAAAGCGCCCAACGGCCGCGTGCCGCCGCCGACGATCCGCAGCGGCGCCTTGGCCCCGCGCACCGCCTCGACCAGCTGACTTTCGCTTTCAACCCTCATCGGCCCTGCTTTCATCTTGCCGTAAATATCCCGGGGTGCGGGGCAGAGCCCCGCGACTTACCCCCGCCGCGACGCACTGACATCGAGCGGAAACACCTTCGCGGCATTCAGCAACCACTTCGGATCAAACACATCCTTGACCCGCATCTGCGCCTCCAGATCCTCGGGCGCGAATTGCACCGCCATCAGATCGCGCTTTTCGATCCCCACGCCATGTTCGCCGGTCAGACAGCCGCCCGCCTCGACGCACAGCTTCAGGATCTCCGCCCCCATCCGCTCGCACAGTTCCTGCTGCCCGGGCTGATTGGCGTTGTAGATGATCAACGGGTGCATGTTGCCATCGCCCGCGTGAAAGACATTGCCGACCTCCAGCCCGAAGTCGCGCGAGATCTCGCCGATCCGGCGCAGCACCATCGGCAGGGCGGAAACCGGAATCGTCCCATCGAGACACATGTAATCGCCCTTTTGCCCCATCGCGCCAAAGGCCGATTTGCGGCCCAGCCAGATCCGCTTCGCCTCCTCGGGCGATTGCGCCTCGCGGAACTCCACCGGGTCATGGCCCGTCGCAATCTGCCGGATCAGGCCCAGCTGCTCGGCGATCTCGGCCGGGCTGCCCTCGCATTCGACGATCAAGAGCGCCTCGCAATCGGGGTAGCCCGCATGGCAAAAGGCCTCGGTCGCCTCGATGCAGGGGCGGTCCATGAATTCGATCGCCACGGGCAGGATGCCCGCGCGGATGATGTCGGCGACGCAGGCGCCCGCGACCTCGTTTGAGGAAAACCCGATCAGCACCGGCCGCGCGCCTTCGGGCTGGCGCAGGATGCGCAAAGTGGCCTCGGTCACCACGCCCAATTGCCCTTCCGAGCCGCAGATGACGCCCAAAAGGTCCAACCCGCCCGCGTCACAATAAGGCCCGCCGATCTCGACCACCTCGCCCTGCATGGTGACCAGCTTGACGCCCAGCAGGTTGTTGGTGGTGACGCCGTATTTGAGACAATGCGCGCCGCCCGAATTCATCCCGATATTGCCCGCGATCGCGCAGGCGAGCTGGCTGGAGGGGTCGGGGGCGTAGAACCAGCCCTCGCCCTCGATCGCGCCGGTGACGGAGAGGTTCGTGCGCCCGGCCTCGACCCGGATGAAGCGGTTGGCGTAATCGACCTCCAGCACCCGGTTCATCCGCGCCAGCCCCAGCACGACGGCATCGGCCGAGGGCATCGAGCCCCCGGCAAGCGAGGTTCCCGCGCCGCGCGGCACCACCGGAACGCCCATCTCGTGGCACAGCTTCAGGCAGGCCGCGACTTCTTCGGTGGTGCGCGGCAGCACGACCGCCAGGGGCGCGCAGCGATAGGCCGAGAGCGCATCGCATTCATAGGCCCGGGTTTCCGCCGGATCGTCGATCACCGAATCGCGCGGCAGGATTGCCCGCAAGCGTTTGACGATCAAAGCCTTTTCGGCCAGCACCCTGGCGCTGGGAAGGGGCATTTGCATGGCGTTCTCCTCCGCTCCGGTCAAAAGTTATGACCAATTTTGCGGATTCGCGCAACCGAAACGATGGGCAGGCTGACCGAGGCCATCGCCGAGGTCATGCGGAACAGTGGCCTCGTGACCGCCGAGGGCCCAAAGGCCCTCGGCCAGCGCCCGCCCCGCCCATGGCGGGCGCTTCTCGCCCGCCGGGGCGGGCGCCGGCCTCTGCTGCGCCTGGGGAAACGGTCTTGGCACCGCCCGGGCTCCGGCGGGCGGGGAAAGGCAGTGCCTTTCCTGATCCGCCCGAAATCCCCCTCAGCGCAGGATCGGCGGCTTCGCCGGGTCCATGCCGGGGGCGGTCAGCTTCAGCTCCTGCACCTCTTCCTCCACCCGCTCGGGCAGGGGCAGCACCAGCCCCTTGTCCAGCAGCTCCCGCGCCGCCGGATCTTCGGCGTCAAGGAAGGTCACGTCCAGTTCCCCGGCCTCAAGGCCCGAAAACAGCAGCGCCTCGCCCATCGCCTTGGCAATGCCCGCCCGCGCCGGTTCGGGCGCGCCCAGAAAGGCCAGCACATGCCCGTGCCGCCCGTCGTCATAGGTGACGCCGCCCAGAACCGCCTCGGTCGCCAGCCCCGCAAGCTGCTCGAATTTCGCCTGAAAGGCGGGCAGCAGCAGCGCCAGGACCGCGGGCGACAGCCCCGGCCCGGCAAAGGCCACCGGCCGCCCGGCACTGGCCTGCGGCGCATGGGTCAGCGTGTGCGACAGCCATTCGAGCGCCTCGGGCGGCAGCAGCATCGCGCTGTCGGCCACGCCAAGGTTCACCCCCAGACCGACCCCCTCGCCCGCCAGAACCTGCGCGATCACCCGGCCCGGCAGCGCCACATAGGGCACGGGTTCGTCGGAAAAGGAGGCCAGCCGCTCCTCGGTGTCGAAGGCCAGCACGAAATCGCCCTCCTCGGTCTCGAAGACCTGCGGGACGATGTCGTCTTCTGCGTCCGGCTCGCGTTCGAGCAGCACGAACAGTTCGGCATCGGCCAGCCGGTCATAGACGGCCAGCCGCAGCGCCTCGTTTTCGGGCGCGGCCTCCATCGCGGCATGGGCGCGGTCGTAGGCGGTCGGATCGGATGTCATCGCGGGCTCTCCTTCCCCCGGGCGCGGGGCGGGCGGCGCCGTCCCGGCCATCCCGGATTGCGTTTCAGCCCCCCCGTATTGCGCCCGGAGGAAGGGGGCAAGGGAAACATGGGATTTCCGCGCCGCGCCGTCCTGCGCGGGGAGTGTAGACGCCTGCGCCATTCGGACATATTCTCGCCCCAATGCCTCCTTAGCAGATGAGGCCCCGGGGCGGCGTCCCCCCGATCAGGCGGGATGCACCGACCGGGGCAAGAGGCGGCACGGCAGGCCGGGAAGCGATGCTCGAATTCGACAATGTCAGCAAGTCCTTCTGGACCGGCAAGCGGCGCAAGGTCATCCTGGACCGGGCGTCTTTCCGCGTCGAACTGGGCAATTCGCTGGGCATTCTTGCGCCGAACGGCACCGGCAAGACGACGATCATCAACATGATGGCGGGGCTCGAAAAACCCGACGAGGGCGAGATCCGCAAGACCTGCCGGATCTCGTTTCCGCTGGGCTTCATGGGCGGCGTCGTACCGCGTCATTCCGGCCGCGAGAACACCCGCTTCATCGCCCGCCTTTACGGGCTTGACCCCGATTACGTCGAAGCCTTCTGCCGCTGGCTCTGCGGGCTTGAAGAATATTTCGACATGCCGGTGGGCACCTACAGCCAGGGCATGCGGGCGCGGCTGACCTTTGCCTTGCTGCTGGCGCTGGAATTCGACATCTACCTGATCGACGAGGGGATGCCCTCGACCACCGATGTCGAATTCAACCGCAAGGCCGGGGCGATCCTGCGCGACCGGCTGAGAGAAGCGACGGTGATCGTCGTCTCGCATCAGGCCAGCACGTTGGAGAAGTTCTGCCGCTCGGCGGCGGTGCTGCGCGACGGGCAGCTTTACATGTTCGACACTCTGGAAGAAGCGAAACGGATGTATGACTACCATTCCTAAGGCGATCCGGTACCGCATCCGCCCCGCAACGCCGGTCCCGGCGGCCCGGCCCGGCCCCCCGGCCGATCTGACCCCGGTCGAGGATCTGCTGCGCCGCCGTGCCGAACGGCTGGGCGCTGAAACCGCCGCCGGGACCGCCGCCGAGACCACCGCCGCATCCGAGCCGCCATCCGATCCGCCGCCGGAACCGCCCCGCGCGGCGGCACCGACGCCTTCGCAACCGCTGTCGGGCGATGGCAGCGATCTGTTCCAGCCGCAGGAAGACGGCTTTGACGCGGCGCTGTTTCCGACCGCCGCCCCCCGCGTCCCCCCCGGCGCCGCGGCACCGGGGCTGACCCCCGCCGAGATCGCCGGCGACGCCGATATCGCCACCATCCGCGCCGAGGGGCTGACCGGGCGGCAGCTGCGGCTGGCGCGGCGGACGGCGCAGAAACACGGGATCGAGGCGTCCTCGGATTTCGAGGCGGTGCTGCTGTTGCGCCGCCGCGGCATCGACCCTTTCGACCGCAACGCGCTGATGGCGCTCGAACGTGCCGATGCGGCGACGGCGGCGCAGGCGGCGGCTGTGCCGACCCCCACTCTTGCCCGCGGCGGCTCTGCGACCACCAAGGCGCTGGCGCGGATCGACGACGCGGGCGCCGACACCCGGGTGCAGCTGCCGCAGACGATCACCCCCGCGCAGGTGCCCGCCCCGCCGCGCGGCGCCCCGGCGGTGGACGAAGGCACCCGCGCGCGCGAGATCATCAAGATCCAGCGCGACATCGCCCGGCGCAGGCGGCGGCGCATCGCGCTTTTGCTGGCGCGGCTGAGCTTTTTCGTCTTCCTGCCGACGCTGATCGCGGGCTGGTATTATTTCGTCGTCGCCACGCCGATGTATGCGACCAAGACCGAATTCGTGATCCAGAAGGCCGACAGCATGGGCGGCGGGGGTTCCGGTCTGGGCAGCCTGTTTTCGGGGACGCAGCTGGCCACGAACCAGGATTCGGTGACGGTGCAAAGCTTCCTGCAATCGCGCGATGCGATGCTGCGCCTCGAGGCGGACAAGGGGTTCAAGGAGCATTTCTCGCAGCCCGGGATCGACCCGATCCAGCGGCTCGCCCCCGACGCGACGAACGAGGCCGCCTACAAGCTTTACAAGCGCAACGTGAAGATCGGCTACGACCCCTCCGAGGGGCTGATCCGCATGGAGGTGATCGCCGCTGATCCGCAGGTCTCGAAGGCCTTTTCCGAGGCGTTGATCTCCTATGCCGAGGGGCAGGTGGACAAGCTGACCGCGCGGCTGCGCGAAGACCAGATGCGCGGCGCCCGCGAAAGCTATGAAGACGCCGAGCAGAAGGTCTTTGCCGCCCAGGGCAAGGTTCTGGAATTGCAGGAAAAGGTGGGCATTCTGGACCCGGCCGCCGAAGGCGCGGGCAAGATGAGCCAGGTCACGGGCTTCGAGACCGAGCTGCAGAAGAAACGTCTGGAACTGGGGCAGCTGCTCGACAACCCGAGCCCGTCGCCCGCGCGGGTGGCGGGGGTGCGGGGCGACATCTCGCGGCTGGAGACGATGATCGCGGAACTGCGCCGGCAGCTGACTGAAAAGACCGGCAGCACCGAATCGCTGGCCTCGGTCACCGGCCAGCTGCGCATCGCCGAGGCCGAGCTGGAAACCCGGCAGGGGTTGCTCGCGGCGGCGGCACAGCAGATGGAAGTGGCGCGGATCGAGGCGAACAAGCAGGTGCGCTATCTGGAAATGGGGGTGCGGCCGGTGGCGCCGGACGAACCCACCTATCCGCGCGCCTTCGAAGACACGCTGCTGGCCTTCCTCGTGTTTTCGGGTATCTACCTGATGCTGTCGCTGACAGCCTCGATCCTGCGCGAACAGGTCTCGAGCTGATCCCGGAGTTTGCCATGAAGAACGTGACGATCGGCCGCCTGACGGTGGCCAACGACCTGCCCCTGACGGTGATCGCGGGGCCCTGCCAGCTGGAAAGCCTGCCGCATGCGCTGATGATCGCCGAGGTGATGGCCGAGGCCTGCGCCGCGGCGGGGGCGCAATTCGTTTTCAAGGGCAGTTTCGACAAGGCGAACCGCACCAGCCTGAAGGGCAAGCGCGGGGTCGGCCTTGAGGCCGGTCTGGCGATCCTCGACACGGTGCGGGCGAAGCTGGGCTGCCCGGTCCTGACCGACATCCACGACCCGGAACAGGCGCGGATCGCGGCGCAGGTGGTCGATGTGATCCAGATCCCGGCGTTTTTGTGTCGGCAGACCGATCTTCTGATCGCGGCGGGCGAAACCGGCCGGGTGGTCAACATCAAGAAGGGGCAGTTCCTGGCGCCCTGGGACATGCCGAACGTGGCGGAAAAGGTCGCCTCGACCGGCAATGAAAAGATCCTGCTGACGGAACGCGGCACGTCCTTTGGCTACAACACGCTGGTGGCCGACATGCGCGGGCTGCCGGTGATGGCGAAGACCGGCTATCCGGTGATCATGGATGCGACGCATTCGGTGCAGCAGCCGGGCGGGCTTGGCGGCGCCTCGGGCGGGCAGCGCGAGATGGCGCCGGTGATGGCGCGCGCGGCGGTCAGCCTTGGCATCGCCGGGGTCTTCATCGAGACGCACGAGGCCCCCGACACCGCGCCCTCGGACGGGCCGAACATGATCCCGCTTGACCAGATGCCGAAGCTGATCGCGACGCTGATGGCCTTTGACCGGCTGGCCAAGGCCGACCCGATCCGGCTGTAACAAAGGGGGGCGCTGCCCCCCGTCCGCAAGCGGAGGCCCCCCGGGAGATTTGCGCCAGGGTGAAAGGCAAACCGGGCCGCGATCCGGCACCCGGCCGGAACGCAACCACGGAATGAAATGCGCCCCGGAACACTTCCGGGGCGCATCGCCTTCGCCGTGAGTGACGTCTCAGGCGTTCTTCAACGTCAGGAAAAGCTCGTAAGCTTCCTTGGCGGTGAAGTTTTCATGCACGACCTTGGCCACCGCCTGGATCATCGCCACCGGAGCCTCCGACTGGAAGATGTTGCGGCCCATGTCGACGCCCGCCGCGCCCTGATCGATGGCTTTATACGCCATGTCGAGCGCCTCGAGTTCCGGCAGTTTCTTGCCGCCCGCGATCACCAGCGGCACCGGGCAGCCGGCCGCGACCTTCTCGAAGCCCTCTTCGACGAAATAGGTCTTGACGTATTGCGCGCCCAGTTCGGCGGCGATCCGCGTCGCCAGACCGAAGTAGCGGGCGTCGCGGGCCATGTCCTTGCCGACCCCGGTCACGGCCAGCGTCGGAATGCCGTAGCGGGTGCCGGTGTCGATCAGTTTCAGGACGTTGGTGATCGATTTGTGCTCGTACTCCGAGCCGATATAGACCTGCGCCGCCATCGCGCAGACCCCGAGCCGGATCGCATCCTCGATCTCCACCGCGACGGTTTCGTTCGAAAGCTCGGTCAGGATCGAGTTCCCGCCCGAGCAGCGCAGCGCCACGGGCTTGGTATTCGTCGGCGGCACGGTCGAGCGCAAGGCGCCGCGGGTGCACATCAGCACGTCGGCATGATCGCACAGCGGCAGGATGTTCAGGTCCATCCGCTCAAGCCCGGTGGCCGGGCCCTGGAAATAGCCGTGATCGAAGGCGAGCATGACCGTGCGGCCGGTCTTCGGGTTGAAGATCCGCGACAGGCGGTTCTTCATCCCCCAGTCGTAATGGGCCGCGCCCTTGAGGTAGAAGCCCTGCAGGTCGGCAGGCCGGTCGAGCCCGAAATCCTTGCCTTCCTTGATGTCGTCGAGATCGGCCATGAGCAGTCCTTTCGTGGTCTGGGGTGGGGGGCGCCCGAAAACGCCCCCCGGGGAGGACCCGCCGCCCGGGAAGGGGCGACGGGCAGGATCGCCGTCAGAAGTCGTAATTGTCGATGTTCTCGGCGGTGAAGACGGTGCGTTCGGGTAGCAGGATGATGCCGTTGTTCTCGGCCTCGGTGGTGTAGCCCTGCACGGCGTTCGGGCTGATTTCGACGGTGCCGACGCCGGGGACGTCAAGCTTGTCGCCCTTTTGCCAGACCGCGCCCTTGACCAGCTGATCGGCGATAAAGACCGACAGCTTGCCCTGCATCACCACATCCCACAGGCCGAACTGATCGACCGTGCCCGATTTCACATATTGCCGCATCGTGTTCGGCGTCGAGAAGCCGGTGACGATCAGCTTGCCGTTCAGGCCAAGGTTTTCCGCAGCCTGTGCCGAGCCCGGCAGCGCATTCGCATCGGGGCAGATGATCGCGTCAAGATCAGGATAGGTCTGGTAAAGCGCCGTCGGCACCTGCACGGCCTTTTGCGCATCCTGGTTCGAGAACTCGGTCGCGACGATTTCCCAGCTCGGATAATCCTTGGCGATGATCGCCTTGGCGACCTCGGCCCATTGGTTCTGGTCGGTCACGGTGGGCGAGGAATAGTGGAAGGCCACTTTCTTCGGCGCCGTCGGATCTTCCATCTGATCGGCGGTCATCTTGACCAGCAGCGCGCCCAGCTGTTCCGGCGTGCCCTGGTTGATGTAGTAGCTGCGGCATTCCGGGTTCACGTCGCTGTCCCAGGTCAGCACCTTGACGCCCTTGTCCATCGCGCGTTTGAGCGATTCACACAGGCCATCGGGCGAGAGCGCCGAGATCGCGATGGCATTGTAGCCCTGGTTGACGAAGTTGTTGATGAACTCGACCTGGCCCGAGACCGAGGCCTCGCTCGGCCCGTCGTATTTCACGTCGATGCCCAGCTCCTTGCCCATCGCCTTGGCGCCCGCGCCGCCGCTTTCGAAGAAACCGACCCCGGTCAGTTTCGGGATGAAGGCGACGCGCGCGTCATCGGCGCTGGCCGAGACCGATCCGAGGGCCGTGGTGAGCGTGGCAATCGCGAGCCCGGTCACGAAACGTCCGAAAGTCATGGTAGTTCCTCCGCTTGGTTATCCCTGTTTCCGGGTCGAGACCCGGCCTCCTTCCGACCGACGCCCGGGCGGGCGTCAGCCATTCCCTCCCACGGCCGCGCGTTCGGCCTCATAGGCCGCACGGTTGGCCCGACGGGCGGCAAGCGCCCCCGTCCCGATGCGCAGCGCGACCGAGCCGATCAACAGACCGCCCACGATCACCGGCACGACATCCGAGCTGACCCCCAGCGCCAGCAGGCCCTGCCGCAGGTAGCCCAGCACCAGCCCGGCCAGGAACGTGCCCAGAACCGAGCCCTGCCCGCCGTAGATCGACGACCCGCCCAGAACCACGGCGGTGATGATGTTCAAGAGCGCCTCGGCCCCCAGATCGGACCGCGCCGAGGTGAAATAGGCGGTCAGCACCAGCCCGGCGACGGCGCAGGCAAGCCCGTTGAGCGCATAGACCGTGACCAGCGTGCGCGTCACCGGCACGCCGGTGAAGCGGGCCACCTCGGCCGAGACGCCGATCAGCTTCAGGAAGCGGCCAAAGCGGGTGCGGTGCATCGCAAAGGTGGCGGCGGCGGCGATGACCAGCGTCAGGATCAGCGGCACCGGAACCCAGCCCAGCGCGCCGGTGCCGATCCAGGTGAAGCTTTTCGGCAGGCCGGTGATGCCTTCGTATTGATAGGCCTCGAACCCCCCGGCCCCGGCGACGGCAAAGCCCATCATGTCCAGAAGCGTCGGCAGACCCGTGGCCACCCCGGCATAGAAGAACAGCATGGCCAGAGTGATGACGAGCGGGTTGACGTCGGTCCTGGCGATGACGGAGCCGTTGAACGCCCCTGCCCCAAGGCCGACCATCAGCGCCAGCCCCACCCCCGCCCAGATCGGCACCCCGGCGACGAAGCCAAGGCCAAGCACGATCGAGCACAGCCCCATGATCGAGACGCCGGAAATATCCATCCCGCCCGTCATGATCACCAGCGTCAGCCCGACCGCGCAGATGATCACATGCACGAAGTCAGAGGTCGAAAACAGCAGGTTCTCGATGTTCAGGAAGGCGGGGTTGATCAGACCGAGCACCACCAGTTCCAGCACCAGCGCGACGGCCAGCATGGCTTCCCAGCTTTTGAGGACAGAGCGGTTCATCGGGCCATCTCCCGGCGGTTGACGGTGGGTCTTTGCGCCTCGGCATCGGCTTCGGCACGGGCCATTTCGGCGGCCCGCGCGGCCAGCTGGCGGTTGCGCACGGTGCGGCGGATCAGATAATCGGCGACGACGACCGAAAGCAGCACCGCCCCCGCCACCGCATTGTTCCAGCTGCCCGGCACATGCAGGAAGATCATCATCGAATCGACCGCGGTCAGGAACAGCGCCCCGATCACCGCCGACCAGACCGAGCCGGTGCCGCCCATCAGGCTGACGCCGCCCAGAACCACCGCGGCAATCGCCTTGAGTTCCTGGCCGTTGCCGGTCTGCATCGGCACGAAGCCGATCTGACCGACGAAGACGATGGCGGCAGCCCCCGCAAAAAGCCCCGAAAGGGTGAAGGCGGCAAAGCGCGTCGCCTTGACATCGATGCCCAGCAGATAGGCGCCATCGGCATTGTCGCCCACCGCATGAAAGGCCCGCGCGGCGCGGATCTTCCAAAGCAGGATCGCCACGATGATCACCAGCGCCGCCACCGCCCAGACCATCAAGGGCACGTTGAAATAGCGGGTGACGGCGAAGCTCTTGATGTTTTGCGGGATCGACTCGATCCAGCTGCCGCCGGTCAGGACCCGCATCAGCCCGCGATAGGCGCCCAGCGTGCCCAGCGTCATGATGATCGGCGGAATGCCGATGAAGACGACGCCGACCGCATTGACCGCCCCCGCCGCAGCCCCCGTGGCCAGCGCGCAGAGCATCGCCAGCGGCAGCGGCATCCCCGCATTCAGCGCAAAGCCGAAGATCACCGCGGAAAGCCCCGCGATCGCGCCCACCGAAACGTCGATGCCGCGCGTTTGCACCACGAACATCTGTCCGATGGCGATCAGCATCAGAAACAGCGAGGAGTTCGCGATGTTGATCAGGGTAAAGGGGTACAGCACCGCCTTGTTCTGCGTCGCCACCGCCAAAAGCATGGCGACGAGCAGGATCAGCACCAGAAATTCACGACTTTTCAGGATCTTGGTCATTCTCTTGCGCCTCCGGCCGCGTCGAAGGTTGCAGCCGAGATCTGCTCGACCGAGGTCATGCCCTCGGGCAGGTCGATCAGACGGCCGCCCTTCATGATCAAGACCCGGTCGGCCAGCTCGGCGATCTCGCCCACTTCCGAGGAAATCACCACCACGCCGACCCCATCCGCGGTCAGCTCGCGGATGATGCGGTAAACGTCCTGCCGCGCCCGGGCGTCGATGCCGCGCGTGGGCTCATCCAGGATCACCACCCGCGGCGCGGGGGCGAGCGTCTTCGCCAGCACGATCTTTTGCTGATTGCCGCCCGACAGCGTGCGCGCCGTCTGCATCGGCGACGACAGCTTGATCCGCAGCCGCGCGATGAAGCGCGAGGCCAGATCGGTTTCCGCCCGTGCCGACAGGAACCGTCCCCCCGGCAGCGACAGCACCCCCGCCGAAATCGTCTGCGCCGACGGCAGCGCCAGGAAGATCCCGTGCGCGTGGCGATCCTCGGGCACATAGGACAGGCCCATCTGCTGGCAGATCTGCGGCGAGCGTTTCGGCGCGGGCTGACCGGCAATCACCACTTCGCCGGTGGCCTTGGGGTCGATGCCATAGATCGCCTCGGCAAATTCGGTGCGGCCGGAGCCGACGACGCCGGAAATCCCCAGCACCTCGCCCGGATGCACGGCAAAGGTCACGTCGCGGAAGGCCTGGCCTGACAGGCCGCGCACTTCCAGCACCGGCGCCGCATCGCCGCGCCGCGCGCTCTGGCGGCTTTTCGCGGCGGGCGGGGTGAAATCTTCGGGCAGCATCGCCTCGACCAGCATGTCGGCGGTCAGTTCCGACGCCGGACGCGAGAGCACGAAATGCCCGTCGCGCAGCACGCTGACCCGGTGCGACAGGTCCAGCACCTCGTTCAGCCGGTGGGAAATGAACAGGATGCCGATCCCCTTGGCGGTCAGATGGTCGATCTGCTTCGCAAGGCAGGCCACCTCGCGGCGCGTCAGCGAGGAGGTCGGCTCGTCCAGGATCAGCACCCGGGCCTTGCGCAGCAATCCGCGGGCGATTTCCACCAGCTGCTGGTTGGCGATCGACAGATCCCCGCCGGGCGCGGTGAAATCGACGGCAAGCCCGATATCGGCCGCCACCGTCGCCGCCCGCCGGGCGATCTCGGCCGCGTCGCCCGCAAGACCCAGCGTCAGGTTTTCCAGCACCGAAAGGTTCGGGAAGATATGCGGTTCCTGCGGCACCATGTAGATGCCGCGGGCATGCGCGTCAGAGGGTTTCGACAGGCTGACCGGGGTGCCGTTCACCTCGACCGTGCCCGCGGTGGGGCGATAGGCGCCCGAGATGATCTTGACGATGGTCGATTTGCCCGAGCCGTTGCCGCCCAGAAGCGCATGGACCTGACCGGGCAGGATCTCGAAATCGATGCCGCGCAGCACGGTGACGCTTTCGAAGATCTTCCAGATGCCGCGCAGGGCGACCAGCGGGGTTTGCGTCTCAGCCATTGGGAGCCCCCCCCACCTGCTGCAGCGCCGCCTGCTGCACCGCCGCCAGCCGCGCCAGCATCGCGGCGGGATCGGCGGCCTTGAAGATCGCACTGCCCGAGACCACCAGATCGGCGCCGGTCAGGCAGGCCTCGGCGATGGTCTCGGCGGTGATGCCGCCGTCGATCGCCAGAACCGGGGCGAAATCGGCGCAAAGCGCGCGCAGCTTGGCCAGACGCGCGGCGGCGGCGGGCACATCGGCGGGGGCGCCGTCGCGCGGATCCAGCGCCAGAACCAGGATCACGTCGGGACGCAGCGCCAGAAGGCCCGAAAGCGCCGCCAGCGCCGTGCCCGGCATCACCGCCAGCCCGGCCAGGATCGGACGCCCCAGCCGCGCGCTTTCGGACCGGATCCGGGCCAGCGCCAGGGCCGCATTCGGCGCCTCGGCATGAACCGAGATCAGATCGGCCCCCGCCTCGGCGCAGGCCGCGATCTGCGCCAGCGGATCGGCCACCATCAGATGCACGTCCAGAAAGCCGCGGCCGCGACAGGCCGCGACAAAGGCCGGACCGGCGGTGAATTGCGGCACGAAGACCCCGTCCATCAGATCGAAATGCAGCACCTCGGCCGCCTCGAGCCGGTCCAGCGCCGCGCCCATCGCGGCGGGCGGCGCGGCAAAGACGCCGACCCCGATGCCGCGAGCCCGGGCGCGCAGGGTGGCGCGCGAAACCCCGTCCATGGCCCTACTCCCCGTTCATCGCGGCGGCATGATCGGGCATGACCATGCGGAAGAACTGCTTTTCGCGCCCGCCGGTCTGGATCTTCGCCAGCCCCTCGACGACGACGGCATAATGCGCGGTCTTGCGGTGGGCATCGACGGCGGCCTCGTTCTCGAAGGCCTCGTAGATGACGAAATGATGGTCGTCCTCGGGGTCCTGCAACACGTCGAAACGATAATTGCCGGGCTCGGCGCGGGTGCCTTCGAAGTTGACGCGGAACACGTCGAAGAACTGCTGCACGCAGCCCGGCTTGACGCGGATATGGACCAGTTGAACGAACATCGCACTCCTCCTTGTGCGAGCCCCCGCAGCTGCGGGCAGGGCCGCGACACTGCGCCCCCGGATCGGCGGAGGGCAAAGGCCCCGGGACTCGATTTGCCGATCATTTGTTCCATGGAAGACGTTTTGAACACTTCTGTCAAGCGAGACGCGATGACCCCCTGACGAATTTTCTTCTTTCTGCACCTGCGAAATAACTGATATGAAAATGAAAATATGAATCGCCGCCGCAACAAGCCGAAAGCAGGCTGTTGACAGGGTGACGTTCAAGTGATCCTTTGACCGACAGGAGGAGCAGACGATGAGCGAGATCACGTCAGCACAGGACAGCGGTTTCGCGCTGGATGCGGAAGAGATCGAACAGATCAGCCGCGCCGCCTGGTATTATTACAATGACGGGCTGACGCAGAACCAGATCGCCGACATGCTGGGGGTGTCGCGCATCAAGGTCTCGCCGCTTCTGGAAAAGGGCCGCCAGACCGGGCTGATCGAATTGCGCATCAATTCCCCGCACGAGGGCAGCCTTGGCCTGCAGGAGGAACTGGTCTCGGCCTTCGGCCTGACCGATGCCCGCGTCGTGCCCACGGCCGAGGGGCTGGCGGCGCCGCCGCGGATCGGGCGAGCCTCGGCCAGCCTGCTGACCCAGGCGCTGGCCCCCAATGATCTGCTGGCGATCGGCTGGGGCGAGGCGGTCTCGACCACGCTGCGCTACATGGCGCCGGTGTTTCCGCAATCGAATGTCTCGCTGGTCAGCCTGACCGGCGGGGTTTCGGCCTATATCGGCAATACCGGGCTTTACGGGCCGCAGGGGTTCGCGCATCTGATCCCGACGCCGCTGCGCGTCTCCTCGCCCGATCTGGCCGAGATGCTGCGGGTCGAACCCTATGTGCGCAACGTGCTCGACATGGCGCTGACGGCGCGGACGGCGCTGATCGGGGTGGGGTCGGTGGCGCGGTCCGCCACGCTGGTGCGCTATGGCTATTGCACCGCCTCCGAGATCGAGCTGTTCACCCGGCGCGGCGCGGTGGGCGACATTCTGGGCTATTTCTACGACCGGGACGGGCAGATCCTGGATCTGGACCTGCACCGCCATGTCGTGGCCGTCACCCCCGACGGGCTGCGTCAGATCCCCTCGGTGATCGGCGCGGCGGCGGGACCGGAAAAGGTGGAGGCCATCCTGGGCCTGTTGCGCGGAAAGCTGGCGAATGTCCTTGTGACCGACGAGCCGACCGCGCGCGACTTGTTGCGGAGGATCTGATGACGACTCATCTGCTGGTTCTGGATGCGGGCACGGGCTCGGGCCGGGCCGTTGTTTTCGACCGGGCGGGCAACCAGGTCGGCGTGGCGCAGGAAGAATGGCGCCATCTGCCCGAACCCGGCGTGCCCGGCTCGATGGCCTTTGACATCGCGGGGGGCTGGGCGCTGTTGCGGCGCTGCATTCAGGGCGCGCTGGCCAGCTGCGGGCTGACCGGCCGCGACATCGCCGCGATCAGCGCCACCTCGATGCGCGAGGCGATCGTGCTTTATGACGGCGCGGGGCGGGAAATCTGGGCCTGCGCCAATGTCGACAGCCGCGCCGGCGCCGAGGTGGCCGAGCTGCGGGCCCGCTCGGCCGGTTTCGAGCGCGACTTCTATGACATCTCCGGCGAGGCCTTTGCGCTGGGCGCCCTGCCCCGGCTGAACTGGGTGCGGCGGCACGCCCCCGAGGTTTTCGAACGGGTGCGGGCGATCTCGATGGTGAACGACTGGATCGGCAAGCGGCTGACCGGGGAAATCACGGTGGAGCCGACGAATGGCTCGACGAACGGGCTTCTGGATCTGACGACGCGGCAATGGTCGGAGGTTCTGATCGCCAAGGCCGGGCTTGACCGCGCGATCTTTCCGCGCATCGTCGAGCCGGGCACGGTGATCGGCGAGGTGACGGCCGCGGCCGCCGCCGATACCGGGCTGCGCGCAGGCACGCCGGTGGTGGCGGGCGGCGGCGATGTGCAGCTGGGCGCGATCGGGCTGGGCGTGGTCGAACTTGGCGCGGCGGCGGTTCTGGGGGGTACTTTCTGGCAGCAGGTGGTGAACATCCCGCAGGGCAAGGTGGATGAAACCATGCGGCTGCGGGTGAATGCGGCGGCGCTGCCGGGGATGAACCAGGCCGAGGCGCTGACCTTTTTCGTCGGCCTGACGGCGCGCTGGTTCCGCGATGCCTTCTGTCAGGAAGAGGTGCGACGGGCGGCCGAGACCGGCCGTGACGCCTATGCGCTGATGGAAGAGCTGGCGATGCAGGTTCCGGCCGGGTCGCACGGGATCATCCCGGTCTTTTCCGATGCGATGGATTTCGGCAACTGGTATCACGCCGCGCCCTCGCTGCTGAACCTGTCGATCGATCCGGCGGTGGCCAACAAGGGCTCGATCTTCCGGGCGATTCAGGAAAATGCGGCGATCGTCGCGGCAGTGAACCTGGCCCGGGTCGAGGCTTTCGCGGGCGTCGGCGGCACCGGGCCGCTGGTCCTTGCGGGCGGCGCGGCCAAGGGGGTGCTCTGGCCGCAGATCCTGGCCGATGTGACCGGCCGCGAGATCCACATTCCGGTGGTGCGCGAGGCGACGGCCTTGGGCGGCGCGGCGGCGGCGGCGACGGGCGTGGGCCAGTTCGCCACCATCGCCGAGGCCGGGCGGGCCTTCGTGCGCTGGGACCGGACGATCCGCCCCGACGCGACCAATCGCGCGGTCTACGACGAGGCCCGCGGGCGCTGGCAGGCCGCCTATGCGGCGCAAAAGGCGCTGGTCGATGCCGGGCTGACCACCTCGATGTGGCGCGCCCCGGGCAGCTGAGCCCCGGACGCGTCGCGCAGATGACAGCCGGGCCGATCGGCTCAGCGGCCCGGTGTCGGCGCGGCGGCGACCTGATCCGCCTGCGGGCGGTGCGCTTTCGGATCGTAAAGCGGCGTCAGGCTGGCCTCGGCCGTGAAGATCCGCCCCGCCACATCGATCGTGTAACGCGCCGACAGCAGCTCTGCCGCCGTCTCTCCGGCGCGGCAGGGCACATAGCCAAGCCCGATCGCGCCGCCCAGCGCATGGCCGTAATTGCCCGAAGTAAGCTGCCCGACGATCTTGCCATCGCGCAGGATCGGCTCGTTGTGAAACAGCAGCGGCTCCGGATCGGTCAGGCGAAACTGCACCAGCCGCCGCGTCAGACCGCTCTCGCGCTTGCGCAGCACCGCCTCGCGGCCCAGGAAATCGCCCTTCTCCGGCTTCACCGCAAAGCCCAGCCCGGCTTCCAGCACGTGATCCTCGTCGGTGATGTCATGGCCGAAGTGGCGATAGCCCTTTTCGATCCGGCAACTGTCCATCGCATGCAGCCCGCACAGCCGCAGCCCGACCTCGGCGCCCGCCTTGGCCAGGGTCTCGAACACATGCGCGGCCTGATCGGTCGAGATGTATAGCTCCCAGCCGAGTTCGCCCACATAGCTGACCCGATGCGCCCGCGCGAGGCCCATGCCGATCTCGATCTCCCGCGCCGTGCCAAAGGGATGCGCGGCGTTGGAAAAATCGTCGGGCGAGACGCGGCGCAAAAGATCGCGCGCGCGCGGCCCCATGATCGGCAGCACCGCTTCGGCGGCGGTGACATCGGTGATCGTCACCCGCTCCTCGGTCAGATGCCGCCGCAGCCAGGCCAGATCGCGCGGCAGCGTCGCCCCGGGCACGACAAGGAAGAAGGCGGTTTCCGAAAGCCGGGTGACGGTCAGGTCGCTTTCGATGCCGCCGCGAGGGTTCAGCATCTGCGTATAGACGATGCGGCCGACCGGGACATCGATCTGATTGGCGCAAAGCCGCTGCAGGAAGGCCGTCGCATCGCGCCCCTCGACCCGGATCTTGCCGAAAGAGGTCATGTCGAGAAGCCCCACGCCTTCGCGCAGCGCCATGTGTTCGGCGCGCTGGTTTTCGAACCAGTTCTGCCGCTTCCAGCTGTAGCGATACTCCCGTTCCTGCCCCTCCCGCGCGAACCAGTTCGCGCGCTCCCAGCCCGCCACCTCGCCAAAGACCGCGCCGCGCGCCTTGAGCGCCTCGTGCAGCGGCGAGCGGCGGATGCCCCGCGCGCTTGCCATCTGCCGGAACGGGAAATGATCGGCGTAAAGCAGGCCCAGCGTCTCGCTGACCCGGTCGCGCAGATAGCGGCGGTTGCGCTGGAACGGCTGCGCGCGGCGGATGTCGACCTCCCACAGATCAAAGGGCGGCGCGCCGTCGTGCATCCATTGCGCCAGCGCCATCCCCGCCCCGCCCGAGGAGACGATGCCGATCGAATTGTAGCCCGCCGCCACCCAGTAGCCGCGCAGCTCCGGGGCCTCGCCCAGATAATAGCGGTCGTCGGGGGTGAAGCTCTCGGGACCGTTGAAGAAGGTGTGGATGCCCGCCTTGGCCAGCATCGGCATCCGCGCCACCGCCTGTTCCAGGATCGGTTCGAAATGATCGAAATCCTCGGGCAGCTGGTCGAAGCAGAAGTCCTCGGGAATGCCGTTCATGCCCCAGGGCTTGGCCTTCGGCTCAAAGGCGCCCAGCAGGATTTTCCCTGCATCTTCCTTGTAATAGGCGCATTCGTCGGGCACCCGCAGCACCGGCAATCGCGCCAGATCGGGGATCGTCTCGGTGACGATGTAGAAATGCTCGCAGGCATGCAGCGGCAGGGTGACGCCGTTTTGCGCCGCCAGATCGCGCCCCCACATGCCGCCGCAATTGACCACGTGATCGGCCGCGATATGGCCGCGCGCCCCCGCCATGTCCCAGTCCACGCCGGTTACCCGGCCCGCGACCGAGGTAACCCGCGTCACCTTCACCTGCTCGACGATCCGCGCGCCCGCCATCCGCGCCCCCTTCGCCAGCGCCAGCGCGATATTGCCCGGATCGGCCTGGCCGTCGCCGGGCAGATGCACCCCGGCCACCACGCCGTCGATGTTCAGATGCGGGTAAAGCCGCTGCACCTCGGCCGGGGAAAGCTCGTCGACCGCGACGCCGAAGGCCCGCGCCAACGCCGCCTGCCGAAAGATCTCCTCGCGCCGCTCCGCGCTCAGCGCCACGGTGATCGAGCCGCAGCGCCGGAACCCGGTGGCAAGGCCGGTCTCCGCCTCGAGCCGACCGTAAAGATCGGCGGAATATTTCGCGAGCCGGGTCATGTTCTGGCTGGCGCGCAATTGCCCGATCAGCCCCGCCGCATGCCAGGTGGTGCCCGAGGTGAGCTGCTTGCGCTCCAAAAGCACGATGTCGGTCCAGCCCAGTTTGGCCAGGTGATAGGCGACCGAGCAGCCCGAGATGCCGCCGCCGATGATGACGACGCGGGCTTTTGCGGGAAGATCGGGGGCGGCAGGATCGGGCATGGCGGTATCCGGGGCTGAGGGGAACGGCGGGGCAACGGCCCGCCCCTTCAGCTAGCCCTTGCGCGAATGAAATTTCAACATGAAATTTCATTTTTGGGAATTTGAGGAAAGAAAGTTCATCCCGCGCCGCCGCATGGCTTGAGGTTTTCACCCGCTTTCGGCAGGATGCGGCGCAAAAGGGACCTTTGATGCGCCATCATGTCGGCGATGATATCCGCGCGCTGCGCAAGACGCGGGGGCTGACGCTGAAGCGGCTTGCGGCCGATGTCGGGCGCTCGCTTGGCTGGCTCAGCCAGATCGAGCGCGGCCAGACCACCCCCTCGGTGCGCGACCTCGGGCTGCTGGCAGAGCGGCTGGGGGTCACGCTCAGCTTCTTCTTCCGCTCCTCGGGCCGCGCGCCGCAGGAACAGGGGCTGGTGTTGCGCGCCGCCGACCGCCCCAGCATCGGCTCGGCCGAAACCGGTCTGACCGAGGAGCTGCTCTCGCCCACGCTCGGCGGTTCGTTCGAGATGATCCGCTCGGTCTTCGCGCCGGGGGCCTCCAGCGGCGGCCCGCGCAAGGCCCGCCCGACCGAGGATGGCGGCGTGCTGCTGTCGGGTCGGCTGACGCTGATCCTCGGCGAAACCGAGGTCGCGCTGGCCCCCGGGGACAGTTTCCAGTTTGCCGGGGCCGATTACGGCTGGCGCAACGAGGGCCCCGACCCGGCCGTGGTGATCTGGGTGGTGTCGCCGCCGATCTACTGACGGCGGATCGGCGGCCCCGGATCTGCGGCGCCGCAAGACCATTCGCAGTATGTTAAGCTGTGCGCTTTAAGCTGCGGGGTCTGTCCCTGTGCTCATCTTCGAAGGCCCGGCATGTTTTCATGGTTGAATGCGTTGGATCTCTCGCGGCGTCTGCCGGTGATGATGACGCTTGTCGCGCTGGTGGCGGGGCTTTGTGCCGCCCTGCCCGCCTATCTGATCACCCGGCAGGCACTGCTGGAAAGCTCCGAGGCGACGCTTGACACGCTGGCCCGCGGCCCCGAACAGACGCTGGGCCTGCTGCTCGACGGCACCCGGGCCGATCTTTTGTCGATGGCGCAGGATCGCGCGCTTCAGCGCGCGCTAGTGGCGATGACAGCGGCCTTTGGCACGCTTCCCAACGCCCGGGAGAGGTTGCAAAAGACCTATATCGACGACAATCCGAACCCGCTTGGCGAAAAGAACCGGCTGGTTTCGGCGCAGGATGGCAGCCCCTATGACGCGCTGCATGCCGACCTGCATCCCGGCCTCGCCACGCGTCTGGCCGAGCGCGGCTTTTACGACATCTTCCTGATCGATCCGACGGGCAATGTCGTCTACACCGTCTTCAAGGAACGCGATTTCGCGACGAACCTTCAGACCGGCGAGGGCAAGGAGACCGGGCTTGCCGCGGTCTTCCGCGAGGCGATGACGCTTCCCGGCGGGGGCGCCGCCTTTCGCGATTTCGCCCGTTACGCGCCGAGCGCCGATCTGCCCGCCGCCTTTGTCGCCGCGCCGGTTCTGGACGATGCCGGCAACCGGCTTGGCGTGATCGCGATCCAGCTGCCGATCGGGGCGATGAATGCCGCCGTGCAGAATGTCACCGACGGCAGCGACAGCAAGGCCGCCTATCTGGTCGGGGCGGACGGGCTGTTGCGCTCGGATCTGACGGCGACGCCCGCGGACGACATCCTGACCACGCGCGAGGACAACGCCGCGACCCGGGCCGCGCTGGCGGGCGAAACCGGTGTGCTGCGGGTGCAAGATGCGCGCGGGGATCGCTTCATCGCCTACCGGCCGCTGATGTTTCTGGGCACCAGATGGGCCTTGCTGACCAGTCAGTCGGCGCCCGAATTGTTGTCTCCGCTTTTCCGGATGAGCCTTGCGGTGCTGGGCATCGGCCTTCTTGTGATCGCGGCGGCGGCGGCGCTGGCGGTGCGGCTGTCCGGGTCGATCAGCGGGCCGCTGACCCGGCTCACCTTCGCGATGGACGAGGTCGGACAGGGGCATCTTGACAACGACGTGCCGCATCGCGACCGATCCGACGAAATCGGGCGCATGGCCCGCACGCTGGAACGGTTCCGGCTGGCGCTGGTGCAGGCGCATGAGACCGAAACCCGCCTTGCCGCCGAACGCGAAGCGAATGCCGCGCTGGAACGGGACCGCACACGGCAGGAAATCGAGCGCGAACGTCTGGAGCAACACCGCGCCCGCGAGGCCGAAGACGCCCGCCGCGCCGCGGAAGATGCCCGCCGCGCCGCCATCGACGCCGAACGCGCCACCGCCGACGCCGCCTTGCAACGCGTCGTGACCTCGCTCAGCGCGTCGCTTCGGGCGATGGCCGAGGGGCGGCTCGACGTGACGATCGATCAGTTCTCCGGCGAATCCTTCAAGACATTGCGCACCGATTTCAACGCCGCCGCCGACAGCCTGCGCCAGATCGTCAGCGAAATCTCGACCGCCGCCCGCAGCATCGGCACCGACAGCGACGAGATCGCGAATGCCGCCGTCAGCCTGTCGCGGCGGACGGAATCCTCGGCCGCGGCGCTGGACGAGACCGCCTCGGCCATGCATCAGATGCTGGCCGCGGTGGGCCAGACCAATTCCGGGATCAACAGCGTGCGCAATCTGGCGCAGGATGCCTGTGACCGGGCGAGCCGGTCGCAGGTGACGATGCAGGCGGCGGTCGAGGCGATGCAGCGGATCGAAGCCTCCTCCCAGGCGATCACCCGGATCATCAACGTGATCGACGACATCGCCTTCCAGACCAATCTTCTGGCGCTGAATGCCGGGGTCGAGGCCGCCCGCGCCGGAGAGGCCGGTCGCGGCTTTGCCGTCGTCGCCTCGGAAGTGCGGGCTCTGGCGCAACGGGCGGCCGATTCCGCGGCGCAGATCGGCGCGCTGATTGCCGACAGTGGCGCCCAGGTGAGCGAAGGCGTGTCGCTGGTGCGCGATTGCGGCACGGCGCTGGAAACGATCTCCAGCGCGGTTTCCGACATTTCCGGACGCGTCCGCGAGATCGCCGCAAGCGCCACCGAACAGGAACAGGGCATTTCCGAAGTGACCCGGGCGCTGGGGCAGCTTGATACCGCCACGCAGGAAAACGCCGCGATGTTCGAAGAGACCACCGCGGCAACCACCTCGCTTGCGGCGGCGGTCGCCGATCTGGGCAAGCTGATCGCGCATTTCCGCGGCTGGGAAGAGACGCCGCAGGCAGAGCGGCTGCGCGCCTGAGGCAGGGGCCCGCCAGGTCTCGGCTGCGGCCGGGCGCAGGCTCGAGCGCGGGCACAGCTTCGGCGGCGGGTCCGGGACGGTCGGGCGGCGGTTCGTCGTCAACACCGATCACGTCCAGATCGCGCGCCATCAAGCAGCCGAAGGCCAGCAGATCAAAGCTGTCCCCTTTGTCGGCGGTCTGATCCCCGAACCCGGGCCATGCGACGGCCGGTGTCATGGATATCTGCCGCGCCGAAAGCGGCTTGATTCCACTGGAAACGAATTGCATCACTGCTCCCGGGTTCTATGCCGCCGATCTGATGAAGCTGGCGGCGGCGATCGACGCGCTTGGCTGAGCCGCCCGGGGGCAAGATGGGTTTTGTCTTTCGACATCTGCTGCTGTTCGTCCTGCCGATCGCGCTGGCGATCGGGCTGAACCTTGCCACGGCGCCCTTGCGGCGGGAGCTTTATCAGCGATCGGGCGCGTTTCTGCGCGATCTTTTCTCCAATGACCCGGAGCGTGTTCGGACCACGCTGGAGAAGGCGGGCCAAGGCGGCATCAGCCTGTCGGATGGGCTCGACTGGGGCCTGCGCGCGGCTGTGGTGATCGGGTTTCTGGCCTTTTCGCGGCTGATCCCGAAATCGGCCTCGTCACAAAGTGCGGTGAATTATCTGACCACGCTTTGCATCGGTTTCGGTTTTGCGAAACTCAATGGCGGGTTTGCCGGGCTGGACTGGGTGGAATTGGGCCTTTGCCTGATCATCGGGCTCTGTCTTGCGGTTGTGGGTCTGAGCCGACGGCTGACATCGCTGGCCAGACCCGTCAGCTGAGCCAGCGGCAGACGGGTCTGACAACCGGATGGGATATGGTCGTCATGCCGGGCGGCGGCACCGCCCTGCAAGCGGAGCTTCGGCACCCCCGCCCCGAATTTCGCCGCCAGATGCGGTTCCGGAAATATTCGGCTTGGCAAGACGCGGCAAAGGGCCCCTTGCGCTTGTCGCGGTTCGTTCCGGGGCGTTATTTGCGGCCTGTCATGACACTCTCAACGGCGTGGAACTCGATCCCGGTCAAGCGCCGCGGGATCAGGCGACCCGTTGCGCCGCCTTGCGCTTTGCATAGCGCAGGTCCCGGGCGGCCTTGCGGGCCGCGTCATCGGACAGCACCAGCGCAATGCGGCGCGCTTGCGCCTGTTTTCCCGCCTCGAGGGCCGCAACTTCGGCGGCTTTTCGCTGCGCCTCTGCCTCGGCCACTGCGGCGGCTTCGGCGGCGGCACTCTCCTGCGCTTTCCGCTTCTCCGCTTCGCGCGCCGCCTGCCTTGCGTCGCGCAACCGTGCCACCTCGGCGCGGGCAGCGCGCTTCAGGACCAGATCCGGCGCGGAAGTCGCGCTTTTGAATTTCTCCAGCAGCGCCACTTTGGCACTGATCGCATCGTGTCTGCGATCAGAATAGTCCTTGGTTTTCAACATGCGATGTCCTTGATGTGCGGGATGAAGCCAACCGGATCCGTCCGGCCGGTTTCATGCGGTGGTTTTGGCGCGCAGAACGGCAATCGCCTTTCCGGCCTGTTCCCTTTCAAGACGCGCCGTTCTGAGCCGGAGGGTTTTGGCGGCGCGTTCGGAGATCTCGCTATCCTGTTCCTGCAGGGCGCGGGTGCGCTCCAGAAATTGCGATTGCGTCTTGCTGAAGGCGATTTCCGCAAGCTGACGCGCCTTGCTCATTTGACCAGACATGAGAACCTCCGATGTCGAGAAAGCTGCAATCCGGCCCGGAAGGACGATTTCTCCCACCGGCACCGCAGTATTCGGGCGCTGAAAACGAACCTGGCGGCGCGGGATTTCCGGCCCGCGCGGCGCAGCGGTTACGCGCAGCCGACGGGCTGTTCGACCGCGCGCCGGGCGGTGTAGCCGACCAGGTCTTCCGGGACGAAACCGGCCGACCTTGCCGCGGCGGTAAAGGCACGCCGCGCCACCCCCACGGGAACCAGACAATCCATGGCGGCTTCGACCTGCTTGAGGGCCGTCAACCGCGCCTCATCGGCAATCGGCCATCTTTTCAGCAACCAGTATTTCACTTGTTCGATCGTGCTGAACTGCTGCACGTCCCCTTCCGGAGACATGACGAAGGACAGGGGTTTCCCCCAGATAATTTCAATCAACCGTAAGTCTTTCTTGAACGGGAAACGGGAAAAGCGGATCGCCTCTCCGACGTTGCCGGGAAAGCGGGTCCGGCCTCCGGCCGATCCCGCTTTCGATCTTGCCTGAATCTCAGGCGAGGACGAGATTCGTGGCCGACTCGCGGCCATTGCGATCCCGCTCGAGATCGAACGAAACCGCCTGGCCATCATTCAGCCCGCGGAGGCCCGCACGTTCCAGCGCGGTCACATGGACGAAAACGTCCTTCGTGCCGCTTTCCGGGGCGATAAAGCCGAAACCTTTGATTGCATTGAACCATTTCACGGTGCCATTGGCCATCGTGTTCACTCCTTCAGGGGAATGCTGCCCGCAGAATGCGACAGCCCGGCTTGGTCAGACGAGAGAGCAGACTGAAGCCGATGAAGGAGACAGGGTGCGGTCGGGAAAAACTTCGCTGAAACCTGTATAGCTGAATTTGCAGATTTTGCAACGAGTCTTTCGGGGTTTTCAAAACAATCCCTTTGCGAAGGGTCCGGGCGGGTTGCAGCCGCAAGCTGCATCCCGATGGGGCCTGTCGGCGGGGCTTGCGAGGCGAGGAAGACGCGGCCTCCACCAAATCTCCACAAACCCTGCGCAAATCATCGACGCGGGGCTGTCATGGGCCTGGCCGAACCGATCTGGGACCGATTGCCATGACCTGCCCGCCCGTCTTGCCCCTTCTTCTTCTCTGCGCCCTGATCGCAACGCCGGTTTTCCGCCTGACGGCCGGGGTGCCGGAGGAGGAGAGCCCGCCGCCGCTGCGCCTTGGCATTGCCACCGTGACCGCCGAGCCGGTCGTGCTGTCGGACACCGTTCCGGGGCGGGTGGCGGCGTCGCGGCGGGTCGAGATCCGGCCGCAGGTCGGCGGGCTGATCCTTGAACGCCCTGCGGAGGGGGGCCGGGTCGCGGCGGGCGACGTGCTTTTCCGCCTCGATCCCGCGCCGCTCAGCGCCGAGCTGGCCAGTGCCGAGGCGGTTCTGGCCCGGGCCCTTGCCGCAAGGGATCAGGCCCGCCGTGCGCTGGGTCGGTCCGAAACCCTGCTGGCGCGCGATGTCACCAGCGCCGAAAAGACCGAGGCCGCCCGCAGCGATCTGGCCTTGGCCGAGGCCAGCCTGGCCGAGGCGCAGGCCAGTGTCGAACGCCGCAGGCTTGATCTGCAACAGGCCACGTTGAAGGCCCCGATCACGGGCCATGTCGCGGCAGGGGTGGCCGAGATCGGCACGCTGGCCGTGCCGGGGGCCGACCGGCCGCTGGCGGTGGTTCAGGATCTCGACCGGGTTCACATCGATCTGCGGCTGCCCGCGACGCAGCTTGCGGCGATTCGGGCCGCCGCAGCGGCGGGGCTGGGCGATGTCGAGATTCTGGGCGATGACGCGCAGCCCCATCCGGCGCGGGGGCGGCTCGATTTTGCCGATACCGTCATCGATCCCGGCACCGGCACCGTCACGCTGCGCGTCACGGTCGCAAACCCCGGCCTTGCGCTTTTGCCGGGCCAATATGTCCGGGCACGGCTGCCGCGCGGGGTGTTGCCCGCGGCGGTTCTGGTGCCCGAGGAAGCGGTCTTGCGCGACAGCGCGGGCGGCGCGCAGATCGTCGTCGTCTCGGACGGCAACCGCGCCGAACGCCGCCCCGTCACCCTGGGCGAGCGCCTTGGCGGGCGGGTGATCGTCGCCGCCGGGCTGCGTCCGGGCGAGACCGTCGCCGTTCTGGGCCAGGACCGCGTCGCCGAAGGCCCCGCCGTTGCCGTCACCACCACGCCCGCCCCAATCAGGTAAGCCGAACCGATGCCGCGTTTCTTCATCGACCGCCCGATCTTCGCCATCGTCATCGCGATTTTCATTGCGCTGGCGGGGCTTGTGGCGATTCCGCAGCTGCCCGTCGCGCGCTTCCCCGAGGTGGCGCCGCCTTCGATCAGCATCTTTGCCACTTATGCCGGGGCCGATGCGCAGACGGTGAATGACAGTGTCGTGCGCCCGATCGAGCGGGAACTGGCCAGCGTCAAGAACGTGATTTCGGTCGACTCGAGCGTCGATGCCACCGGCGGGGCGACGCTCTTCCTGACCTTCAAGCCGGGCACCAACCCCGAGATGGCGCAGGTCGATGTGCAGAACCGGCTGAAAAACGCCGAGGCGCTGCTGCCCGAAGAGGTGCGCCGGGCCGGGATCGGGGTCGAGGCGGCCGAGCAGGGGTTCCTGATGGTGCTGACGCTGAAATCGCGCAGCGGTGCCATGGACGAGCTGAGCCTTGGCGATTACCTCAGCCGCACCCTGTCGGAGGAGTTGAAACGCCTGCCCGGGGTCGGGCGGGTGCAGCCTTTCGGCTCGGAACGGGCGCTGCGGATCTGGGTCGATCCGGCGAGGCTGGCGGCTTACGGGCTGGGCCTGTCCGACGTGACCGAGGCGATCGCGCGCGAAAACATCCGCGCGACGCCGGGCCGGGTGGGCGATGCGCCGACGGTGCCGGGCACCCGCGTTTCGACGCCGCTGATCCTGCAAGGCCAGCTGACCACGCCCGAGGCCTTTGCCGCCATTCCCCTGCGCGCGGGCCTGGACGGATCGCGGCTTACGCTCGGCGATGTCGCGCGGGTGGAGATCGGCGCGCAGACGCTCGCCTTCAGCGTCAGCGCGAATGGCAAGCCCGCCGCGGCGGCCGCCGTGCAGATGGCGCCCGGCGCCAATGCCCTGCGCACCGCCGCCGCGATCGAGGCGCGGCTGGACGAATTGCGCCCAAGCCTGCCCGGTGACATGGAGGTGACGATCTCCTACAACACCGCGCCCTTCGTGAAGGTCTCGATCGCCAAGGTGATCAGCACGCTCTTCGAGGCGATGGCGCTGGTGTTCCTTGTGATGCTGCTCTTCCTGCAAAACCTGCGCTACACGCTGATCCCGACCATCGTGGCGCCGATCGCGCTTTTGGGCACCTTTGCCGTGATGGCCCTGGCGGGCTATTCCATCAACGTGCTGAGCATGTTCGGCATGGTGCTGGCGATCGGCATCATCGTCGATGACGCCATCGTCGTGGTCGAGAATGTCGAGCGGATCATGGCCCGGCAGGGGCTGTCGCCCAAGGCCGCCACCCGGCAGGCGATGGACGAGATTTCCGGCGCCATCATCGGCATCACCCTGGTGCTGGCCGCGGTCTTCATTCCGATGGGGCTGGCGGGCGGATCGGTGGGGGCGATCTACCGGCAGTTCACCCTGTCGATGGCGGTCTCGATCCTCATCTCGGCCTTCCTTGCGCTGACGCTGACGCCCGCGCTTTGCGCCACGCTGCTCAAACCCGCCACCGCCCATGCAAGCACCGGATTTTTCGGCGCCTTCAACCGCGGCTTTGCGGCGCTTTCTGTGCGCTATACCGGCTGGGTCGGCCTGGTGCTGCGGCGCGGCGGGCGGATGGCGGGGCTGTATCTCGCCCTGCTTGCCGTGCTGGCCATCGGCTACACGCGCCTGCCCACCGCCTTCGTCCCCGAGGAGGATCAGGGCAATTTCATCACCACGGTCGAGCTGCCCGCCGGGGCCACGGCCGAACGCACCCGCGCCGTCGTCGCCGCCTTCGAGGCCCATGCCGCGACCCGCCCCGCCATCGACGAGACGACGGTGATCCTGGGCTTCGGCTTCACCGGATCGGGCCCGAATGCCGCGCAGGCCTTTGCCAGCCTCAAGGACTGGTCGGATCGCGAGGTCAGCGTCGATGACGAGATCGCCGCGGCCGAGGCGGCGATGGCCGAGGTGCCCGAGGGCACGGTGAGCGTGATGAAACCGCCTGCCATTGAATCGCTTGGCACCACCTCGGGCTTTTCGCTGCGGCTCGAAGACCGCGCCAATGCGGGGCCGGTCGCGCTGAAAGCTGCCGTCGATCAGCTGGTTGCGATGGCCGCCGAAAGCCCGTTGCTGCGCGACGTGATGTCCGAGGGGCTGCCAGACGGCCCGAGCATTGCCTTGCAGATCGACCGGCCCAAGGCGCAGGCGCTGGGGCTGTCCTTTGCCGCGATCAATGACACGATCTCGACCGCCATCGGCTCGGGCCATGTCAGCGATTTCCCGAACCAGGGAAGGATGCAGCAGGTGATCGTGCAGGCCGATGCCCCGGCGCGGATGCATGTCGAAGACGTGCTGCGCCTTGAGACCCGCAATGCCGAAGGGGGCATGGTGCCGCTCTCTGAAGTGGTGCGGCCGGTCTGGACCTTTGCGCCCTTGGCGCTGAGCCGCTTCAACGGCTATCCCGCCACCGGGATCTCGGGCGCCGCCGCGCCGGGGGTGTCGAGCGGCGCCGCCATGGCCGAGATGGAGCGGCTGGCGCAGACCCTGCCCAAAGGCTTCGCACTCGACTGGGTCGGGCAATCGGCGCAGGAAAAGCAGGCCGCGGGGCAAGCGCCCCTGCTGCTCGCCGCTTCGATGCTGGTGGTGTTTCTGGTGCTGGCGGCACTTTACGAAAGCTGGTCGATCCCGGTCGCGGTGCTGCTGGTGGTGCCCCTCGGCGTCCTTGGCGCGGTCACGGCGGTGCTGATCCGCGGCGGCGAGAATGACGTCTTCTTCAAGGTCGGTCTGATCACGATCATCGGGCTGTCGGCGAAGAACGCGATCCTGATGATCGAATTCGCCCGCCATCTGCGCGACCAGGGGTTCGGCCCCTGCCGCGCGATCCTGCAAGCCGCGCGGCTGCGGCTGCGGCCGATCCTGATGACCTCGCTTGCCTTTATCCTTGGGGTGGTGCCCTTGATGCTGGCCCATGGCGCGGGGTCCGAGATCCAGAACGCCATCGGCACCGGGGTGTTCGGCGGCATGATCTCGGCCACGGTGCTGGCGGTTTTCTTCATTCCCGTGCTCTATATCCTTGTCAGCCTGCGCGCTGCCCCTTTCCGACGGACCAAGCCATGACGAACGCGCTGATCCTGATCATCGAAGACGAACCCGAGATTGCCGAGATTCTGGAAAGCTATTTCGCCCGCGAAGGATTCCGGGTGATCTGCGCGGGCGACGGGCCTTTGGGTCTGGCGCATCACCAGCGGCTGCGCCCCGATCTTGTCGTGCTCGACATCAAATTGCCCGGGCTGGACGGCTACGAGGTGCTGGCCACGATCCGGCGCCGGGGCGAGACGCCGGTGATCATGGTCACGGCGCTGGCCGAGGATCTGGACAAGCTGCAGGCCCTGCGCATCGGCGCCGATGATTACGTGGTCAAGCCCTTCAACCCGCTTGAGATCGTGGCCCGCGCCCGCGCCGTGCTGCGCCGCACCTTGGGGCGCGCGCCCGAAACCCTGCTGCGGCTGGGTCCGCTCAGCGTCGATCCGCAGGCGATCCGCGCCGTGGTCGAGACCGCCGCGGGGCCGGTGCCGCTCGATCTGACACCCACGGAATTTCGCATCCTTGCGCATATGGCCGCCGCGCCGGGCCGGGCTTTCGCCCGCGCCGATCTGGTCGATGCCTGCCTGCCCGAGGGCGAGGCGCTCGATCGCACCGTCGACAGCCATGTCAGCAACCTGCGCCGCAAGCTTTCCGCCGCCGGGGCCGAGGGGCTTTTGACCGGGGTGCGCGGTATCGGCTACCGGCTGGAGGCGCCGCATGGCCGGTAAGGGCGCCAATCTCCGCTCGCAGATCACCCGCGCGATGATCGGGCTGACGCTGACGGCCTTTGCGGTCGTCTATTTCGGCATGATGGCCTATTTTTTCGTGATTTACGAATGGCTTTACCCCGATGCCACGGCGGATGAAAGCTGGCGGCTGGGCGATACGGTGATGGTCGGGCTGGTGCTGGGCTTTGGTCTTCTCAGCGCCGCGCTGATCGGCTGGCGGCTGGGGCGGCGGATCCTCGCGCCGCTGGAAACGGTGGCCGTCGCGGCCCGCCAGATCGCCAGCGGCGATTTTTCCGCCCGTGCCGGTCTGCCGCGGGGCAGCTTCGGCGAGGCGGGCGATCTGGTGGCCGATTTCAACCGCATGGCCGAGCGGCTGCAACAGGCCGAGGCGGAACTGGCCTATTCGAATTCCGCTATCGCGCATGAATTGCGCACCCCCCTGACGATCCTGCGCGGGCGCTTGCAGGGGCTGCTCGATGGCGTCTTCGCGCCCGGCCCGCAGCTTTACGCCCGGCTGATCGCCCATGTCGATGATCTTTCCGCCATCGTCGAGGAGCTGCGCACGCTGGCCCTTGGCACCGCCGGGCAGCTCGATCTGATCTGCGCCCCGGTCGATCTGGCCGCGGAGGCCGAGGCGGCGCTCGACGCGCTCGACGCAGAGCTGGCCGGGGCCGGGCTGGTCGTGACCCGCCGCCTTGCCCCCGCCGTGACCCGGGCCGACCGGGCGCGGCTGCGCCAGGCCTTTGTCGCGGTGCTGGAAAACGCCTGCCGCTATGCGCCGCAGGCCGGGCTTTTGGTCGAAACCGGCGTCGCCGGGGAGACGGTCTATTTCCGCTGCACCGACAGCGGCCCGGGCCTCTCGCCCGAGGGCCGCGCCCGCGCCTTCGAGCGGTTCTGGCGCGCAGAGGCCTCGCGCGGGCGCAGCCTTGGCGGCTCGGGGCTGGGCCTGCCGATCGTGCGCGCCATCGCCCGCGCCCATGGCGGCGAGGCGCTGATCCTGCCCGACAGCCCCGGGCTGACGGTGGAAATCCGTCTGCCCTGCCGCAAAGTTTCCCTTTCGGAGCAAGACTTTGATGACCAATGATCCCGACACCGCCGAGACCTACGACACTCTCGCCGCCCGGCATGTCTCGCTCGCCCGGGTGCTTGCCCTTTTCGCCCCCTATCGGCGCCGCATCGCCGGGGTGGTCGCGCTGATGCTGCTTGCCGCCGCGATCGGTCTGGCCGGGCCGTTCCTGTTGCGCGCCGTGATCGATGTGGCGCTGCCCGGGCAGGATCTGGGGCTGCTCCTGCTTCTGGTCGGCGGCATGGTCACGGTGGCGCTGGCCGCCGCGGCGGTGGGCGCCTGGCAGGTGGTGCTGACCGCGCGCATCGGCCAGGCGATCCTGCACGATCTGCGGGTCCGGCTTTACGCGCATCTGCAAAGCCTGTCGCTGCGCTTCTTCACCGGCACCCGGACGGGCGAGGTGCAATCGCGCATCGCGGGCGACATTTCGGGCCTGCAGGCGATGCTGACCGAGACCGCCTCGGAACTCGGCCGGGCGCTGTCCGCGGTGGTGATGACCGCCATCGCCATCGTGATCCTGGATTGGCGGCTGGCGCTTTTCGTTCTGGTCATCGTGCCGGGCACGGTGCTGATCAGCCACCGCGTCGCCAGGCTGCGCGAGGCGCTGATGTGGCAGCGTCAGGCCCGGGCCGCCGATCTTTCCGCCGCGGTGCAGGAGACGCTCTCGGTGCCGGGGATCATTCTGGCCCGCACGATGGGGCGCGGCCCGCATCTGACGCGCCGCTTTGCGCGGCTCTCGGACGATCTGGCGCGGCTTGACGCGCGGGCGCAGACGGCGGGCGAAGGGCAGTGGATGCTGATCGGCTTTGCGCTCGCCGTTCTGCCCGCGCTGACGCTGCTCGCAGGCGGGCTGTTGATGCGCAGCGACGATCCGGCCAGCATCGGCACGCTGGTGGCGATGATCGCGCTGCAGGAACAGCTTCTGTGGCCCTTTGAACAGCTTCTGGAAATCGGCCGCGACCTGCGCAAGACTCGCGCGCTCTTCGCCCGGATCTTCGAATATCTCGACACGCCGGTCGAAATTACGGAGCGCCCGGCGCCGGTCACGCTGGAGCGTGCCCGGATGCGCGGCGCCATCGAGCTGGACCATGTCAGCTTTTCCTATGCCGGCGCCGCCCGCCCGGCGGTGGACGATATCAGCCTGAACATCCCGGCGGGCAGCCATGTCGCCATCGTCGGGCCGACCGGCTCGGGCAAGACGACGCTCGGCTATCTCTTGGCGCGGCTTTACGATGTCGATCACGGCGCGATCCGTTTCGACGGGATCGACCTGCGCGATCTGAGCTTCGGGACGCTGTCGCAGATGCTGGGCGTGGTCTCGCAGGAACCCTATCTGCTGCATGCCTCGGTGGCGGAAAACCTGCGCTTTGCCCGCCCCGAGGCGAGTGACGCCGAGCTGATCGCCGCGGCGAAAGTGGCGCAGATCCACGATCATATCGCCGCCCTGCCCGAGGGCTACGAGACCCGGGTTGGCGAAGGCGGGTTCCGCTTTTCGGGCGGCGAGAAACAGCGTCTGGCGCTGGCCCGCACGATCCTGCGCGACCCGCCGATCCTGCTTCTGGACGAGGCGACGAGCGCGCTCGATACCCGCACCGAAAGGGCGATGTCGGAAGCGCTCGACGGGCTGGCAAGGGGGCGCACCACCATCACTATCGCGCATCGGCTCTCGACGGTGCGGCATGCCGACCGGATCGTGGTGATGCAGGCCGGGCGGGTGGTCGAAGAGGGCCCGCATGAGACCTTGCGCGCGCAAGGCGGTCTTTACGCCAAACTGCTGCGCGGCACCTGAGCGCGGGATGCGGGCCTGTGTTCAGTCCCTGCATCTGGTGGGCCATGTTGCGCGCGATCAGCTTCCGGACGGACGTTGAACAGCTTTCGGACGAAAATTTTTACCAGCACGCAAATCCTGACGCGCTCCGACCGCCTCTGCCTTGGCAACGCCCCGGTCGATCCGGTCAGAGCGCCCCGGCCGGATAAAGGCTGAGCAGGAAGAGGCTTCCGGCGCCGATCGTCAGCGCCCCGCCCGGATGCGCGCCCCCCTTTGGTGACGGTCGTTCCCGCGGCCTCGGTCGGAATGACCGAACTGACGGCGGCGCCGGTCTCCAGCTGCGCCCCCCACAGGCAAAGCTCCGAGGCGCCATCCCCCGGGTAAGAGGTCGCGCCATTCGCACTGGCAATGCTCGGGTAAAAGTTGAAATTGCCGCTTGCCGCCTGCGTCTGCGTCACGCTGCAGCGATACCAGCCATTCCCCGCCGCCACGATCTGCGCCACATGCCCCGCCGCGCCCTGCGACACCACCCCGAGCGTCCCCGTCTGCAGGTCGAAATAGGTGGTGCGGAAGGCATTCGCGCTGTCGGCGGTCACCAGGGCAAACCACCGACGCTCGGCCGCCTTGACGAAGATCGAGGCGGTCACGGAGGTCCCCGCCGCGATCTGCGTCCCGGTGCGGGCGACGAAATGGCTGTTGTTGCTGGTATCTTCGACAAGCTTGTCGGCCGTCATCGTGCCATTCGGGGCCAGCGCGGCATTTGCTAGCACGCTGGCCCGGGTTTTCCCCCAGGAGGCGGCCTCGAACTGCGCGCTGCTGTATTGACCCAGTGAAATCCTGCTCATTCTACACAGGAGAACGTGGCCATGAGTATGACGATGGACGACAGCATCAAACGTTGGACGGCGAAGCGGAAGACCGCCTTGGTGACCGAGATCATTCAGGGCAAGACGACGGTGGCCGAGGCGAGCCGGTCGTTTGACCTGACACCTTCCGAGATCGAGGGCCGGGTCGAGGACGCGAAGCGGGGCATGGAGAATTCCTTGCGCGCCAACCCTCTCGACATTCGCGAGCACTACGAAAAGCAGCTCCAGGATCTGCAAGAAGCCTATGGCGAGGCGATGCTGGAATTGCGTGCCCGAAAAAAGCTGGCGGCCCTCATGGAGCGGGATGGAGTGAGGGGCGAGCGTGCCACCGGTTCAAGCGCCGCCCCGAACCAATGATCCGGACGCTCCATGAGGGCCTGCTGGCCGATGGTATTGCGGTGTTGATCGCCAAGCTTTGCACCTGGTTCGGCGTGCCGCGGCGCACGGTCTATGATAGGCCGACCAAAGCAGCGCCCAAAGTTGATGACCGGTTCGCGGTCCCGATCAAGGCGATGATCGAGGATGGAGGAGGATCAGAAAAGGCCCCAGTGGGGCGTTTTCCCGACGACACCCTCGTTCGGCTACCGCACCGTGGCGTGGTTGCTCGGGTGCAACAGTGAGGCCCCGAACGCCATTGGTCCGAGTGAGCGGGCCGAACGACGGTGCAGCGGATCTTTCAGATCAAGGGCTGGCAGGTGCGCAAGCGCGCCATCGGCATGCGGCCGCGGATCGAGGCGGTGCCCTCGGTCGCCACGGCGCCGAACGAGCGCTGGTTGTAGCGCGCCACGAATTTTTGCAGTGCGTGCCACAGATATTTGCAGCAGACGCGTTTTCGTTAAACGGCCCTTTATGACCCATTGAAACGCCACCGTGGCCACCTTGGCCGTGGCAAAGCCCCGGTCGATCGGTCACAGCGCCCCGGCCGGATAAAGGCTCAGCAGGTGAATGGCCCCGGCGCCGATCGCCATCGCCCCGCCCGGATGCGCAACCCCTTTGGTGACGGTCGTTCCCGCGGCATCGACCCGGCGAATATCATAGCTTCCCGCCGCCACCGCCACGCTGGCCAGATCCGCCGCCCGGGTCACCGCCGCGGCCTCGGTCGGAATGAGCGAACTGACCGCGGCGCCGACCTCCAGCTGCGCGCCCCAAAGATAAAGCCCCGAGGCGCCATCCCCCAAGTAAGAGGTCGTGCCATTCGCGCTGGAAACGCTCGGGTAAAAGTTGAAATTGCCGCCCGCCGCCGCCTGCGTCTGCGTCACGCTGCAGCGATACCAGCCATTCTCCGCCGCCACGATCTGCGCCGTTTGCCCCGCTGCGCCCTGGGACACCACCCCGAGCATCCCCGTCTGCAGGTCGAAATAGGTGGTGCGGAACAGGTTGGCACTGTCCGCGGTCACCAAGGCAAACCACCGACGCTCAGCGGCCTTGGCGAAGATCGACGCCACCATAGCCGTTCCCCCGGCGATCTGCGTCCCTGTGCGGGCCGCGAAGTGGCTGTTGTTGCTGGTGTCCTCGACAAGCTTGTCGGCCGTCATGGTGCCATCCGGGGCCAGCGCGGCATTTGCCAGCACGCTGGCCCGGGTCTTCGCCCAGGACGCGGCATCGAACTGCGCGCTGTTGGGCAGCAGGTTGGTCGAGGATGCCTCAAGCAGAAGCGCCCGCTTGCCCGCACTGTAATCATAGCGGGGCTGATCGACCGGGGCAGACATGATCAGCCCGTCAGCACCCACATAGGTCGCCGGGCTGGCCCGCGTCAGGGACCAGGGCGACCCGAGGGCAGACCCGTCACAAAATCATGCAGCATCACCGGCATGACCCCGCCCACTGCATAGCCTGCGAGCGGTTGCACGCCGCCGCCCATCCCGCACCCCGGAAGCCCCATCATCAAACCCACCCCGTCATCCCCTCGGCCGTGGTGCCGGTCGCCCAAATGCGGCTGGCCCAGATCGGATGCTGCCCGATCGGAAGATAGCCGGTGGTGCAAACGGCCCCCCCGCGCGCGGCGGTATATTTGACGACGCCGCCCCGCTCTCCGATCGTCACCGCCCGCACGGGCGCGGGCAGGTCCGCCGCATCATTGGGGGTGACCGCAAAGGACGACAGGGCCGGGCCGGTCAGATCGGGAATATCGTAAATCAGATCGCTCATCTTACACCTTTACAGTTTGAGCCAGATCGCGGGGGCGGACGCAGCATTGATCTCGGCCGCGTTGAAGCCCCATGTGGTGGCGGCCGCCGTGCCGAATGTCCTCGTGCGCCGCAGGATCTTGCGGGCTGCAGTGGACGGCGCGCCGCCGTTGATGCAGGGCGTGGCCGTCACGGGCCATCTGGAGATCGACGCCGTGGACGAGTGCCGGAACCCGACCCAATAGGTCGCCCCGGCGCGCATGTTGAGGCCGGTCATCACCGCCTCCTTGACGCCGGTGCTCGACAGATCGACGGTCCCGCTCTCGACCGCCAAGGCCGCCGGTTGCCCGTTTGCGTCGGACCAATACACGACGAACTTGCCCTGCGCCCCCGCCACGGCCGTCACGCAATTGACCGCGAGCGCGGCCACCGCCAGATCGGCGCGCGGGACATAGGGATAAAGGTCGATCGAATTGGCGATCCCGGCCGCGACCTCCAGCGCGGTGCCGCCAGCGCCCAGCGTCGTCATCACATATTGACCGGCAGGAGGCACCAGCATCGGGATGTCCGCCTGCCCGTCCAGTACCCGCACCGCCCCGCTGATGTAGGCCTTGAGGTGCGTCCCGTCCTGCCAGATCTGCCCCGACTCGGGTGACGCAGGATCGGCCGCGCGGGGCTGCAGAACGAACGCGCCGCTGGCCGAAAACCGCTTGGTGCCAGCGATGGTCTGGGTCGCATCCATCAGCACCAGATTGTCAGCAGTCCAAGTGCCGTCAGAGCGCAGGAACGCCCCCGCGACCCCACCCGTGGCGGGAGCCAGCCCCGCGCCAAGCGCGGTGACGACCGGCAGCATCGCCAGCACATCCGCGGCGGTCAGCTCCTTGGCCTCGCCCCCCGCCGCGGCGTTGTTGCCCAGGATCGTTTTCGCGGCGAGCGTCTGAGGCAGGAAGCGCAGAATCCGCCACCCGGTGCCGGTGCAGATCACGATGACCGCGCGCTGCGCGGTGATGTCATAGGCCGCCAGCCCGGCGATCAGGTCCGACCCGGCGGGCGTCAGGGTAATACTGGCCCCCCCGGAAGCCGCGACGACGATGCACCAGCCCGCACCGGCGGCCGCGGCGCTCGGCAATGTCAGCGCCCAGATCCCGGTGCAGCTGAAGAACGTGCCGCGATCGGTGACGGCGACCGTCGTGGCGGCCGCTTCGGTGCGATAGCGCGCCAGCACCGCGCCCAGCGTTGCAAGCGCCGTCGCCGTCTCGCCATCGGCGCCCAGCAGCCCGGCCAGATACGACCGCAGATTGGCCAGGTTGGTCCGCATCGCCGCGTGGCTGGACGGCGGGGTGGTCAGGGTTGCGGTGCTCGGCAGCGGGGTTGCCATGTCAGGTGCTCCAGAATGCGGTGGCGTCGCCGAGCCAGAACGGCGCGGCATCGGCCAGCCAGAAATCAGGGATCAGGGCGCCCAGAGTGGTGGTCACCCAAGGCCCCGCGGTCAGACCGATCGCGCGGACGCGGATCATCGTGCGGTTGGGATAAAGGATATCGCAGGCATAGGCGGTCGAGGTGGTGTCGCCGACGCGCGTCCAGGTGACATCATCGGCAGCCGGATCGTCGCCCTCGGCCATCTCGATCTGGTAACTTTCGGCGCCTGCCGCGGGTTGCCAGGCGAAGACCGCCTTGGTCAGGCTGTCGGTCGATCGGCGCCCGATCAGGCCGCGCACGACCGGCCGGGTCGCCCGCGACGGCAGCTGCGACCGGACCACCGGCGGGGCGACTGTGCCGTCTTCGGCGGTGTGCACGGACGGGTCTTCAACGACCGCTTGAAGGCTGTATTCAGTGAGCGATTTGGCCTTGATGTCGGCGACCTTGGCCAGCACCGCCCAGGTGGTGCCGACGCCGAAGGAAATCTTCGTGCGCTCCATCCCGGGGCCGGTCGCGATCTCGAAATCCGGCGCCTCGGCCAGGACGATCTGCTCGGGCAACGACCCGGCCGTGACGACGATCGGACCGCAAAGCGATCCGTCGGGGCACCGCAACCCGAGATGATGGGTGCCGCCCGGGGCAAAGGTCATCGGCTCCGACACTGTCAGCAGCCGCGCGGCCGGATCCCAGTCCAGCGCCTCGGCCTGCGCGCCCCAGGCGGGCATGGAATGCTGCACCGAGATCAGCTCGCCGATCATCGGCATGCGGCCTTCCAGCTCGACATCGAAGCGCACGATACGGCGGCGGCGTTGGTTGGCGGCGGCCAGATAGGTGCCGTCGCGCACGGCCTGATCGCGGCCGGTGACGCCGAACAGCTGCACCTTGGCCGCCTTTGGGGCGCGGCTGCCCGGGATCCGGCAGCGCACCGTCTGCTCGGACCAGGATGTCGCGTCGAAATAGCTCGCGAGGATCGTGTCCGCCGTGTCCGCGGTGGGCATCAGATAGTCCACCGCGAACGACCCGCGGGTGATGTTGCGCTCGGAAAAATGCAGCGTCGGCACCGAGGCCGGGCCGTCGCGCACCGTGCGCAACACGCCGCCCTGGACGAAACAGGCGGCCCGGCCCGCCCGGGCGATTTTCTGGATCTGGTCCCACCAGGTCCCGGGCTGGTCGAAGCGCGCATCGAAACGATCCTCGCGGGCCTCCCAGAGCGCATCCAGATCCAGCAGCGCATCCAGATCGATCTCGGCATCGGCCATGCCGGGGCCGTAATCGGCGTTGCGGGCGGCGTCCGCGATTGCCCAGGCGATCGAACGCGTGGCGACGGGGGCGGTCCAGCCGGTGCCGGTCCAGACCGGCAGACGGCGCGTGGCCAAGACCGCGATTTGCCGTGACGCCTGCATCGACAGGTTGTTGGTGGCCCGCATCCGCACGGCGATCAGCGTCACCGGCCCGAAATTCTGCGGCTGGCGCAGATAGGCCCGCAGCCCGGCCCAGAGCACGACATGCCCGTCCGAGGTGCTGGTCGATTTGGCGTCGTCGCGCACAGCGCGCACGGCATAGCGGCCGGGGGCCACCGCGAACCGGTAGGACCGCCGGATTGGCGTGTTGGTGCGGTCGGTGATCGTGCGCGTGCCAAGCACCTGCCACTCCCCGACCGGCTGGCCCTGATCATCGATCGGCCGCGCCTCGAAGGTGACCGTCAGGCTCTTGGTTTCGAGCGACCCGCTCGCCCCCGCGAACAGGCCGTAGGGCAACACGAGATCGACGCCGATATGGCGCGTGATCGTGTCGGCCGGGGCACTGACAAATCCGACCGCCCCGCCCAGCATGTCGCGGATGATGACGCTGCCAGAGGTCCCGATCGACAGGGACGAGGTGACGGTCCAGCTGTTGTCATCGGGCATCGCGGCGATCTGCAGCACCTCGCTCGGCCCGGTCAGGCTGACGAAGGTCAGATCGACGTCCGTGGCTATCGGCGGCACGAAGCTGCCAGCCGAGAGAAAGGGGTGTCCGATGGACGTTTCCGGGGCGGCCGGTCCGGTAATGGTGATCGTGGTGCCGGACCAGACCCAGGTGCCACTGAACGTCCTGTAGACGTCACCTTCGCCGCGGGTGTCCGTCCAGCTGCCGGTAACGGTGCCGGACCCGGACCCGTCGGGCGCCGTCACGGTGATCGTGCCCGGCCCGGTCGGCGTCACCGCCCGCACCCCCGCGGCGGGCGCCGGATAGGGGAACATCAGCATCACCATCTGCCCGGTGGCCCGGCCATGAGCGGCCTCTGCCACGGTGATCGTGGTGCCGGACCGGACATAGGTCCCGGCCCTGGACCCTGCGAGCTCCTGGCCCGAGACCTCCTCCGACATCACCACGGCGGTCGGAAACAGCGTGACAGTGCCGCCCGGCGGGATGATCTCGGTCTCGATCTCGGCGAAGGCGTCGATCGCGGTGTCCTTGATCCGGATCTCCTCGATGTCGTAGTCTCCCGCGCCGAGGCACAGCAGCTGATACAGATACTGCTCATTGCCCGCGAACTCGGTATAGGGCTGGGCCGCCAGATCCGGATAGGCGAGCAGCCGCCCGTATTGCACCGGGATCGGCGCGCCCAGGCGGGCATAGTTGCCCTGGGCATCGAGCTGATAGGTCGGCGACGGGCTCGGCAATTGCGACGGCCGCGGGATCGGGAACAGCGCGTTGATCGCCATCGAGCCCAGCATCAAGATCCCCGCAGCCCCAATCTGGGTTGCAGAGAGGCCAAGCACCGACCATGTCGAATTGGCAAACAGCATCCCGCTGAGCGGGGTGGCGAACGCCGCGAGCGCAATCATCAGCAGCGTGCGCAGCGGGTTCGAGCCGCCGCCCCCGCCTGCGGGCAGGACGGCAAAGACCAGCTGATCGCCTTCCGCCAGCTTGCGCCGCCACTCGGCGCGCAGCACCGGGCGCCCGTTGAGGATCGCAACGACCGGCACGTCCCGCGGCGCCAGCGCCCGGATTCGCACCCGGCGGCGCAGGACCGCGACCTCGCGCGAGCGCAGCGGATCGAGCGGATTGCGGACGATGACACAGACGGCCCTCATGCGCGGCCTCCCAGCGCCGGATGACGCCAGTATCCGCAGACCCCATAGCCCAGATCGCGCAGCATGGCCCGGGTGGTAAAAACCACGCCGGTCCTCTCGACCCAATGCAGGCAACCGCGGCTCTCGGCCTCGATCCAGATGCCGATGTGGCAGGGCCGGATGCCTTTGGTCATCAGCACCGCATCGCCTTCGCGCGGCGCCTCGACCCGCTCCCAGCCATGCTGCGGCGCCTCGCCGAAGGCCCGCCGCACCAGCCGCGGATCGTTCGGATCATAGGGCATCGACGGCACTTGCAACCCGAACCGCTCCGCCCAGACCTGGCGGGCAAAGGCCCAGCAGTCAGACGCCTCGGCCCCGACGTAATTTGCTGCCCAGTGTTTCATGGCACGAGCCCCGGGAAGGTTTCGGCCTCGTATTCAAGGGCCGGAAAAGCAGCGTTCAAAAGGTCCCTGAAGCCGATCGTGGCTGTGACCCGCAGCGGCCCCTGGGTCACGGTCTTGAGTTCCATCTGCACCGGCGGCAGATGCTCGGGGCCGTCGAGCTGGTGGCCCGACAGATAGGTGCGCCAGATCACCAGCGTCACATCGCCCGCCATGATCGCCGCATCGAGCTCCCGTCCGATCTCGCGCGAGACGTTGTCGATCTCCAGCCGGGCTTGCGGCGGCGCCGCGCGCGACAGGTCGGGGGCGACGAAGTCGAACGCCCACGGAACGAAGGTGACGACCTCGCCCGGGTTGCGCGCGGCCGTGGCCTCGATCCGGGCATCAAGCGCCACCCGATCCCGCACGACGCGGATCGGCACGGTCCAGCTCGGATGCCAGATCTCCAGGGTCTCCCAGATCACCTGACCGACAGGGGCCGAGGCATAGGCCTCGCGAATCGCGGCGCTCATGGCGGGATCAGGCATTGCGGCTCTCCACGGTGGCGGTGACCGACCATTCGAGCCCCGCGCCGCCCTGGGCGCTCCAGGGACCGACGAAGCGGGTCTCGACGAATGAAAAGCCGCCGCCAGTGGCGATCGGCATCTCGGCCCAGGCGGATCCGCCCGCAGCCCCCAAAGCGCGCCCGTCGGCGCCGGAGCGCACGAACAGGTCAAAGCCGGTCCGCTCGCGCACCATCACCTCGCAGACATCGATGCTGCGCCCGGCCCCGCCGAACTCTTCGGTGGCCGCGCTCGCCATCACGATCAGGGCCAGCCGCGGATCAGCCGCGCCGATGCCGGTGGACAGGTCGAGCCGCAGTCGCCAGAAGCCCGCGCCCCGCGCGGTGACGGCACTGACGACGGCGGCCGCGTCCGTGACCGCGCCGCTGGCCAGATCGAGGGTGACGTCGATCGACAGACCCGCGCGATCCGTCCATCTGATCCTGGCATGGCCGGTGGCGGCCGAGGCAATCGAGAGCCAGACCACGACGCCGACGGAGTCGCGGGCCAGCGCCGGAAAGCCCTTGCTGGCGCCATGCGATGCCACGGCGCTTGTCTGGGTGATCCGGGTCGCGAGGCAACCGTCCGGGCCGGTCAGCGGGGCGATTGTCAGCGTCGCGGCCGACGCATCCCAGCCGCGCAGATCGTCACTGTCGCCCGCGACCGACACCGGCAGATCGTCGAACCAGGCGCGGAACGCCGCCATTTCGGCATCCGAGAAAATCCAGGCGCAGCTGATCTTGTCGGCCCGCGCCAGGGTCGTGCGCCGCACGCGGGCCGCGCCGACATCGAAGTCGGTGCGCAGCACGGCGTCATAAGGCGTCAGGCCGAAGCCGGGAAATGACGGGGTGGGCAGCACATCGGGCCAGCGGCGCATCGTCACCTCCCCACCCGGCCCAGACCATAGGTCCCGGCCATGACGGCAGGCAGCGGCCCGCGCCCGGTGGCGATGTCCTCGGCGATCACGCCGCGGATCTGATCGATCATCACGTCGATGATCCGGTCCCCGCCCTCCTGCCGCTCGACCGTCTCGGCCTTGGTGCCGGGGGCATTGTTGTAGACGTTGACCGTCACCGGAGCGCCCGCGCCGCCGGAGGCCCGCACCCCGAGCTTGCCCGTCGAATCGCGATCGAGCGGCAAGATCGCCTCGGGACCGGCCTCGCCCATCAACCCCGTGCCCTTGGCAAAGGCAAAGAGCGTCGGCCGATCGACGATCGTGCCGCTGTAGGCAGAGATGCCCGCCCCGGAATAGACGCCGCCCTTGGCGTTTGCCGCCACGGCCGTCGGACCGAAGACCGCGCCGACCAGGCTGTCGATGATCGGGTTGAAGACGGCATCGGCGATGCGCTGCGACGCGATGCGGGCAAAGGTGTCCAGCACATGCTGCCCGAAATCCGAGATCGCGTCCTTGCCGCCCTTGGCGCTGCGGATCCAGTCGTAAAGGCTCGACTGCGCGGCCTTTTTGGCCGACTCGGAGATCTTGTCATTGACGTCGTCATAGTCGTCGGCCAGGCCGCGCACCTCTAGCCGCCACTTTTCGACGGCCTTGGCCGCCTGATCGCCCGAGACGTCATTGGCGGCCTGCATCTTCGGGATCAGCTCGGCGATCGAGGCCGCGGCGCGGTCCTTGGCGCGCGAAATCGCCTCCTCGCCCTCGGCCGTGGACATCAGCCCCAGCGCGACCTTTTCGTGGATCGCGGCAATGGCCAGGTCCATCGCCGCCAGCGCCTCTTCGGCCGCCTTGGTCACGGCGTCGAAGCTGTCGCGATCAACCGACCTGGCGCCGCCACCGCCTCCCGCCGCCCCGCGGCGGGCTTCAGCCCTCAGCCGGTCCCGGGTGTACCCGGTGCCGCTGTGGACCTGCGGGCGCTGCGATCCGCGCTCGTCATCCATCGCCGTCAAGCCGGTCGGATCCGTCGTCGCCGTTGCGGCCGCCCGGGCCTTGGCCGCATCCCAAAGCTGCGAGGCCAGCCGCGAGGCACCAGAGATCGCCCCGTCCAGCCACCCGGCACCGGGCACGCTGGCCCCCAGCATCGACGCGGCCCCCGCCGCCGAGTCGAGCGCCGTCATCAGCGCATCGCCCATGGTTTGCGCCACGGTCAGGCTGTCCGAGGCCTCGGACGCGCGCCGCTGCATGTCGGCCAGCGCTTCTGCGGCTTGGCGCAACGGCTTCGTCATGGCCTGCGAGTCAGGATAGATCTGCTGGATGATGGCCAAGGCTTCACCGGCTGATGCTGCGATGTCGACGAAAGACGTCGAGGCCCCGACGTCATCCATGGCATCCGCAAGTTGGCGCGCCTCTTCGGCGGACATCCCGAGTTTGGCGGCCGCCGCATCGGCTTCTTCTTGGAGCATCCGGACGTTGTCCGCGTAAAGCAGCACCTGCTCCGAGCTCGCCATGGGGTTGCTTTGCGCATTTTCGAGCGCCGCTTGCGCCTTGGTCAGCTCAGCGAACGTCTGTTGGATGCCGAGCAGCTGCCCCTTCAGCGGATCAATGGACGCGCTCAATCCATCCAGAGCTTCGCTTGTTTCGACGCCCTTCATGTACTCCGAAAACCCCTGCACCTCGGAAGCGAAGCCGTGGAACTTCTGCTGCACTTCAAGGGTCTGCATCGCCGCGATCTCGGCATATCTGGCGTAAGCGTCGAAGGCCTCATTGGTTTCGGAGACGGTTTTCTCCAGCTCCTTGCCGCTGGTCGATGTCCCGGTGAACATGTTGACCAGCAGCGGCAGCGACACACCGGCGATCCCGCCGATGATCGTGCCCAGAAAGCCGAAACTGGACGCGATGTCCGGGATCTGAACGGCGATGGCCTGCACGTAATTGCCGGTCACCGACCCCATCTGCATCATCTGATTGAACTGGAATGCCAGCTGCCGGGCCATGTAGCTGACATTCGTTCCGGCCGTTCCGGCGGCCGTGCCAAGGTTGCTGAACTCTTGCTGCAGCGGCAGCACCTTCGGCGGCAGATTGTCGAGCTCTTCGCCGATCTGCCGGATCCCCGGCGCCACGGGCGCCAGCGCCGGGCTGAGGTTGCGCAGCGGCTCGACCAGCGCCGGTCCGAGCTGCTTGCCCTTGGTGCTTGCCTGCTCGGCAGCGGCCCCGGTCTTTTCGATTTCGCCCCGCACTTGCGACATCTCGGCCTTGGCCTGATCGGCCTTGGCACGGATTTCGAAGGCTGCAACCATGTCGGTCATTTGGGGTCCTCAGAGGAAGCGGATATCGCCGTCGATGGGGGCGCCGGGCCGGGGTGCGGCCGCACGCGGCTGGGTGTCGGCAAAGGCGGCATGGATTGCGGCCACCAGATTGCGATGCTCGATCTCGTCCACCGCGCGATGGCCGCGCATCAGGACCTCGACCTGATCGACCGTCAGCTCTCCGACGGCGGCAAGGTCGTGTCCCCAGCGGACGAGGCGGGCGACGGCGGTTGCCCAATCGAGGCTTTCGTGATCGCCTGCATCCGCTCGCGCAGCTGGTCCCGCACCGGCAGCAGGCGCTCGGCGAAAAAACGCAGGTTGATCTCCATCACCTCGGCCAGGACCTGCATCACCTGGTCAGAGGTCATGTCCTCGAACACCGCCGCGGGCTGGCCGGTGGCGATCTCCAGCGCGGCGATGACGGCGGCGGGGTGCTGCACCACGGCCGCCAGATAATCGCCGGCGATGACGAAACCCGCAAAGGGCTCTGCCGCCTTGGAAAAAGCCCCGAACTGGCGCACCTTGAGCGGGCCAAGCGCAACTGCGACGCCCGCGATGGTGATGTGCCGCTGCCCGGGGAAGAGCGCTTCGAGGTCCTCGGAATTGGACATGGGATTACCTCGCGATGATGGTGATTTCGGGGGCGCCGGTCTGGCCGGGCAGGAAACGCAGATCGCTTTGGATCAGCACGGACCCGTCATCGTCGATCGCTTGCGGATTGGTCCGCTGCACCCGGCCGCCGAAGAGCGCAATCCGTTTGCCCGCGGCCGTGCCGTGCTGGAACGCGACCGAGGTCAGCGCCACCGCATTGATGTCGCTGCGCCAGGTGATCTCGTCCTCGGCCGTCAGATCGACTGCCATCTGTCCGGACACGCTCCGGTCGCCGATCCGGATCTGCTCGCCGCTCAAAATCTTGCGATGCGAGACCTTGTTGCCGATGTCGATCGTGAGGCCCTTGGAGGCCAGCACCTGGCCACCGCTGATCGTCCCGGTGGCCAGCGTCGCGCCCAGTCGGATGTCGCCCGAGGCGGCATCGGTCACCACTTCGGGGGCGATGAAGGCGGACAGATCGATCGCGGGCACCCCGGCGGGCACCGCCAAGGTGTCGAAAGCCTGGAACTCGAACGAGGCGGTGGGCACCGCATAGGCGGCCAGATTGAGCTTGACGGTGCCCCGCCCGCCGCGCGCCACATACCGCACGCCGTCGCGGAAAAACCGAAAGGTCAGCCCCTCGAAGCCCGTGTTGACCGGCGTGTACTCGACCCGGTTGCCCGCCACGATCGTCTCGGCAAAGCCGCAGCCGCGCAAGAACTTGCCCCAGGCGGGCGGAGTGCCGGGCGTGCCCGAGCCCACCAGTTCGACGTCGAACTTGAGACGGGCGCGGCGGGTGGCGGGCAGCTCCTCCGAATTGCCGAGCCAGGGCAGCGCCAGATTGCGCGGCACGTTGTCCGGCTCGATCGCAAAGGACGGCGGATTGACCAGCAGCACCGCATCGGTGGCCGCAAAGGTCGTTTCGGCCGTGCCGTAGACGGCTTCGACTTTCGCCATGACGGCGGCGCGGCGGGTCAGACGGTCGGACATCACTGCGGCTCCTGCTCGGGGGTGGGCTCGGGCCCGGTTTCAACGTCGGTTTCAACGGGGCCTTGAACGGGGGTGTCATCCGCCGTCTCGCCGGGTTTGGGCACGGGCGTCAGGGTCATGCTCCCCTCATCGAGGACGAACGACCCGCCCCGATCGGGGTAGGGTTGGACGGACGGCGCGGGCGTGGTTTTGCTCTTGCTCATGTGGGCGTGAACCTCAGCTGATCGGTGATCGAAAACGAGATGTCGTAGACGAAGCCTGCGACGGCGCGGCTCAGGGTGCAGCCGCGGAAGACCATCACGCCGACGCGGCCGCCCCAGTCCCAGCCCGCCAAAGCGGCGATGATGGCGGCGATCAGTTCGCCGATCACCGGCAGCGCCCGGGCGCCCGAGACATCCCCCGCCTTGACCGTCAGGACGACCGAATAAAGCCGCTCGATCGACTGGACATAGGCGCCGGTGCGGGACGCCTGCGGTCCGCCCTTGATCCCGGTCGGGATGACATGGGCGGCGGGCGTCACCTGCGGCAGCTGGCCCGTGGCGGTCAGCGCACCAAACTCGGCCGCCCCCCAGGCACGCCCGCCCAGACCGGGCACGCGCTCCTTGAGCCGGGCGGTGATGTCATCGACCTCGGCCATCAGATGAAGCCCGTCATCGTGCTGGCCGAGAGCGGCCGAGGCCGGTCGGTCATCCGCACGCCGCTTGCCGCCGTGGTCTGCGGCTCGGCCCCCGCCACGGCCAGCTTGACGCGGCCATCGGCGATATCCCTGAGCATCCGCTGGGCGGTGTCGTAATCGGCCTTGGTCTTGGCGTCGGGCTCGGTCAGGTGCAGCGACCAAAAGGCCAGCACCTGCGCGATCGGCGGCAGCTGCGGCGGCACGGTGGCCAGCGGCAGCGCATAGTGGCGGGCCAGATAGCCGTCGATCGTCGCATCGGCATCGGCCAGCGCGCGGGTGATCATCGCCGCATCGATCGCGCCGGTGGCGATCTCGGCGCGGTCGGTCAGCATCACCAGCGCCGAGGCGCCGTAACGGTCGATCATCTGCTGTTGCGTCGCATAGGTCATGGGGCCGATCCTGAAGGGTGGTGCCGGTGCTCTCCCGGCTGTCACGCCCGCGTTTTTGCGCTGTTGCCTGGCCTTGCGGCCTCACGCTGAGGGAGGACGTTTGCTCGCTGCCTCAAATCTCAGGTGGCCTCGGCGGGCGGCGCGGGGTCCGTCGCGCCGTCTTCCTCGGCGGGCGCCTCGGGGACCGTCGCCGCCGCGTCGAAAGTCACGACGCCAAGCCCGCGCAACTTGAGCGCTTCGGGCCGCGGCAGATCGACGGTGTCGCCGGGGCCATAGACCGTGCGGTCATGGTCGAGGGCGTCGATCACCTGGGCGGTGACCGTATCGGGTTCGGGGGTGGGTTCGGGCTTCTTCGCCATCATCTTCTCCTTTGGGTGGGAGCACGGCGCCAGGGCGCCATGCCGCGGTCGCATCAGGCCAATCAGGCGATAACGTTCTGGATGAAGTAGCCGACGTCCTGCGCCGAGATCAGCTCGCGCACCCGCTCGCCGACGCGGATACGGAAACCGCCCTCCAGCCCGATGTCCGGATCCTCGATCCGCCCGGCCAGCCGGTCGCCGAACTGCGCCGTAAAGCCGAAGGTGATGCCGCCCTGCTCGACCGAGGCCAGCGGGTTGAGGTGCAAAAGCGCCAGGTGATTGCCCCAGGTGCGCGCCAGCGCCGGGTTCTGCCCCGGCTTGGCCGTGTTCGCCCAAGCATCGCCCACCAAGACCTCGGTGATCCCGTCGCCCGCCAGCAGCTCCTTGAACTGCTCGATCGAGATCCGGCCCTGGTTCGACACGTTGCCCTTGACCGCGTTGACGATTTTCGGGTGCGACGACAGCTTGGACCAGACCGCGCGGCCCATCACGACGGTGTTCGGGCGATAGACCAGGGTCGCATCCATCCCGGCCGCGATCACGCCGATCGGGTCCGAGTTCGCATAGTCGGAAAACTGCGACGTGCCCGACAGCGTGATCCGGCGGCTCGCCGCATAGGAGGCCGCGTTGAAGACCATGTTCGCGACCCGCAGTTCGCGGATGTTCTCGATGGTCTCGGTCAGCATCTCGGCCGCGTGGGCCTCGGGGTCATAGATCGTGCGGCCCTCGGCCTTGGCGGCATTCGCCGCGTTGATGTCCGATTGCGGGATCGGGCTGTCGAGACCGTAATCAGCCACGTCCGAGGTCGTTTCGGTGCCGCTGAATTCGAGCTGCTTCACGGCACCCTTGCGACCGACGCGGGCGTCGGGCGTGTTGAAGGCTTCCGAGATCGGATAGACCGTGTACTTGAACTTTTCGGCCGAGACCGGCAGGCGCGGCAGGACCTTGTCGGCAATCCGCATCGCGGAGCCATTTTTGAAGCCGATCGCCACGGCGGTAAGCGTGGCATCGACGATGAACGGGCGGCTGGTGGCCATTGGGACCTCTTGCTGTTGGGGGATCAGGCGCCGCGGTAGAACGCGCGCGGACCGACCAGGATTTCGATGACGTCGCCCGCGACACCGGGGGCCTGCGCCTTGCCGACGACGGACATGAAGACACCGGCGGTGGGGACGGCCGCGATGGCGTTGCCGTTGGCATCCGCGGTCAGCTCGGCACCCGCGGTGACGGTGCCGCCCAGCGTGACCTGACCGATGCCGGACTGCGTGACATCGACCATGTCGCCCGCCGCACCGCCGAACTGGCCGGTCACGCCCAGCACCGGATCGGTGTTGGCGGCGGCCGGGCCGATCTTGGTGCTGGCCGCCGCGTCCGAGAATTTGGCGATCTTGTAGGGGCCGATCGCGGCGCTGGCCTCATAGGCCCGGATCAGGGTGGGGATCACAGCCGCATCTCCTTTTTCACATGCTGGATGGCGTCGATCATGCTGATCGAAAGGCCTTTCCCGGCCTGCTCGGTCTGGAAGGCCTTCGCCTTGTCATGCAGGACGCGCCCCTGCCGTTCGGCGTTCAGCGACAAAAACTCGCCGCCGGTCTTGATCGCGCTCGGCAGCTGCGCGGTGTGGGTCTCGCCCGCAATCGGCATGCCTTCGATCAGCTTGCGCGCCGTCTCGGGCTGCGACATGTGCAGCGAGACGAATTCGTCCCGGTTCGCGGCGTTCAGCCCGACCCGCTTGCGGGCGATCTCGCCATCCACGAAGGCCTCGGCCGTGGCGCGGGTCGCGGCGTCGCGGATGCCTTTCAGCTCGGCCGCCTGCGCCGTCACCTGCGCCTGCAGTGCGATCAGCGTGTCCTTGCCAGAGACCGCCAGGCGCGTGGCGGCGATCAGCGCCTCGCGGTTGCCATCGACACCCAGGATCGTGCCCAGCTCGGACTGCAGGGCCACATCCTCTTCCGCTTTGCCCTTTGCTCCGGTCAGGGCTTCGACCGCGGCGATGATTTCTTCGAGCGTCGCGGTTTCGGCCAGGCCGAGCGCGCGCGCCAGTTTCGTCAGATCCATGTCGGACTCCGAGTTGAGCGCGACGAGGCCGCGCAGGTTGGGGTAATTGACAAGAGAGGCCCGGGCGATCCGGCGCACCGTGCCATCGGCGGCGTAGATGATGACGGGCGAGATCCCGCGATACGCACGCTCTGCCAGCAGCGCGACACCCGCCGGGCTCCATTCGACCTGCCCCCAAACCCCGTCGGGGCGGGCTTCCATCGCGACGATCCGCCCGCGCGCGGGCGACGGGAGCCCGAGAGGGGCAGCCAGATCTGCCGCATGGTTTTCGTCGATGATCAGCCCGCCAGCGTCGCGGGCATCGGCTTGCAGAGACGCCGCGATGATCGCGACCGGGTCGGTGACCCGATACGGGCCGCGGCCATCATGGGTGCCGATCGTGCCCCCGGCCGAGGGCAACAGATGCACCCACTCGGGCGCATCCCCTTCGGGGAGCGGCTGGGCAGCGCAGAGCGCGAGGGAGGTGGAGGGTTTGTGCGTCATGCCGACACAATGGCGGCAAAGACGGGGCGGAATAATCCGCAACACCTTGCGGGGTGGTCAGATCAAGCCTGTCCCGCGCAGCCTGCGCGGGCAATGGGGGGGCTGTCAATCGCCGGTAAACGCGCCCGATAGCCAATCGCGGGTTTCGGCGAGGATGTTTTCCTTGTCCTCGTCCGAGAGGCCGAGATAGGGCCGCGCCGGGATGTCTCCCCAAAGGTGCGGCCACTGCTCCTTCGTCCCGCCGAACTGCATCATCGCGGCATAGACGCGATCCGAGCCGATTTGGACATAATCCGCACCGGCCGCGGAGAAGATCTGGCTGTTGAGGCTGCCGGAGGTGCCAAAGAGCGGCCGACTGTCCGTCTTGCGGGCGAGCGTGACCGGTGAGTTCGGCGCCCAGGCCGTGCCATCCGGCGCCGTACCCGCCGGAAATCGCGCCTTGGTCGAGGCCACCAGCAGCTCGCCAAGATCGCTCATGAACGTGGTCATGTCGCCCAGCTGATCCTGCAGCCGGTCGATGCCCGCCAGGATCTCGCCGTCGCGGAATTCGATGGTGATCACGACAGCGCGCCGTCGGGCAGAGGATCGGCTTCGGGGGGCGGGTACTTCGCCAGCTCGCCTTCCAGCGTCCAGCCGATCGCCATCAGTTGCCACGCCATGGACTTGGGCACATGCATTGGATCGGGTGCGGGGTAGCTTTGCTGCCAAGCAAAATGCGCGGGCTCATCCGGATGGGCAGACAGGTCCGTCAAGATTGACCGGACGTAGGCCTCGTGGGCCGGATCGACGACCAACCCCTCGATTTTCCCCGTTGCGAAGTCGATGTCAAACTCGATCCGCCCCGCGCCGCGCGGGTGATCATGAACAGCGATGACGCGGGTTTTTGGCATCTGGACCTCACACCTTCCAATAGAAAAGCACGCCAAGCGCCATTTCAAGCATCTCGGGATCGACTTTCATTAAATCTCGCAGCATCCGGATCGATTTGATATCGGCCCCCAGAACCGGCTGCAGCGCCATCGTCAGCATTTCCAGCGCCGGGTTTGGTTTGGCGAAAGCATATTCGCGGCCTTGATAGGCGTTGTAATAATGGTCTTTTCGCGCCCACTCGCCCCTGCGGATCTGGACCAGCGGCTCGCCTTTGGTGCGTTGCCGGTGCAGATCCTGGAACAGCAGATCAAGGTCAGGACACACCGCCTGCAGGTGGTGAGGTAATCCTTCTCGGGTTGACCGCGCCCACGGCCTGAATACTTAGCCACCGTGGCTAAGTATTCCCCGAACCGGCGCAACGCCGCGTCATTGCGCTCGATCAGGCGCATCATCGTCTGCCGCCGGGCGATTCCCAGCCGGTCTGCCAGCAGCGCCGCCGACATGCGCGGCTCGTCTCCCGCAGAAACCACAAGCTCGGTCGCTTCAAACAGTCCGTCCATCGGTCGCCTCCATGGAAAAGACCGGCATGGCCGCCGACTGCCCGAAAGCGGATGGCCGGATGATGTTGGATTGATCGGTGCCGTTCATGGCACGCACTTCCTGCGCCCAGACCTCAACCTCGGCTTCCAGCTGATCCTCGACGCAGCGGCACAGCCCTCCGGCCTTGTCCGCCACTCCCATCGTCGCGCAGGCGATGGCATAGCCAAGGAACGAGGTGAGATCGGTCATCATCTGATTGAGGGCGCCAATGTCGCCCGCAGCCCGTGCCGCTTCAAATTCGCCGCAAAGATGGGCTTTGATCAGCGCTTCAAGGCCCATCACGCGGCCTCGCGGCGCAGGCGTTCGGTGTAAAGGCGCAGGAAGGTTTCTTCCCCCACCTCGTCGATCATCTTTTGCCGCAGCGCCCGCGCCTTGGTGCCGTTCCAACCGCCCGTGGCCGCGCTTTTGGCATTGGTCGCCGTCACCCCATGCGGGGCGCACCAGTCCTTCAGATTGGTCCCGATCACCCGCAGGTAGACTAGGAACACATCGTAGAAGATCGGCCCCGGCTGGATGGATTTCACTTTATCTGCCATATGCTTTTTCCCTGATCGGTCACACAAAGACCGTAATTCCCGTTCAATCGCAGATTTGACGGCTATTTACGGTCATGTCAACAGGTTTTATCGCTATGAACGCTGAGTACGGTCTTAGACTGTCGTCATGGAGAAAAGAGCAGAAGCTCTCGCAGCGGGCGCTTGGCTCTGTTCTTGGTGTAAGCCAAGGATATATAAGCGATATTGAGTCTGGCCGAAGCGAGCCGTCGCGCAACTTCCTGCAGGCTCTCACAGAGCGGTTCGGGGTCAGCGCCGACTGGATTCTCTATGGTGTCGGCCTGCCACAGACCGAGCGATCCGGCGGTTTCGAGGCTCGAAAGCCCGGAAAACGCATCGAACCTCCCGACCTCGGGCGGCCTCTTTCGGGTGATTTCCGATTCGCCGACGAAGATTTCTTCTTGATCGAGCGGATGGATCTCGACGTTTCTGCGGGCCATGGCATCGTACCCATACCTGGCGCCGAAACCGAGAGGATCGCCCTGCCGCGCTCGATGTTCCTGCGCAGTCGCCTGACGCCCGATTTCACGGTGCTGGTGCGGGTCAAGGGCGACAGCATGGCCCCGACCATTCCGGATGGAGCGCTGATCCTGCTCGACTGCAGTGTCAGGCGGGTTGACCGCGCCGGGATCTTTGCCTTTTCGCTGGACGGTCAGTCCTATGTGAAGCGCCTGGTGCCATCGGGGACGATGGCGGACGGCAGGCCGCAGATGTTGATGCTGGTGTCCGACAACCCGGCATTTCCGCCGGTAGCCTTGGCGGGACCAGAAATGGACCGGTTGCTGATCGCGGGGCGGGTTCGGGCGTCGATTGGCCAGTTCGATTGACGCGCGGGCCTGCGACGACGCCAACGGGTTGCAGATTATCGGTCAGGTTGTATGGTCGAGGCATTCTTGGGGATAGCGAGGTTCGTGATGAAAAGCCTGACTTCGTTCACCAGCTGCGCCGGGCGAAACCTTTCGGCCTTCGCCTTGGTCGCAGTTCTGGCTGGATGCACATCGCAAGCCGCCCTCGACGCTCGTTCTCCCGATCTGACATTTGATTTGCCTGACAACTATCAGGCCGTCTACGCGCGGACATTGACTTCGATACGCCGTTGCTGGCCAGTCGAGAACTTCGCGAGCTCGTCTGAGTTCATCCAAAGCGACCTATTCAATGAGCTTGGGTACGCGGAGATCAATCGGGGACGGGCCGATCTGATGAGCACCAGCGCTGTCGCGAAGATAAAGATTTCGCGGGCCGGGCGCGGGTCGCGCGTCGAAGTTACGGCCCCATTCCTGGAAGCGCATCCGGCCCAAAAGGACTGGCTCGTCTACTGGATGAAGGGTGGCCAGAAGTGCCGGAAGATCGGTGAAGGCGCACCGCCGCCGCTCTGATATAGGCAGGCTGACGATGCAAAATCACTTGCATGTTCGGCGCGCAGTCATGCACCAAGTGATCTTGATAAATCGCATTAAGATTAGATACTTAGCTTAACATGCAACGGTTTTACGAACTCGCGGCCCGATTTGCATGTTCCGATGCTGCGGCAAGCCTGCAATCCACCCTTCAAAGACCGTTTTAACACCTGTTTTTATTGGCGTTATCGGCGCTCTGCACCTGCGCCTCGGCGTATCCTCGATAGACGCCAGATCGCGCCAGAACGGCCGTTTTCCGCATCACTGCATGACATGGCGCCTGGGGCGCTTCGGCGGCGCTCGATGGCTGTAAGCCCTTTGTTTTATTGACCCATCCAAGGTCTTCCGCCTTCAGACGGCTTCTTCCGGCTTCCTGCAGATTGTCGTGTCAAACAACACAGAAAACGTGACTTCGGCCGAGCACCTGAACAAGCGCGAAGCAGATGTTGGGAATGTTGTTGGTATAAGCCCGCATTGCACGATGAACGGCAATGATATCAATGGCTTACTGAATGGGCTGGCGGACGGGATGAGCCCAAGGCGGTTTCGGAGCACTAATTTATTCATTATAAATCAGATACTTGCAAGACCTCTGAGGTGTGAGTGATAACTGGGTGGCGGATTTGTGTAACCTCTGTGCGGCGTCATTAAGGTAAGATCAGGCGATCTATATTTGGTTATCCAGCTTGACCACTCCGCAAGATATACGAATGCGCCCACACTTCACAGCGCAAGACGGGACAGCACGTTGTCGCAAGTGAGGCGGTATTGCCATTTATTGAATGCACGTGACGAACTCCGATGAGGGAGAGCACAACGGCAATGTTGCCGCTTGCAGAAATGAACCGCAACAAGTTGGCTACGACGAAGTGCGTGCCCAAGCTAGGAGATCTAGTTCGAACCGAAAACGAGCGAGTAGAACCGCTAAAGGACTAAGGCGGCATCAATCCGGAACAACCTCCACTACTGGCATCAGGCAGACAAGTCGCTCTACGGTATGTCATAACATCGAATTTATTTTCGAAACTAGCGAGATTGCGCATCAAAGAAGGTTACGATCATTTTCATGGCAACGTCACATGCATTGAGCGCTGCGACATCTTGCCAATTATCTGTTTTTCCCATGCCCCAGTCGCATATCCCCTTTATCATCACCCACTCTTTACCATTAAATTGACCAGACGCCGAAACTGCATTGCCCTCCATTTCCCCACCTATTGCGCCAGGAAACTCTGTCCTCAAATTTTCAACAAATTCCTTGCTGTCGACCAACTTCTGCCCAGAGATAATTTGACCGAAGTATATTTTAAAATCAGCCTCAGCAAAATTTGGCCTAACCAGACGCGCGGCCTGAAGTAGGCCAGTTCCCGCAGGAAGCTTTTCGCCTCTATTAATTGTTTTCTCTGTCCCAATGCGGGCTGTCTCATAGTCCTGGATCTCCGTTGAGACAAGTACATCTCCGCATTTTTGATAAGGCTCGCCGTTCTTCTCCGGCAAGAGCCCAAAGCAGATCCCAACGCTTATTAGATGTGTAGCCCCAAGTTCCTTAAGTGCTGCAGGAAGGATCAAACCAGCGCTGTTAACTCCCAGTGATCCTGCACTAGTTCTCAGATGATATACGTGCTGACTTGTTCCTCGTGTGTACTCCGTTGCGAACCCATTGCCCACTCGCACAGGTCGACTGGAAGTAAATCCACTTTCTTTTAATTTTTGGATTAGAGCATCATCCTCACTGTCGGTTGCCGTTGTAACTGCAATTACGTCGTTATTTTGGTGACTCACCTGACTACTCCATGTTGAGTTAAAGATCGGGTCCAATTGAGAAATTCTCGCAGCGCACTGAATTAATCGCTCGATTCCAAATCTATAGAATTCTTCAGGGTTTCCAAATTTTTTCACATAATCAATATCAAGATACTGAATAAAAACCCTATCAATGTGCAATCGAATTGAACTCATGTCGCTGCTGTCGTTAACCTTATTTCGAGCAGAGATCGCCAAGGCATCAAGAAAAATCTGAAGATGATAGGAGAAATGCCTGTGGGGCAAACTCCCATAATGTTCGATAATATCATCAATTGACCACAAAGAAACCTGCCGCAATGCGCCTAGCGCTTGGAGCGCACGTTTCAAAAGGGGAAAGTCAAATGCAGGAAAATTTTCAACGACATCCCGGTACGAGAATTGAGGTATGCCTGTGCAAGTGGCAAGCGAACGGCGATCAGCGTAGTTCTTCATATATAAAGCAGAAATTGCCCGAGTCGCCGCCTCAATTTGCCTGGCGCTCATCTCGCCACCAGCTATGTTGGAGACCAGGAGATCTCTAGTGATTGCAAGGTCTTCTCTTTTGAAAACTTTGGACTGAATGACATTCAATCCGGATTCGAACACCGCCCTATCTGACGGACTTAGACGAACAAGATCAAAATCGAATTTGCTCTGATCGTAAGCTAAAATTAGCCTGGATAGATCGCCAGTCATACTGAATGGGTTTCTGGTACCCAGCTGTAAATCCACTAGCCCTCCTTGGTCTGAAAAGTAAAATGGGTACCTCTCAGGCACATGGGAATATCTTGCTCGGCGGTCCTCAATAAATTCCGAAAGCGTTGCATTCGAACTGGTTGCATCTATTACGCCTCGCTGCATAAGCTTTATTACCTGCGAGAATAATTTTGGTCGAGAATTGCAATACTCAGCCACCTGAGAAATATTAGCCGAGAACCCATGAGCAAGAGATACCACCAAAATTCTGATGATGGCAATGTCGTCATCCTCAGGTCGATCGCAATTCGCCGCCCGTCCAGCTTCACGGTTTAGAAAATCAAGAAATACCGGCTTCGAAATAATTGTCACGCAAGCCTCGCGAGAAGCCAAGATCTATATTTTTCCGTATCATCATCAAAATTTCGCAAGCCATCAAAACAAAATTCCGACCACTCCGGGCCATTTATCTCCAGCCGCCTCTTCGAATTTGGCCTAAAATCAAGAATATTTACTAATATCAAGCAGACTCACCATAACAAATGCGTCCGTCTCAGCGGAGTAAAATGCAAACCTATTTGAAAGCAAGTCAGCAACTTGATAGAAGTAAATCTTTTCTTCAGGCATTAATTTCCCATGCTCCAATCTGTGACGGCGCCCATTAAGCAGAACCGGCAATACCGCACGCGCGGTGCTCGAAGTTGCCCCGCTTCCATCAACTTCGAACAAATCCAGATCATATTCATCCAGGAACTTTCTCAATAGCGCAGTCCGCTTGGAAATTATTGGATTGAAGTGTGTATGAGCGCCAACCGAGAACGAAAAGAATAATTCATTCCATTTTAGCATCGGCGCCGTGACTACCGGGACTGATCCCTCCGGTATTTCACTTTGATAGCTATAACTGGCCTCTGCGAACAACGCAGAAGCGGAAGCCCAATCAACAATTGCATCGACCTTGGATGCGAGACTTCTGGGAATAATTAAAATTCGATAAGGATGCTCCGGCTTTGCCCTCCGGCCCAGATAATTAAAATTTCGCTCACGAATCCATGGATGACTCTGCCGGTGCAGATTTCTTAGAAAATATTTACCAACTCCAGTTCGTATAAAGCGCGAATGTCCGCGATTGGATAGGATTTCCTCTGCTATTCTAGCCTGCAGCGTTTTAACAATTGTCTCGTAATTCTCATATGGAAGTGCGTTATAGTTTTCGGCAAACGATATAATTTCAGCTCCGGTAAGCGGGATGCCGCGAGCGTCGATGATTTTTTCTGCCAAGTTGAGATATTGGCTTCCTGCTGACATAGTCGCTGATATCTCCTCGCAGGCACTCAAGCGTTTTGATGCGTCACCGAAGCTGACGCAACTCAGTCATCATCTTATTACATCATTAAGCTCCGGCAACAGCTTTGAAGGACCAATAGCTGCGTCAAGTGTCAACGCCGGGCACTGGCTGCATCTGAGGGAGTGCTTACGTTGACTGACAGTTGCAGGCAGACAGGCGCGTCTCTTTCGACGTTTGCGCAACGGCAACGCTGCTTCATCACCCCAAACCTCATCCGCTCAACCTGGAGGGTAGCTTTAGGCATCTCCACAAACCGCCCCAGGAGCGGGCTTGAACCTACTCCCAGGGCGTCTGGATTGCGATTTCGGGGCTGCCTCCCCTCCCTCAGCCTCACCCCCTCCTGTCAGCCCCTCCCTGGCCCTTAGCGATGCGCTTCAGAAGCTCATGGTTCTCCAGGGCCAGGGCCATGTTCCCGGCAAAGACGATGCTGCAGAACAGCCCTCCAAGGGCCATCATCAGCCCCGTCTCTCGGGCCTTGGGCGTGTCCCCTGCGATGAAGAAGCCAAGCCCCACGATCAGGGCCACGGCCAGGAACAAGCCGCACCAGGCGAAGAAGACGATGCGGTAAAGGGTGATGAGTTTGCGAAGCATGATGCTCTCCTGTGTCGTGATGTTTGGGGGGGATGCTCAGGCCGCAGCCGAGATGACGCGGTAGACCGAACGCTCAGAGATGCCGAGCTTGCGGGCGATCTCCCGCTTCGGCGTCCCTGCCGCCAGCAAGGCCAGAGCTTCGGCCTGCTTGAACTGAGCCGTGGGCTTGCGGCCCTTGTACTTCCCATCGGCCTTGGCCTTGGCGATGCCTTCCCGTTGCCGCTCCAGCATCATCTCCCGCTCGAACTGAGCCACGGCCCCAAGCACATTCAGCATCAGCTTGCCGGTGGCATTGGCCGTATCCAGCCCCAGGTCGAGCACCCTCAGCCCCACCTTCTTGCGCTCCAGGGCCTCCACGATCTCGCCCAGGTGACGCACGGAGCGGGCCAGACGGTCGAGCTTGGTCACCACCAGAGTGTCGCCTTCCCGAACGAACTCCAGCGCCGCAGAGAGGGCGTCTCGCTGCCCCACCGAACTCACCTGCTCCTCAAACAGCTTCTCGCACCCGAGGGCCTGCAGGGCCTTCCTCTGGGCCACAAAGCCCGCGATCTGGTCCAGGGTCGAGGTGCGGGCATAACCGATCAGCATGTGATCCTCCTTTGCTGCCAATAGGGTCAAAGAGGTGGGGGAGAGGCGTCTGCCAAAACTCCGAACCCACTTCCATGACGGGGCTATTCCGCCACAGATGACCCTGCCTCTGGGGCAAGCTTCAGTGGCAGAGGGGATTGGCTGGGGCCTGAACCTGGGATGGCCCTGGGAGACTCGGAGAGGGCCGTAGAATGGCCTTCCTGGGCTTTCCCGCGGGTGAGACTCGGGACGGCAAGAGGCGACTCCACGGCCCTCCCAGGGACTCTGGCGAGGCGCTGGGCTTTGGGACTTTTTCAACCCGTCAGAGGGGGGTGGGGGGTTTGGGACGTGACTTCAAAAAGAGGGGTTATATTATTACTATTATTGTTCTTCTTGACGCTGAGCCCCCACCTCTGACCGAAAGGGGTGACCTTGGGGAACACTTACGTTTCCAAGTAATTAGCTGCTCTTACGTTTCCAAGTAATGCCCTGGTCGTCCTGAGAGAACCTTAGCTTCCAAGGTATACCAAGTATCTGATGATAGGGGTATATTACCTTAGATACCTACCCTGGATCATCCAAGGCTACCCCCAAGTTCTCCCAAGAATCGACCTTGGAGGGCCAAGGGGCAGCCGAGGGGAGGACTTATTTGCATCTGACCTCAGGTAAGCAACCAAAGCGGTTCCCGTAAGCTTCCACCAGACAGGTGAGAGCCACGTCCCGATGCTGTTTGGCGACGATCAAGCTGTCAAAGACGGGCAAGGCAGCGACACCGTGATCATGCCCAAGACGGGTCAGGCACTCCATGAAGCACTCGGATTCCTCATATTGCAGCCGAGCCCAATCCATCGAGCCCTTCTTTAGCTTGTTCAGGATCGGATGCTTGGCGATCAGGGCGTCAAGAACCTTTCCGAGCTTGTAGACGGTGCTTATTTTCCGGCCTGTGGGCTTCATGTAGTCCTCGCTTAGCTTCTTCGGGAAGCGGGTCAGGCGCGATCCTTTCCCCGTCATCGCCGCAAAGAGCCCCTTCACCACCTCCCGCTCGACACCAGGCAGGAAATAGGGATCGTCGTCGGTGTCCAATTCCAGATCGTGCAGGGCGTAGAGGATGAAGAGATGACTTGACCCAACGTCAAGCTCGACTGTGGGCTCACCCCGGCAGGTGATCAGGGCGCGGTCTTCTTTCGGCCTCTGCTGCCAATCATCCTCGGAACAGCAATAGAGCCTTCCGCCCATGTTGAAGTCGAAGTTGTGGAAGTTGCCTCTGCTGAACAGCCGATAGACCCGAGGTGTTTCCGCCAGGTCGAAGCCTCCTTGGCCCAGGATTGCGTTGATCTCCTTGACCCTTTGGACCTCAGCCTCATACTTTGGCCCGGCAAAGCGCATATTGGCCGAGGTAACGCCTGTGCCATGCCGATTGGCAACTTCAGAGCGCACCGTGACCGGAGACAGGCGTCCCGTTTCCTTCTGGAAGTGATCCTTGAGCGTGTCCGGGGTGATGCCGAAGCCCTCGGCCAAGCTCAGCAACTCCGCTGTTGCCCGAAAGCGTCTGGCCCTGCCAAAGCCCGTCCCCGTGTCTTCCCCCTCCCAAGTCTCCCTGACCCGAAAGAAGCGGGTGACCTCCATCAGCCCCATCTCTGCCCAGAACTGCAGCAATTGCTCGAAGCATCGCACCGAGACAAAGGTTTGCCCCAGGGCCTCCTTGTCGTAGGAGCGATAGAAGAATCCTTCGGCCTCCTGAAACCGGGCATGGTGGATCAAATCGGCGGCGAAAGCAGACACGGCCCCTGTAAAGCTCCTCTGAGCCTCTGCCTGCCTTTTGCGATTCCTGGGCTTCACCTTGGCTTCATGGTCAAGCGTGATGGCCGTCAGATGCGCCACCAGAGCCCTTGCCGCATCGGTCTTCGGGACAAAGACGAATTCCGCCATGCGGGCCGCTTCAAGGTGATCCCGGGAATGCCCCAGCGCCGTGACGCGGAGAGTGTCAGTGTTCATGTCGTTCATGTTGAGTGACCACGAAAGGCGAGGCGAGCTGACCCCGCCTCAGCGTTGCGTTATGACCTTTAGACGAGATTCAAAGGAGATTCAGGCAGCAGAGGCTTGCTCAGCGGGGCCTTCTCCCGGCAACGGCAGCACCGTCTTCAGCATGTAGCGCTGCATCAACTCCAGGCTGTGGCCCTTGCCGTAAGTCTCCCCGACACCCTTCCCGGCCCATCCACCGATCCGGTCGATCAGATCGGGCGGGGCTTCCACGTTGCGAAGGCGATCCCGCATCGTGTGCCGGAAGCTGTGGAGCGTCTGGCCTGTTCGCGCCAACTTGTTTTCCTTGAGCCACTTGTTCAGGGCAGCGGAAGCCGCCCCGGAATGAAACTCATCTTTCGGAACATCCTTGGCGATGCTTGGGAAGAGGAACTTTCCTTCGGTAGTCATGGCGCGCTGGGCAGCCCAGAGAGCGGCACCAACGAGGGGAACCGACCTCGCAGAGCTTCCCGTCTTCAGGTTGCGAACATCGGTCACGCGAAGCCTGACATGGGGGACCGGATCGTGCAGCCGAACGTCCTCTTTCATGATCTGCTGCAATTCTGCCAAGCGGGTCATGGTGTCTGAGAGCATCGCAATCAGCCACCGCCGTTCGTCGTCCTTTTCGCGGCAAGCAGCCTGAATCGCCATCAACTCTTCGATTGTGAAGGTGTCTCGGGGTTTGCGTGGCCCCTCGTCACGGTTGGGAATCGCCAGCTTCTCGAAGGGATTGACCTTGCTCATCTCGAATTCAAGCAGACCTGTCTGGATCACAGGGCGCACCTGAGCCAAGTAGCGTCTCACCGTTTCAGCGCTGAGCCCCCTTTTGATCAACTTCTGCACGAATTCATTGGCATGGTCGCGGCTGAGATGGTCGAGGGGAATGTCTCCGGTGATCTCAAGAAGATGGCCCCAAGCCCGCTCGAACTGGTCCACGGCCACTTTTGCCTTTGGCCCCTTGCCCAGATCGAAATGCTTCTCCCTGGCATCGCTGAGGAGCTTCGGCACAGATGGGCTGTAGAGGTAATCCAAAGAAAGCTGCTCGGTCGGAGACAAGAGTGCAATAGCCTCTTCTTCCCTGCCCGGGCCAACAAGGTTGTCGATGTAGGCCTCAATGGCGGGGTGACCACGATGTCTGAGGGCATCGCCTGGCTTCAGGTGGCGGGCTTCAAGCATTGCCAAGGCAGCATGAGGGTCGGCCCCGGCCTTGCTCCCCTCCCGATGCGCCTTCCAGAGGGCATCCAGGCGACGGGTTTGGGCATCAGCCAGGCGACACGCTTCGGCCTTGTCGGCGGTCTTCAGGCTGAACATCAACTGCTCACGTGCCCGCTTGCCCGGCACCTTGTAGAGCGATCTCACATCCTCAGGGATGCGGCGGCGGTAATAGTAGGTATTTCCTTTGAGTAGGAGGTGCATGCACATGACCCTTAAGGCACCTGCGGCGAACATCACTATCATGGTTTGTGTAACCTCGTGTGTTACCTCAGGCAACTCACGAGAGCCACTTAAGTCTCTGATATTAAAGGATAATACAGAGATTTGGTGGCGGACGGGATGGGCTCAATACCATGTCCGCAAAGCATTGATTTTTATATGTAATATAAAAGCCGCGCAATGCTTCCCTAGCAAATTCCCTAGCGCGCCGAAATCCGAACATTCGAGGGCGGCGTGTTGCCGCATCCGCCACACTATCCGCTAGGGACGAGACGGCAATCCCTATCGTGCCTTCCGGCAGATCGAAGCACCCGCCCTATCTGCCCGATCCTGATCGCGGCCCTTGCGGCCTTCCCCTGCCCGATCACCGAGCCCGCCGCGGATCCGGGCGCGACAAGCGCCCCGCCCTCGGGCATCCTGCGCCGGACGCAGCGACGGCAGGGAGGCGGGGGCATGTGCGGGCGGATTGTCGATCCGAACCTTCGGAACACCGAGGTGGACATGTCGCAGATCAGGATCGACCCGTTCGGGGGCCGGTTCAACGTCAAGCCGACCGAGACGGTGGTGATCCTGGCGAAGACGCCTCTGATCGCGATGGAGGCGCGCTGGGGCCTTATCCCGTCATGGTTCGATGGCGGCAGCAGCCCGAAGGCGTGGAAAGCCGCGACGTTCAACGCCCGCATCGAGGATGCGCGCGAAAAGCCCGCCTTTCGGCAGGTGTGGCGGCACGGCCGCTGCCTTGTGCCGGTAGGCGGTTTTTACGAGTGGAGCGGTCCCAAGGGCGCTCGCCAACCGCATTTCTTCCGGCCCGGGGGCAACGAGGCGAACCTGTATCTGGCCGGGCTGGCGAGCCGGTGGCGCGATCTGCTGACCTGCACGATCATGACGCGGGCGGCGACGGGGGCGATGGGCGGGCTGCATGACCGGATGCCGGTCGTCCTGAACGCGGACGAGCGCGAGGCCTGGCTGGGCAGCACCGACGATGTGTCGGCCCTCGGGGCCGGGGCGATGCTGGCGCATCATCCGGTTGCGCCGTTCGGGCTGCAAGACGATGGCCCGGAGTTGATCGAGGCGCTTGAGGGGTGATCAAGCGGGCGGTGCAGATCTTGCCAATCCGCGCCGTTTGCCCCACCGGCGGGCTCGGATCCTCCTTCAAAGCAGCGTTTTTTTCGGTCAGCGACACCGGAAACGACAAATTAACAATGCCGAGATCATCATTGGCTGCGACGCTTTTACTGTTGGATTATTTCCAACTTCGAGCGACATTGAGAAGATGATAGTGATCCGCCGAAGCAACGGCAACGTGGCGCATGGAACCCGAAGAAATGATCAATCCGGCGGTCCTGAAGTGGGCGCGCGAGACCGCGGGGCTATCCATTGAGGAGGCCGCGAGCAAGATTGGTTTGACGTCTGGCCCTCGCGGTTCTGCCGCAGAAAAACTTGCGGCTATCGAAGTGGGAGCTCGCGTGCCTTCTGAAGCGCAGCTTCTTAAGATGGCCGTCGCCTATCATCGCCCCCTTGTTGCACTATACATGGCAGAGCCGCCTCGGCCAGCAGAGCGCGTTGAAGACTTTAGAACGATTGGCGCACCAGTTGCCACCCGCGAGGCAGTTCATCTTGACGCGCTGGTTCGGGATGTGCGGATGCGGCAAAGTATCCTGCGCGAAATGATGGAGGATGATGAGGATTCCGAAGCTATCGAATTCGTGGGAACCTTGACGGTTGCAACCCCGATCACCCAAGCAGCGAGCCGGATCAAGGCGGCTCTCGGGATAGAGGACGACCGCAGTCTTCGTCGGGGAATGCACGAGCCACAAGATCTCTTTAACGAGTTGCGCCGCAGGACCGAAGCGCTTCGCATTTTCGTCATTCTTCTGGGCGACCTCGGCAGCCATCACACGGCAATATCTCCGAATGTGTTTCGAGGTTTCGCCGTTGCTGACAACCTTGCTCCGATGATAGTCATCAACGACCAAGATGCGAAGGCCGCTTGGTCTTTCACCCTCGTTCACGAATTGACGCACATTTTCGTCGGCAATAGCGGCGTAAGCGGTCTTCCGGTCACTACAGAGCCACGCACACCGAACGCCCGCATCGAGCGCTTTTGCAATGACGTTGCCGGGGAGGTATTGCTTCCTTCCCAGGCGTTGGCGCATGTGCCGAAATTGGCTAGCGTTGAGGCAACAATGCGGGAGGCCGAAGCGCTCTGCCGGGACTGGCATGTGAGCAAGGCCATGGCGGCCTATCGGCTTTGGCGCGAGCGAAAAACAGATAGCGACACCTATGGTGAAGTTGTCCGCATCTTTGGTGCGCAATGGCAAGGCCAGCGGGAGCGCGAAAAGGAAAAGAGCCGGGATATTGATGGCGGGCCGAATTATTATATCGTGCGGCGGCATCGGTTGGGGGATGCCTTGTTGCGATTTGTGGGGCGCGGGCTTCGAGCCGATGCAGTAACTCACACCACCGCAGCAAAAGTCTTCGGAGTTCGTCCCGGAGCCGTTGAGCCCTTACTTGCGAGCATTGCGGGGCTCGGCAATGGCGCTCCAAGGAGGAAGGCGGCGCAGTGATTTACCTCCTTGATGCCAATACATTGATCAGGGCTAACGCCGACTATTATCCGATTGAGCGAATTCCGCAGTTTTGGGATTGGCTGATAGGATGCGGCCAAACAGGTTTGGTGAAAATACCAAACGAGATCGCAGACGAGGTGACCGCAGGTCGGGATGACGTTGCGGATTGGCTGAAGGAGGCAGAGGCTAAAAATGCACTTCGGCTCAGCGAGAGAGTAGATATCACAGCCCTCCGGCATGTCGTTGCCACAGGTTACGCGCCAGACCTCGACTCGACGGAGATGCAGAAGATCGGCAAAGACCCCTTCCTCATTGCTTATGCACTCGGAAAGCCCGACCGCAGGGTAGTTACCAAAGAACAGTCAAAGCCCTCCAAAATCCGTTCCAATCGGAAGGTGCCCGATGTGTGCGATGCTTGCGGAGTAACTTGGTTGAACGATTTCGGCTTCTATCGAGAGGCGGATTTCAGGATCTGCTGACCTTTTGTCAAGTATTCGTTTAGGCTTATGGTCAACTGAATTCCCTAATCAGACTTTGGAAGCATTTCGCCGTCCTTATCTAACCCTTGGGAAATGATCGACAGGGCCTTGTCGCGCATCTGGATTGCGGCGCCCCGGCTGATCGTGCCCCGGGCCTTGATCGCCGCATCGAAGGGCTTTTTCGTCACCTTGCAGCGCAGCCAAAGGGCCAGGATCTTGGCGCTGCCTTCGTGGTCCTTGAGATAAATGCGGGGCCAATCGAGCGCGGCTTCATGGCGGCTGATCTGTTCGGGCGACGGCATGACGCGCAGGCGCCGGGGATCGGGGTCTTCGTCACCGGCCACCTCGGGCAGGCCCCAGCCCTCGGCCAGATGCTCGTCAAGGCTCGCGATGAAGGGCAGCGCCACCGTCTTGATGCCGCCCGGCCCGGTCCTGCCTGCCGACCATTGCGCCCACCGCAGCGCCTCAAGCATCGCCTCGCCCACCGCCTTCGGGGTCCATTGCTCGGCCGGGGCATAGCGCGCCGCCAGCACGGCGTTTTCCCGTTCGCGGAACCGCTCGGAATACTCGGCCAGCAGGGAGGCCATCTGGGGATTGCGCACGGTTACTCGGGCGTTCATAGGCGGCTGCCTCCTGCTTGTGGGGATGCGACAAGATAGCACTGGCCCACGGGCAGGGAAAGCCCGCAGCGCCCACGCGCTGGCGCGTGGCGCGCATCTTGGGGCTTCCGCTACCTCACAGCCGCCAGCGCAAAGTGCGCATCAGCGGGCCGGAAATCGGCCCCTCCGTCGATCCGCCCGCTGCGAGAGTGCTTGCCAGCGCTCTGACACGCTCAGAGGTAGCTTTTGACGGTTGCCTCGATCTGCTCCGCGAATTTGTAGATGTCGGACAAATCTTCGATCTGAACCTTCGTTTCCGACTTGTCGGGCTGCGGCGCAAAGATGCCCACCGACTTGCTGCTCTTGGCGTTGAAATAGAGGCGGCAGATCGGCTTGCGGTTGTTGTCGTCCACGAAGATGCTGCAATAGGACAGCGCGTCACGCATCGTGATCCGGTTCACATTCGCAACTCTCGAAGCGATGGCCCGAACGATCATGAAGGCCTGCATTTCGTCATCAGTCGTCACGGGCTCACTGCCCACAGGGGCATCGGCTGGCTTCTTGTCGGGGCTGTCGATCTGCGGGGCGTCTTTTCCGAAGGTGATGTTCAGCCGCTCCTGAATGCGGTTGCGCACGATGTCATCCAGTGCGGCCTGAATGGCCGGGCGCAGCAATTCAATCGCCCCTTTGGTGAGGCTGCCCTCGTAGATGTGCTTGCCGAAGAAGCGCACGAAATCATCGTCCGGGTTCGCAAGCTGGCGCGAAATCTCGGCCGAGGCGGCTTTGACGTATTTAAGGTTCGACGCCGCCTCAAGGATTGCCTCGATGTCGAAGCCTTCCTTCTGGAACCGGGCGAGTTCGGCCACCTGCCTGTCATCGTAGTTCTGCAGATCGAAGACGAAGAAGGGCTTTTTGTCCATCTTGTTCGTCTCGTCAATGTCCGAGAAGAACCAGACCTCGCGGCCATTGGTCAGGATCGCAAGCCGCGCCTCAACCGTCGAGAAATAGCGGAACAACTGACTGTATTGCGCCGACCCCAAGGCCATTGAGATGGGTTTCGCTTCCACGAGGATGGCGGGCTTGCCCGCGATCTTGAGGGCAAAGTCGATCTTTTCGCCCTTCTTGATGCCGACATCGGCAATGAACTCGGGCACCACCTCTTCGAGATTGAAGGGGTCAAACCCCAGCGCCTTGATCAGCGGCAGGATCACCGAAGTCTTCGTCGCTTCCTCGGTCAGCGCGTGCTGGCTGGCGTGCCGCGACCGAGCCCCGAGGTCATCCACGCGCTGTTTGAAATCCATTTCGCCGTTCCTCCATAAACCCAATGGTTGCACGGTGGGACACTTCTTGACGATTCTCAAGGTCTTGAATGTGACCTGCCGCCAGACCACAGCGCCAGTTTGACAGATCAATGACGCGCCTTCAGTCTGGAAGCTGGGCAAGATCTGCGGCGATGGCCCCTTGCGCACGGCGCAGCGCATCTTCGATGGCCCGCCGCTCACGCATGTCGCGGGTGACGCGGGCAGGCAAGCCGCCGATCTGATCCGCGATCACGCCGCAGAGGAAATCGGTCGCGGTTTCCGCCTCGGCATAGGGGATCACGTCACGGCGGGCGACGGCAAGAGCAAGTTCGCTGGCCTCGGCCCGGGCGTCCCGGGCGCGGGCCATCGCCGCCGAGGCGCTGGCGGTGCGGTTATTGTCGCGCAGGTGGGCGAGATAGGATTGAACCGCCGAAATCATCGGCAGCTTGTCGCCGTCGAGCGGCGGAAGCGTGCCTGCCGCGATCAGGTTTTCGATCTCCCCCGGTTCGGCGCAGGTCAGGCGGCGCAGGCCGCTCAAGGTGATCGTTGCAGTCGGGCGGGCAGTCGTCATGCTTTCACCTCTTTCGGCCCAAGGCCGCGCGCGGCCCGGGCGTTTCGCTTGGCAAGGGCCGCGGCCAGCTGGTCCAACTCCACAGCCAGCCGGGCAATCCGGCGGGCCTCGTCAGGCTGATCAGGGGCCTGTGCGTGGGAGAGAGCGACGAGGCGGGCCAGCGCTTGTCGATCACGTCAACGAGATCTGCGCGGCGCGGGCTGCGTCACGGCGCAGGCGGCGAAGATACAATGGCGTGCCGCGAAGGCCCGGCGGTGGCCCCCGGCGGGTCGGGCGCAGGGCCGCGTCAATTGCAGCATCACCTCCAGCGATCCGGCCCTTGTAATAGGTAATGGCCTCGTTGACGGCATCCGAGAAGACAATGCGCCCATCGGCGCCCGCGGCCTGACGGATCACAGAGGCGGGCGCGCGCAACTCGCGCGCCGCCACCTCGAAAGGCAACTCCTGCGCCATGAGGCGGGCGACGGCGCGGGGAAGATCAGTCATCGCCGCCCCCAAGGTCGCGAAGGTCGCCCGTCGAGAGTGCCGCCAAGGCTCGGACCTTGGCCGCTTCAATGGCACGGCAAGCTGCGCTGATTTCCGTGGACAACACCTTGCGGGTCGCGGGCGTGAGCCCCTTGTCAACGGGGGCTTTGCGCAGGCGCGAAACCGCGGTGCGCGCGATGCGCTCGATGACGGCCTCAGCCTCGGCCAGGTCGATAAGTTCGGCCCGGCGGCGCTCGGTCGAAGCGGCGATCAGAGCCGCCTTCGCCTCATGAGACCGGCTGGCCGCGGTGCTGGCGGGGGTCTTTCTGGCCTCGGCTTTCAGAAATCTGACGTATCCCTGCACCGCCGAAGTCGCGGTCGTGTGGCCCCGGGCAACCTTGGCGACGTATCCCATCTTCGCCAGTTGTCGAAGCCGCTCAGGCCCGATGCCCAGGAGGCGTGCCGCCGCCTCCATCGGCAGGGCGTCCGGGGGCAGATCGGCGGGCGTGGTCATAGTCAGCCCCGCGTCAGATCGGCCATCGCCCCACCGGCCAGCCCAGCGGCGCCGATGGACGCATTCGCATCCTTGACGGCTTTCGCCCACATGCTGTCGATACGCTCGCCCTTCGACATGCCGCCGCCGTTGTCAAACGAGGGGCCGAACGAACCCGCCTCGCGCTGACGCTGCTCGAAAGTTGGATATTTCCGCGCTTCCGCTTTGGGCGCAGCCAGCAGCGCGGAAACCGCCTGCGCGAGCGTGAGGTCAGTTTCAAGCGCAAGAGCCGAGGCGGTCGCGAAACGGTCGGCGGCTTCGGGATGGCCGAGGATCGAAGCGACCCGGCGCCGTTCGTTCACCGCCGCCTGGGTGCCGAATGTGCCGATGGCCTCGGGGATCGCCAGCGCCTCGGCGGTGGCGGAAGCGTCAGGCGGCAGGGTGGCCAGAACCGCCCGTGCGCCCGTGGCATCGAGAGGTGTCGAGATGGCCAAACGTGCCGCTTGCATGGCCTTGCCCGCGTCGGCACCGGTCTTGATCACGCCCGCAATGCGCTGGCGCTCGGCTTGCGCCTCGGCGGCGATGGCGGCAGCGGCCTTGGCCTGCTCGGCGGCCTTGGCCTCTGCGGTCAGTTCGGCCTCGATCCGGGCAGCTTCCGCTTCGCGCTCGGCAGGCGAAAGCCCGGTTGCGAACGCACGGCGGGCGGCAACGGATTTGATTTCAGCGGGTGTCATCGTTTACTCTCCTTGGATTTTCGCGCGGCGAAGACGGCTTCGATTGCCTCGGTCCGCGCGCTGGCGATGGCGCGGAAGGCCTTCGCCCTTTCGACCGAGCGAAACTTTGGCCACGCGGCCACGAACCGGCCAAGCAATTCGGAATTGGAAATTGTCAGCCACACCGTCGCCGAGAGTTTCAGCGCCTCGCGCGGATGGCCGAACCCGACGAACTGCCGAGCTGCTTCTCGCAGATCAGGCATCTATATTTTCCACTTCCATTCCGGCGGGTCGGATTTGCTCGGCGGCGCGGCTCATGAGGAACGCCAGGCCGGGACGCGGCTGCGCTTGCCGATCTTGAAGTTCAGCGCGCGCTGCCCGAGGGTCTTTTACGGCGGAGATGTGTGTCTTTTCGGTCACTTACTGTCCTTCCGGTGTTGCAGAAATACAACCAAAATGCGTTTTTCACGGGTCGGAAAACGACGAAAAGCCGGGCCGTCGAAGCGCCGCTCCTGGGAGGGGGCCGGGTAAGGTCCCTAGACCGGGGGGGCCCCGCAGCGTCCCGGAGCGGCCCACCCACAACCCTCTCGCTCTGGCCGCTGGGGTAGTGGGACTGCACGCGGGATGCGCGCCCATGGCCTTGCTGCGCGGTCCGGCGAAGGGGATGGCCCGGGCGCAGGGGCACCCGGGCCGCGCCGTGGCATCTTGCCGAAGGATGCCCGACGACTTCGATGCGCGAACGGGCCAGCCGGAAATCGGAAGCCTGCCCATCCGTGCATCGCATCTTCACGGGATCAGCGCGGCGTCAGCGGCCAGCGCGACAAGCGGCGACAGGTCAGACCGGCGGGCGATGCTGACGCCCTGCGCTTCGAGCCGCCGGATCGCGCTTTCCTCGGCCAGTTCGGCGCGCAGGATCTCGGCATCCAGTTCGGCCAGCCGGGCAACCCGGTCGGCGTCGGTCATGCCCGGCCGGGCGCTTTCGAGGTCTTCGAGTTGTCCGACGATCAGATCGCGGATCGCGGCACGGTTCGTCGCGACGAACAGGCCGAACAAGGTCTGAACGGCGACGTCCGCACGCCCGCTTTCGGACAGCTTCAAGCCCGACATGCCGCGCCGATCTCTCAACTGGTGAAGCGAAAGCGCATCGACCGCCTCGGTGGCGATGGCGTCGAGGTGGGCGTCGAGATCGGTCATCACGTCGGCCAGCACCCGCGGCGCTGCTTCGATCTGGGCGCGATCAGCGCGCAGGCTGGCGATCTGGTCGCGATGCGCGTCAATGGCGGTCAGCAAGGCGTTGATGCCATTGGGCACGGCGGGGGCACTCGCTTTGGATTTCGGGGTTTTCAGCATTTCAGCGCACTTCCCCGGCAAGCGTGATCGGCACGGTGGCGCCATGGTCGAGGGCGAAGCGAAGGGCCGAACGCAGCAGCCGGTCGGCTTGCGCCGCGGCATCCGAGGCGGTTTCGGCTTCCGCGACTGCGGCCTCACGGGCGGCCATCAGTTGATCGATTTCGGCATTGATCTGCGAAATCTCGCCTTCCGCGCGAAAATCGCCCGCAATGTCGATGCGCTCCGAAATGAGACGCACGCGCACGCGCCGCTCCTCAATTTTCTCACGCAGCGCGTGCATCTGATCCGATGCGAACCGGGCCGTGGAGCGATGCCGGTCGCGGATCTTGGCCAGGGCTGCCAGTCGCTCGGCCGGGCGGATTTCGATGCCATCGACGGTCAACGCCGCGGTCGGGTGGGCGGGCTTCGGCGTCGGCGGGGGCGGCAACGGTGCGGTGCGGCGGGGCTGGCCGCCGTTCACGAATGCGCCGAGGTCGCGAAAGCGGTCTCGATAGTCGGACATGTTATGGCCTTTCGGTTTCTTGTCCCAACCATGCCACTGTCGCCACCGTCCGAGGATACCCCCCCTGAAATGCGACGCCCGCCGGATCGGCGGGCGCTTCGGGTCATGCGAGAGACGATCAGAAGGAAAAGCTGGCCTGCGGCTCGGCCTCGGCCCGGTCCAACCTGATCCGCGCGGCCAGAAGGTCCACCGCGGGCATCGCGTGGTGGAGGTCAAGTTTCATCACCTGAAACCACGTCTCCGCCTCACCTTGAGGTCTGGCCGTCCGTTCCTCCCGGTCGCGCAACCATTGCCCGGAAGCATACCTGGCGCACGATGCGCGCAACGCCTTGGCGGCGGCGGTGGCCGTCATGCTCGCATATGGCGCCTCGCGCGACAGAGCGAGAACGAGGGCGTTCCGCTCGGCGATTTTTGCCGTGAATGCCAGCGGCCTGCGGCCATCCCGAGGCCGCAAGCCGAGGTGAAAGTCCAAGAAATCGTGCTGGCCGAGATCGCTTTCGAGCCAATCGCGGATCAAAGCCGACAGTTCTCTGACCGACCGATCAAGGCTCATTTCGCCCATCTCCACCAATCGCGCCAGTGCCGATCCGATAGCAACTGGCCCGGCCGCAAGAAGGGCCATCGGGTCATCTGCACCCCATTCGGCCGAGGTCGCCCACGCAGGCAAATCGGGGCGCTGGATCCACGCGCAGTCCATCCGTTCAGGCACGTCTTCGTGGTCTATCTCGAAGCCTCGGAGGGCCTCTGGGGCCGAGCTGCTCATGCTGCCCCCCGCGCACGACGGCACGCGGTCAGATCAAAAACGGTCGCGCTCGGTTTCTGGGGCGCGGTCGGGAGGGGCTTGACCGGGACAGGGCCAAGGGCGGCACTTCCCCGGATCGCGATCAGTTCCAGCCGCACCGCAGTCGAGAGGTCTTCGATGCAGTGTTGCCGCATCAGGTCAGGTAGACGTTTCCGTTCCAGAACGCGCACGGCTCGCTCGCGCCAGTTGCGCCAAAGCGCCGTCGCCCCCGCCCGGTCGCCACGATCCAACAAAGGCACGAGCGACCGGGCGAAGGCACGCTCGTCGAAGCCGGGCAGCAGTTTCTCGCGCGTGCCCCAGATGACAAAAAGCTTGTCGTCGTCCATCAAAAGCCCTCCCGGCCGTCATCCTTGATCGGATAGCCTGCCGCCTCCAGCATGTCTTCGAGCGCCAAAATCGCCTCGGACGTCCTCTCAACTATCCTCACCGCGCGACGGAAATCGCGCGCTGCCTTTTCAGTGTGCGTGATGATTTCCGCGAGTTCGGGCATGTAGGACGAGGCGCGGATGGCACGGTGAAGCCCGGCGGCAACGACGCAGGCAGGCCAGCGGTTTTCGTCTGCTTCGATGGTCAGGGCCAACGTGAGCGAGGCCAGATAACCGCCGTGTGCCTCCTTGAGGTTCGGCTTCAGCGTAAGCAACGCGGCGATGCTTTCGGCGACATCAGGGGCTGCAGCCTTCTTCGCCAGCGTCGATTCGATCCGTTTGCCGGTGCTGACGAGCCATTCGACATCCGGCAACCGGGCGTATAACTCAGCAGCCTCAGCGGGATCGGACGGAATGCAAAGCCGTAACCCTGATGTGCTTTCCGCCCAAAGCCCGGTCAGTTCAGGGGCCAAAATTTCTCGGACAGCCCTAGCCGGGGCAAGGATGCGGCCGAGCGCATCTTGCGACGGCGCACGCTGCGCAGGGCTTTGCTCGATCTCGTTGCGCCCCGTTTCCAGATTTGTGGGGAGATTCTTGGTCGGTTCCATCGTTCGCCTCACCATTTATGCGATAGTTGCGCTGCGGCGTATTCAGCCAGCGCGGCAGCGTCAGGAACTGCGCCACCCCGGGGACTTGCAGAACGCGGGCGCGGCGGCGCCGGAATATCTGTCCAGCGTTTTTCCGCGAGCCAGTTCTTCGCCACTTTCGTAAAATGTAGCACGTCTCGGGGATCCTCGCCTGCATCGATTTTTGCGCGCAGCGACATGGCGTAAATTTCTGCGCCGCGGATGATCTGAGCCGGATCTTCGCCTGACGCGATGGCCGCCGCCCAAGCCGACTGCGCCGCAGATTTTGAGATGCGCTTGGGGTAGGTGCGCCAGAACACTTCAAAGCCGGTCGCGTCGATAATCTCTCCCGCCGCGGGTTCCATTACCGCGACGACTGCGGCAGCATCATCAGCTTGGGGGATATAGGGGGAACTCTCCCTAATATCTTCCAGTTGTTGAGGTCTAGTAGTTGGGGTTCGATTTTGTGGACTTTTATCCACCTGTTCGTGGACTTTATTCGAGATTAAGTCCACGTTCGTAGACTTTATTGCCTCATCGAATTGGTTCGATTTCGTGGACTTTATTGCGGGGATGATCGCCTGATAGGTTGCGGCGTCGCGGCCACGGCGCCGGTCTTCATCCGAACGTGACGACAGTTTCTGCGATGCCAGCGCCAGTAGTCCGGCGGCCTTGAGGCGCGCGATGACCCCAGCGGCGGCGGCGCGTCCCACGCCGAGGTCGGATTGCAAATCAGTGTAGGATCGGAAAAAGCGACCATCGTCGCCGACCCAGCGCAAAAGCAGAACGGCGGCGGTTACATCGAGGTCGCGCAGATCGTGGTGTCGTGTCGCGACCATTGAAGCGACCGCCTTGACCCACGCAACCCCGTTGAAATCACTCATGCTGCACCTTCACGCGGCAGTGTCGGTCGGAAGCAGGGTCGCCACGTAGCGGTCAAGCTCGATCTTCGCGACGAGGGATTTCCCGTGGATTTTCGAAAGGCGGATCTCGCCCGCGCTGACGAGTTCGTAAAACTTCGACCGCCCAAGGCGCAGCACTTCGCGGGCCTCGTTCACGGTCAGGAAGATGGGGGTGGTCATCGGTTGGGCTCCTGTTATCCGCGCCAATCCGCGTTGGCGCATTAATGTTTTTGCGCCCGAACCCCCTCACATGGCAAAGAAGGAACCTAAGATTTTTCCCCGAGGTTTTTTCGCGCGGCGGCTATCGTCTCGGGACGATCAAGCCGGATGGCATCGACCGCGGCCATTGCCGCGTCGATGATGCGCGCCACCAAATCGGCGTCGAAATTGTCAAGGGCAGAGCGCAGGCGCCAGTCCAGATCCTCGCGCCAGGCTTTGCGCGGCGCACCGTTCTTCCCGTTCGTTGCGTGGTCAATCGCCGCCAAATCGCGCGCAAGGGCTTCGGCGGCGACGGCGGCGGTCATGGCGTGCCCCGTCGCGGAAGCGGTCAGCGCCGCACCAAGCGCCTCACCCTGCGCCTGCACACGCGCGCTCAGTTCTTGCGCTTTGCGGGCAAAGTTCGCCACCTGTTCGTTCAGCGACTTGAATTCCGGTCGAGAAAAACCGCCAGACCGGGCGCGCAGCGCCCTGATCACCGCCGTCTCAACCTCGGGCGGAAGGCCACCTGATCTAGCAATCAAGACAATCTCGCGATCATGCAGCGCGGCGTTGATCGCGCACACTACAGCCGACAAGGCCGCCGCCTCGAATTGTGTTCGCGCCGCTGGTTCGATCAGGAACGGAAGATCGTCGTCACCATCCGTAGGCGCGCGGGGCGGGTATGCCTCGGGCATCCGCTCGGTGCGAACGGTTGCATCGGGCGAGGCGGTGATTTCCAGCACCCGCAGGTTTCCCACCGCATCATGCAGCAGGCCAGATAGGTCGATCCGCTCGGCATCAAGGCGAATGCGCATTCAGCCCTCCCCGCCCGCGGCCCGCAGCGGCACGACGTTTTCCGCGTCCGGCGGGGCAGCGACGAAAGCCGCCCATTGCTCCATAAGCACGCGGCGCCGGTCGAAAAGATCAGACCGAAGATAGGCCCTCACGGTCGCATCACCGATCTGGTGCGCCAGGGCTTGCTCGATCACGTCGAAGGGCGCGCTCGAACATTCGGCAGCCCAATCCCGAAATGCAGATCGGAACCCGTGAACCGTGGCATCGACGCCCATGCGCTTGAGAACCGCCCCGAGCGTCATGTCTGAAAGCTGGGCATGGCGCAGGCCGGGGAACACCAGCGCCCCCGGCCGATCTTCCGGGCGGCGCGGGCGCAGCGGCAGCATCGTTTCGATGACCTCCACCGCCCTATCCGTCAACGGGACGCGATGTTCCCGGCCTGCCTTCATCCTCTCACTCGGGATAGTCCAGACCCGAGCGTCTAGGTCGAATTCGCCCCATCGTGCGCCGCGTACCTCGCCCGAGCGCGACGCGCATAGGATCAGAAATTCTAGCGCGCGGGCGGCCACGCCCTCGCGGTCGGCCAGCGCGGTCATGAACGCGGGCAAGTCACGCCATGGAAGGGCCGTGAAATGACCTTTGCTCAGCACTCCATGCGCGGGTAGAAGCAGTGCAAGGTGGCCCTGCCAGCGCGCGGGGTTCAGCCCCATCGGGCGCAGCCCTTCGACCATCGCGGCATCGAGAACCTTTTCGATCCGCTGTCTGATCCGGCTGGCCGTTTCTCGTTTCGTGTTCCAGATCGGCCGGATGACGGTCAGCACGTCGTCCACTCCGACCTCGGCCACCGGGCGCTTGCGAAGGTCCGCGCAATAATCGGGGCCGGGCTTGGCCCGCCCGCCCTCTTTGACCTCGGGGCCGAGCAACGTGCTGCGCCACTGCGCACGGTGCTTGGCATTTTTCCAATCGCCCTCGCGCGCCTCGATGAACTGGCTGGCGTATTCCCCGAAAGTCGTCAGACCGGCTGCGGCGGCCTTGGCCTCGGCCTTGGCGGCCTTCTTGGCGTCGAGCGGGTCTTGCCCGGCGGCCAGCAGGCGGCGGGCCTCGGCGGCCTTCTCCCGGGCGTCGGCTAGGGACACGGTAGGGAAAGGCCCCAACCCCATTTCTCGTTGCTTGCCGTTGAGCCGATAGAAGAACACCCAGGAGCGGGCGCCACTCTTCGTGATGTTGAAATAGAGGTTCCCGCCGTCACTGTGCCGCCCGGGTTCGGTCAATGCAGCGATTCCGCGCGCGGTAAGTCGATTGATGCCAGCCATCCCCGCCCTCGCAATGTGCCGTCCCTAGCGTCCCTGATGGGAGGGGTCAGCAATCCCTAGCGCAATCCCTAACACAAAACGCGGATTCTGGCAAACCTGAGCGGACAAACGCAAACGCAGGAAGACGAAAAGCGGGGAATTTCCGTTGAAAAACCGGATATTAGCGGATCGCTTCGGATTTCTGCGGAAGAGGGGGTGGCGGACGGGATGGGATTCGAACCCACGAGACGGTTCCCCGCCTACACACTTTCCAGGCGTGCGCCTTCGACCACTCGGCCACCCGTCCGCGGCCGGGTTTAGCGGCAAATCTCCCCCCTCGCAAGAGGGGAGATCGCCCTTCAGCCCGTCTCAGCGGTCGTCGCCTTCCTCGGCGCCGTCGTTGTCCGACAGAACCGCAATCCCCTCGCCCGGCTCGGGACGCGCGGGCGCGGGCGCCGCCGCGATCGTGCCGTGGCCCACCACCATCTTTTCCGCCGGAGGCACGTAATCGGACCGCAGCATCTCGGGGTTGCGGATCCAGACATCGCGCTGCGGGAAGGGAATCTCGATCCCCTCGCGGGCGAACCGTTCCGCGATCTGGTGGTTCATCTCCGAATGCACCCGCAGCTTGAAGTTCACATCCGACAGGATCGCGCGGATCTCGAAGTTCAGACTGTCCGCCCCGAAGCCGGTGAAGACGGCAAAGGGCGGCGGATTCATCATCACCAGCGGATGCGCCTGGGCGATCTCGGCCAGCATCGCCTCGATCCGGCGGGTGTCATTGCCGTAAGCCACCCCCACCGGCACGATCAGCCGACCGGTCTTGTTGCCGCGCGTCCAGTTCGTCACCGCCCCCGAAATCAGATCGGCATTCGGCACGATCACATCGGTGCGGTCGAAGGTCTCGATGATCGTCGCGCGCACCGAGATGTTCTTGACGATGCCCTGACGGCCGCCGACCTCGATCCAGTCGCCTTCGGAAATCGGCCGTTCGACCAGCAGGATGATGCCCGAGACGAAGTTCTGCACGATCGTCTGCAGACCGAAACCGATGCCGACCGAGAGCGCCCCGGCGACGATCGCCAGCGACGACAGGTTGATCCCGGCGGTCGATATCGCGATCAGCGCCGCCAGCAGGATGCCGACATAGCCCAGCCCGGAAACGATGGCGTTCTGGCCGCCTTTGTCGATCGTCGTGCGCGGCAGGATCGACGCCTTGAGCGCGCCCTGAAAGATCCGCGTCAGCGTGTAGCCGATGGTGAAGACGACGGCGAAGGTGATGAAGGAGGTGGGCGAAATCCGCACCCCGCCCACCGAGATCCCGGCCTGGAACGAGGTCCAGAGCTCGATCAGATCCTCGACCCGCGCCCCCCAGATCAGCGCCAGAACCGGCATCGAAGCCAGCGACAGCAGGAAGCCCCCCAGCACCGGCAACAGCGCGTCACGGCGGGCTTCGGGGCCGGAGACGGTGACGTAAAGCTCGGCCAGGAAGCTTTGCAGCGTGATCACCAGCGCCAGCAGCCCCAGCGTCTGCACGGCGGGCCAGATCAGCGCATTGGCGGCGCTGACATAGCCGATCACCCCCAGCACCGGCCCGGCCACGGCGATCAGCAACAGCGCATTGCCAAGCCAGCGCAGCAGACCCAGCCGGAAGGCGCCGTCGGCCTCTTCGGCGAGGATCGCGCCATTGCCCTGACGGCGCAAAAGCTGCCCCATGCGGAACAGCGCCAGCGCCGCGAAGACCTGCAGCGGCACCTGCAGCACCGACAGCGCCGCATCGGCCTTGGCCGCGACATCCGCCGCGCGTTCCGAACCAAGCTCGCCCGCGCCGCCCAGAAAATCCTCGGCCCGGGGCGCGATCCACATTTCGATCAGCCGATAGGCCATGAAGGCCAGACCCAGCATCAGCGCATAGACCCGCCCCTCGGCGCCGGGGGTGATCACCCCCTCGCCCGCTTGCGGCGGAAACACCCGCGTGCCCAGCCAGCGCGCCGCCAGCACGACAAACAGCATCCCCGGCGCCAGCAGGTAAAGCGAGGACAGGATCGGCCCGAAGAGCGCCGTCTTCTCCAGCGCCGTCGTCGCCATCACCGCCCCCGCGGTGGGCAAAAGCACCTGCCCGAAGCTGACGATGCCGGAAATCAGATTGCGCCCGCGCATCGCGGTTTTCGTCAAAAGCCAGCGCGTCAGCCGCGCCATCCAGGCCCCGCCCCGCGCCAGAAGCAACAGCGCGCCCAGGATCAGGCCGATGATCAGGGGGGCATTGTCACGCGCGGTCTCGTAATTCACCGGCTGCGTGAAGCGCCAATGCGTCTCCTCATAGATCCATTCGCCCATCCAGCGCAAAAGCGAGGCCCCCGCGGGCCAGTTCACCGGATTGGCCACCGAGGGCGAAAGCCGCAACAGCTTGTCCGCCTGCCGTTCGCGGATCAGCTTGTCGATGGCACGGATGATCGCATCCGAGCGGCTTGCAGCCTCGGTCGCCGAGATCCCCGGCGCCTGAAGCTTTGAAAGCTGGGTGTTCAGATCGTCGCGGCGTTTGGCGATCAGCGGATCTTCGGGCGTGCCCTCGGCGGGGGGCGGGCCCAGCGCCGCGATCTGGCTTTTCAGCGTGTCGATCTGGCTGGCGTTCGTGCCCTGCGCCTCGGTGAAGGTGGTGCGCCATTTCACCATCTCGGCGCGCATGTCGGACAGCCGCGCATCCGAGATCTCGCCCTTGGCGACGGCCTCCTCGACCTGCGAGGAGGCCTTGGTGAAGGCCTTGTAATTCGGTTCGCCGTCGCTTTGCGCCGCGACGGGCAGCGCAAGGACCAGCGTCAGCAGAAGGACGCGCAGAAACAGGCGGGCGATCATCCTTCGAACACCTCCGGCACGGTCGCGCCGCGGCCATCAAGCCAGACCGGCACCGGCAGGCCCTTGGCATGCAGGAAGTCCGGGTTGAACAATTTCGACATGTAGCGGGTGCCGTAGTCGCACAGGATGGTGACGATGGTGTGCCCCGGGCCCATCGCGCGGGCCATGCGGATCGCCCCCGCGACGTTGACGCCAGAGGAGCCGCCGACGCAGATTCCCTCTTCCGAGAGCAGGTCAAAGACCACCGGCAGCGCCTCGGCATCGGGGATGTTGAAGCTCATGTCGGGGGTGAAACCGTCCAGGTTCGCGGTGATCCGGCCCTGCCCGATGCCTTCGGTGATCGAGCTGCCTTCGGATTTCAGCACGCCCGTCGTGTAGAAGCTGTGCAGCGCCGCCCCGTCCGGGTCGGCCAGCGCGATCTTCACGCCCTTGGGCTGCAGCGCCAGACCGACGCCCGCAAGCGTCCCGCCCGAGCCCACGGCGCAGACGAAGCCGTCAACCTTGCCGCCGGTCTGGTCCCAGATCTCCGGGCCGGTGGTTTCCAGATGCGCCTGCCGGTTGGCGGTGTTGTCGAACTGATTGGCCCAGACGACGCCATTCGGCTCGGTCTCGGCCAGGGCCGCGGCCAGACGGCCCGAGTAGCGGACATAGTTGTTCGGGTTGGAATAGGGCGCCGCGGGCACCTGCACCAGTTCGGCGCCGGCCAGCCGCAGCATGTCCTTTTTCTCCTGGCTCTGCGTTTCCGGGATCACGATCACCGTGCGAAAGCCCATGGCCGAGCCGACCAGCGCCAGACCGATGCCGGTATTGCCCGCCGTGCCCTCGACGATGGTGCCGCCGGGTTTCAGCGCACCGCGCGCGATCGCGTCGCGGATGATGTAAAGCGCCGCCCGGTCCTTGACCGACTGGCCCGGGTTCATGAATTCGGCCTTGGCGAGGATCTCGCAGCCGGTCAGTTCGGACGCCTTCTTCAGGCGGAGCAGCGGCGTGTTGCCGATGGCGGCGGCCAGGTCCTTGCAGATCATGTCTCTCCCTCGTCCCGGGGCATTGGGCCCGGTCGGGCAAGAGTAAAGGGCAAGCGGGGGCGCCTCAAGCCCCGAGGGCGGTTTTGCGCAGCTCCTCGCGCAGTCGTGCCAACCAGAGCGCGATCACGATCAGGGGTCCGGTCTCGATCTCGCCGCTGTCGATGAGATCCATCATCCGCGCGAAGGGCAGCCGGTGGCTGCGGATATCCTCGCCCTCCTCCTCCAGCCCGCCAAGGCCGGGGCCGGTCTCGGGCAGGTCGCACAGGCCGATGAAGCAATGGATATATTCGCTTTTCGCCCCGGGAGAGGGGTAATGCGACGGCGCCGGGATCAGACGGTCCAGCCGCACGCCCGCCTCCTCCTGTGCCTCGCGGCGGGCGGCCTCTTCGGGGGTTTCGCCCGCATCGACGCGGCCCGCGACGGTTTCCAGCGCCCAGGGGTTGGCATCGCCGCGGGCCAAGGGGCCGGTGCGGAACTGCTCGACCAGAAGCACGGTGTCGCGCAGGGGATCATAGGGCAGCACCACCGTCGCATCGCCCGAAACAAAGGCGGCACGCTCCAGCGCGGCACTCATCCCCCCGTCGAAGCGGCGATGGCGCAGCCGGTAATCCTCGATGGCGAAGAATTTCGCATAGGGCGTGGTCAGGCTCTCGATCACCACATCGCCCGCGGCCGGGGTCCGGCGCAGGCTGGCCGGGCGCGGCTGCGCGGCCCGCAGCCGCGAGGCGGCGCGGACCCGGATCATCGGATAGCGGGCGATCGCCGCTTCCGCAGAGACCTGCCCGCGCAGCGCCATCACCTCGGCCACGGCCAGCGTCGCCAGATCGCCCTTTTGCGCCGCCCAGTCGTCCAGCCGCCACAGCCGCCCCGGCGTCCAGCGCCGATCCTCGGGCAGATAGGCCAGCGCCGCGACCGGCTGCCCGGCGGCGTCGGTCACCGTCAGCACCTCCTTGCGGTAGCCGATTTCATACCAGTCGAGCACCTCTTCCTCGGCCGGGGTGACATCGGCCAGCACGCCCTCGACCCCCGCGGGGCCGGGCACCAGCAGCGGATAGCCCAGTTCGGTTCCCGCCGCGTCGCAGGCGTGCCGCACCTCGTAGCCCGGGGCCCGGGCCGGATGCAGCGCGGGCAGACGCCCGAGCACGGCCGAAAGCAGCGGCGGATGACCCAGAGTGCCGTAAAAGAAATAGAGTTTGCTCAATGACATGCGCCCATCCGCGGTTGGGGCGCGGCCTATCGCCAGCGTTTCCACGCCCATTCGGCCAGCATAGCGGAAAGCACGGCGCCGCAAAAGAGCGTGCCCAGCACCTCCAGCTTCAGCGCCTCGCTGCCCAGCCGCATCCCCTGTGCCAACACGTCGATCAGCGCCTCGCTCGGGCCGTCATAGCGGCCGCGGGACATTTCGCGCATCATCTGCAAGGCGCCCAGAAACACCATCGTCCAGACCAGAAGATAGATCGCCGCATGCACCCCGCGTTCGATCACCTTGACCCGGCCCCGGCCCGGGTTGCGCCCGATCACCCGCCAGCCCAGCAGCAGCCCGAACGAGGCCGCCACCAGCGCCAGCCCCTGCACCGCCGTCCCCGGCGGCAGCTTGCCACAGATCAGCTCTGCCGTGATGAAGCCCGTGGCCGCAAGACCAAGCGCCCCGAACAGCTTCGCCATCGTGGGCAGGCTCATCTGGGTGTCGCGAACGACGACTTTTTGCATCTCGACCTCCGACCGACAGGCTTAACCATGGCAATGGACTGGTATCGCAAAGGAATATGGCCAAATCAGGATGCAATCGTGGCAGCGCCGGTGCCGGTCTGGCCCGTCTTCGGCCGCGCCGCATAGGCGGCCAGCGCCCGGTCCCGCCCCGCGGCCAGATCGATCAGCGGCGCCGAGAGGGCCGCCCCCGGCACAAGCCCCCAGGACCGCGGCACGGCGGCAAAGAAATCCTGCGCGGTCTGCGGCGCATGGCGGTTGCCCTCGGCCAGCCAGGCGCGGCGGTAGCGGCCCTCGGGGTCGAATTTCTCGGCCTGGCTGGCCGGGTTGAAGATGCGGAAATAGGGCGCCGCATCCGGCCCGCAGCCCGCCACCCATTGCCAGCCCATCGCATTCGCCGCCGGGTCGTGATCGATCAGGCAGTCCTCGAACCACGCGAGCCCGATGCGCCAATCGGTCAGCAGATGCTTGGTCAGATACGAGGCGACGATCATCCGCGCCCGGTTGTGCATCCGCCCGGTCACATACATTTCCCGCATCGCGGCATCGACGATCGGCTCGCCGGTCTGGCCGCGCCGCCAGCGCTCGGCCGCGGCACTCTCGCCCGCCCAGGGGAAGCTGTCCCAGTCCGGCCGCCAGTTCTCCGTGGCAAGCCGCGGGTAGTAGAACATCAGATGCCAGGCAAATTCGCGCCAGACCAGTTCCTTGAGGAAGGTCTCGGCCCCCGCCCGGCCCTCCGCCATCGCCTGCGCCCCGGCGTGCCAGATCACCCGCGGCGAAATCTCGCCCCAGGCCAGGTGTTCCGACAGTTCGGACGTGGCGTTCTCGGCCAGAAAATCCCGCCGTGCCTGATAGGTCTCGATGCCCTCGCGCAGGAACCGCTCCAGCCGGGCCTGTGCCGCCGCTTCGCCCACCCGGGCGTATTTCGCCACGACCGCGCCGCCGCGCCGCATCGCCCGGCCAAGTCCCAGCGCGTCCAGGCTTTCGCCGCGCAGGACCGGCCCGGGGCGCAGCGCGGTGACGGGGGCCAGCGGCGGCGCCACCGTCAGGCCCCGCACCGCGCGCCAGTAGGGCGTGTAGACGCGATAGGGACCGCCCTGCCCGGTCTGCACCGCCCAGGGCGCAAACAGCAGCTGCCCGTCGAAGGACCGCGCCTCAAGCCCCTCGGCGCGCAGCGCGGTCTTCACCTCGGTGTCGCGCGCAATCGCCGCCGGGTCCAGATCGCGGCTCCACCAGACCGCCCCCGCGCCGCTTTCGGCCAGAACCTGCCGCAGCACCGCAAGCGCCGGGCCGCGGCGCAGCACAAGCGGCACGCCGCAGGCCGCCAGCGCCGGGGCAAAGGCCGCAAGCGCCTGTTCCAGCCGCCATTTCGGCGCCGCGCCATAGGCCTCGGCCAGCGGGTCAAGGATGAAAAGCGCCAGCACCGGCCGCCCCGAGGCAGCGGCGGCAGAGAGCATCGGATGGTCGCTCAGCCGGAAATCGCGGCGCAACCAGAGCAGGATCGGGGTTTCATCACGCATTCCCCCCAACTGGGGCCGCCAGAGCGGTTCGGCAAGGGGACACCGGGCCGCAAGGGTGGCGAAAGTTTCACTTGTTCGCACGCGACACGCGGACTAGCGTTTCGGCAAATTCAATCTCAACGGGGAACGCCACCATGAAGAAATCATCGCTTCTGCTTGTTTCGGCCGCCGCTGCGCTTGCGCTTTCGCTGCCCGCGAAGGCGGGCGAGTCCAGCCTGCTGGTCTTTGACTGGGCGGGTTTCGAGGTCGAGGGCCTGTATCAGGCCTACAAGGACAAATACGGCGACGCGCCGACCTATTCCTTTTATGGCGATGACGACGAGGCCTATCAGAAGATCGCCTCGGGCTTCAAAGCCGATGTCGCCCACCCCTGTTCGCAGATGGTGTCGAAATACCGCGATGCCGGGCTGATCGAACCCTGGGACCCGGCGAAGATCCCGGCTCTGGCCGATATCGACCCGAAATACCTCGATTCGCCGATCTTCAAGGATGACAAGGGCGTCTGGTTCATCCCGACCGACTGGGGCGCCGCCGCCATCGCCTACAACCCCGAGGAAGTCCCGGCCGAGGATGTGGCCAGCCTGCAGGTCTTCGTGAACCCGAAATATCAGGGCCGGATCTCGCTGCCGAATTCGTCCGATGACGTGTGGTCGCTGGCCTATCTGGCCACCGGCGTCACCGACTGGACCAAGGTCACGGACGAACAATTCGCCGCCGCCGCCGCCTGGCTGCGCGAGGCGCACAAGAACGTGCTCAGCTACTGGGCCGACCCGGCCGAACAGGCGCAGACCATGGCCTCGGGCGAGGTGCTGATTTCCTGGTCCTGGAACGACGGCGTCACCGCTTTGCGCAACGAAAACTACCCCGTCGCCTTCCAGCGCGAGGCCAAGGAAGGCTCTGCCACCTTCTTTTGCGGCTATGTGAACCTCAAGGACGGCCCCGGCGACGAGGCCCGCGCCTATGATTTCATGAATTCCTGGCTGCGCCCCGAAGCCGCCCGCGCGCTTCTGGACAATATCGGCTACGGCCATTCCAGCCTGAAGGCGATGGAGACGATCCCGCTGGAAGAACAGGTGACCGCGGGCATCGGCCCGGTCAAGGCGCCGATCCTGCCGCAGGTGCCGAACGATCCGCAGCAGCGCGAAAAACAGCTGGCCGAATTCGAAAAGATCAAGGCCGGGTTCTGAGATCACGGCAAGGGCGCCTTCGGGCGCCCTTCGCCTTGGCCCCGCGGCTTGACGGTTGCGGCCCGGGGTTCTATCGCCTTCGGGCGAAACCAGCGAAGGGGACAGGCCATGCAGATCGGAACGCGCAAGATCGGACCGGAGCATCCGCCGCTGGTGATCGCGGAAATCGGCATCAACCATGGCGGCTCGCTGGCCGTGGCGAAGGAAATGGTGCGTCTGGCCGCGGCCTCGGGCTGCGAATGCGTCAAGCATCAGACCCATATCCTCGAAGACGAGATGACCGACGAGGCGAAGCAGATCTTTCCGCCCAATGCCGATGTCTCGATCTGGGAGGTGATGGCGCGCTGTGCCCTGTCGCAAGACGACGAGATCGAGCTGAAGCGCTACACCGAAAGCCTGGGGATGATTTATCTTTCCACGCCGTTTTCGCGCGCGGCGGCGGAGTTTCTCGAAAGCATCGGCGTTTTGGCCTACAAGATCGGCTCGGGCGAGGCGGATAACCTGCCGCTCATTCGCCACATCGCGCGGCTGGGCAAGCCGGTGATCCTGTCGACGGGGATGCAGACGATCGAGACGATCCGGGCGAGTGTCGAGATTTTGCAGGCCGCGGGCGTGGACTTCGCGCTTCTGGAATGCACCAACCTTTACCCCAGCCCGCCCGAAATCGTGTCGCTGCGCGGGGTGAAAGACCTGCAAGACGCCTTCCCCGGCGTGCCGGTCGGCTTTTCCGATCACTCGATCGGGCCGGAAATGGCGCTGGCCTCGGTCGCCTTGGGCGCCTGCATTCTGGAACGGCACTACACCGACACGCGCTATCGCGTGGGGCCCGACATCATCAATTCAATGGACCCGTCAGAGCTGCGCCATCTGATTGATCGGTCAAAGGAAATCTGGATCGCCTCGCGCAACCCCAAGGAACGCACCGCCGCCGAAGAGCCGGTTTACCGCTTCGCCCGGGCCTCGGTCGTGGCGGATCGCGACCTGCCCGCGGGCCATCTGATCACCGAGGCCGACATCTGGGCCCGCCGCCCGGGCTCGGGCGAGATCGCGGGCTATGACTTCGACAAGGTGGTGGGCAAGCGCACCACCCGCGCCCTGCCCCGCAACACCCAGCTGAAATGGAGCGATCTGGCGTGACCGCCCCGCTGCCCGATCTGCCGGTTCAGGTGATCTCGCTCGCCCGCGCCACGGCGCGGCAGGCGCAGGTGGCGCAGGAATTCGCCCGGATCGGGATGGGATACACGATCTTCGAGGGGATCGACGGCGCCGCGCATCAGGCGGAATTGCTCGGCCGCACCGATCTGGCCGCCTGGCATCGCAACATGGGGGCGCCGATTTCGGCCGGGCATATGGGCTGCTATGCCTCGCATGTCGAACTGTGGCGCCAGATCGGCGCCGAGGGCCCCGAGATCGTCTTGATCTGCGAAGATGACGTCACCTTCACCGCGGACTTCCCGCAGGCGCTGGCGGCGGGGCTGGCGATGGCCGAGCGCTGGGACATCTTGCGGTTTTCCTGCATCCGCGCCAAGGGGCGGCTGCCGCAGGCGCGCCTTGGCCCCTTCACGCTGATGGCCTATTGGGGGCCCTTCACCGGCAATGGCTGCTATCTGATCAAGCGCGCGGTGGCGGCGCGGCTGACCGAACGCTTCTATCCGATCCGCCGCGCCCATGACCACGAGCTGAACCGCTTCTTCGACCATGACATCAGGCTGATGGGGCTTGAGCCCTTTACCGCGCCGCCGCGCGACCGGGGCGAAAGCTTCATCACCGGCACTGCCATGGCCGGGGCGAAGAAATTCCCGAAATACAAGCGCCTGCCGCATTACCGGCAGAAGCTGGCGAATTACGCCCGGCGGCTGATCTGGCTGGCGCGGCACGGGCTGCTTTCTTTCCGCCGCGCAGGAGGGTAAACGGGACCCGGTTCAAGGTCGTTTTTCAAAGGAGTGTTCAGCATGGTCCCCGCCTGGAAAATCAAGCGCGAGCTGAACCGGATCAAGGATCAGATCCTGCAACTCCCCGGCACCCTTGCCTCGCTGCCCGGACGCCTGCGCGAACCCGCCCGCCGCGACGCCTATCTGCGCGATTTCGACCGGGTGACGCAACGCCATGCCGGGCGGTTGCCCCTTGGCCAGAAGATCGCGATTTTCCTGATCTATCAACCGCATGGCATTTCCCCCTCGACGATCGCGACCTGCAACTGGCTGATTTCCGAAGGCTATGCGCCCTTCCTTGTGCTGAACTGCCCATTGGCCGAGGCCGACCGGGACCGCCTGCTCGGTCTGTGCTGGAGCCTGCTGGAGCGGCCGAATTTCGGCTATGATTTCGGCGGCTATCAGGATGCGATCCGGCTTTTGAACCGCGACGGCGCCCGGCCCGAACGGCTGATCGTGATGAACGACAGCATCTGGGCGCCGATGCGGAGCGACCTGCTGGCGCGGATCGAGACCGATTTCGCCGAGGCCGACATCTGCGGGCTGCTGCATGACGAAAAGGTGATCCACGACACCCGCGGCGGCATGCCGAGCAAGCGCAGCCATATCGAAAGCTATTTCTACCTGATCCGCCGCAGCGCCTGGGATCATCCGGCCTTTCAGGCCTTCTGGCGCGACTATCAGATGACCGATTACAAGCCGCATACGATCAAGCGGGGCGAGATCGGCTTTTCGCGGCGGATGATGGCGGCGGGGCTGCAGCTGGATGCCTATTCGCGCCGCGAAGTGTTCCTGCAACGGCTGCGCGAAAAGGACGATGCCTTCCTGCGCCAGACCCTGAAATATGCCGCCTATGCCGATGCCGACCGGATCAAGGCGGCCCGGCGCATCGCGGCGCTCGACCCGGCCAGCCCGGGCTGGCGCGAAGCGGTGCTGGACCACATCCGCCGCACGGTGAACCGCAAGCGCTTCAACGCCTGCTTCCCCTTTGCCAATGACCATATCTTCGGCACCGCCTTTCTGAAGAAAAGCAGCGAGCCGATTTTTGCGAACATGCGCGCCGCCTATCTGCGCGCGCTGGAAGAGGGGATGGTGGCCGAGCCCCCGGCCGAAATCCGCGCCGAGATCGCGGCGATGGTCGCAAAGGCAGCGGGGGCGGGCAAACAGCGCTGAGCGGGTCAGCGCCCGCCGTAGCGCAGCCAGTAGTCGCGCATCCAGCCCACCGGGCCGCGGCCGATATTGGGCAATTCGCCCCACCAGCCCTTGCGGATCAGATCCAGCGGCCGCGGGCGACCATGGAAGGCCAGAACCTTGGCGCTGGCGGGCGGGCGCCGCACCGGCAGCACGGTGCCCAAAAGCGCCGGCGGGCGCAGGTGGCGCTTGAAGCTGATCACCCAGTCGGCAGGCCAGCAGGTGACGGAATGCGCAAAAGCCGCGACGCAATTCTGTTCCAGCCCGAAACGATGGGCATGGCCGTTGCGATCCTCGTTGAAGCGCTCATAGATCTGCGGCTCGGCGCCCAGGGTAAAGGCGAACAGGCAGGTGCCCGGTTCCTCGGGGCCCTTGCCCGCGCGCGGCTTCCAGTTCGCGCCCATGTCGGTGGCGATGAACGGGGCGGGATGGTCGAAGAAGGGCGTCAGATCCGACAGGATCATCATGTCGAGATCGATGAACAGCGCCCGGCCACGCAGCCCGTAAAGATCGCGCTGAAACACCCCGATCTTCGGCCAGCCGCCGATCTGCCACAGATCGGGGCGCAGACCGAATTCGGGCACCGGGAAGCAGTCCACCCCCGGATCGATCCCGGTCGCGTCATCGGTCAGGCAGACGAAGCGGAACGGCCCGGGCAGATGCGCCCGCACGGCGTTGAAAAGCACGTTCACGTAATCGGGGCCGTAAAGCGTCCCCCATTTCATGCACAGAACGACGCGATCCATCCTGCTCTCCCCTCTGCCGACCTTGTGCCGCATTATAACCCTTCCGCCGGGGGCACAAGCAATGTAATGGCGACCCGAGCAGCGCAGGAGAAACAGCCCGGAATGACCCGCGAAATCCTCTTCGTCACCGGCACCCGTGCCGATTTCGGAAAGATCGAGCCGCTGGCGCTGGCCGCCCGCGACCGGGGCTTCAAGGTGTCGTTTCTGGTCACCGGCATGCATATGCTCGACCGCTACGGCCTGACCAAGATCGAGGTGCACCGGGTGCAGGGCGCCACCGTGCATGAATTCCTCAACCAGCGCGAGGGCGACCCGCAGGACACGATCCTCGCGAAATCGATCATCGGCTTTTCCGACATTTTCGCCGAATTGCGCCCCGATCTGGTGGTGTTTCACGGCGACCGGATCGAGGCTTTGGCCTGCGCGCTCGTCTGTGCCACGAATTACATCCGCTCGGCCCATATCGAGGGCGGCGAGGTCTCGGGCACGATCGACGAGGTGTTTCGCCATTGCAACACCAAGCTGGCCGCCTGTCATTTCGTGTCGTCCGAGGCGGCGGCGAAGCGGGTGATGACCCTGGGCGAGCCTGCCGACAGAATTCACGTCATCGGCTCGCCGGAACTGGATTTCCACGCCCGGCCCTCGGGCGTGACCCTGCCCGAGGTGCTGAGCCGCTATGACATTCCGTTTGACGATTACGGGGTGACGCTGTTTCACCCGGTGACGTCGGAAGCCGCGACGATGGGGCGGCAGGCGGCGGATCTGTTTGGGGCGTTGGAAGCCTCGGGGCGGAATTTCGTCGTCATCGCGCCGAACAACGATCCGGGCTCGCGCGAGATCTTTGCCGTCCTGGAACAGCTGCCGCGGGAGCGGTTCCGGCTGATCCCCTCGATGCGCTTTGCGCATTTTTCGGAACTGATGAAACACGCCGCCTGTCTGGTCGGCAATTCGAGCGCCGGAGTGCGGGAGGCGCCGTTTCTGGGCATCCCCTCGCTCGATATCGGCACGCGGCAGACGAACCGGGCCGAGGCGCCGTCGCTGTTTTCGGCGGACGCGGCCGAGCGGGAGAAGATCGCTGCGTTTCTGGCGACCGAATGGGGCAAGCGCTATCCGCCCCACACCGCCTTTGGCGAGGGCCGGGCGGCGGAGCGCTTCCTTGAGGTGCTGGCCGACGAAGGCTTCTGGCAGGGCGGGCTGCAGAAGACCTTCGCCGATCACGGCTGATCTCAGCCCATCTCCATGTCCACCTGTCCGGTGAAATGCCGGGCGGACCAGGCGGCCGCCACCATCTCGTTCACCGGGCGCATCGTGGTGAAACGCGGCGCGAGCGGGGACAGATCCGCCCCCGGGCCCTCGGCGATCAGCCGCAGGAAGTCGCGCATCGCGGCCAGGAACATGTCGTTGCGTTCAAAGACATAAGACTGGCTGGTGCGGCGGCCGGGGGTCTGGAAGGCGATCTCGGGGGTCAGGAAATCGACCTCGATCAGGCGTTTGAGCCCCACCAGCCGGGCGCGGCGGATGAAGACCGGCGAGAGGTAATCCATCGACACGGTGCCGACCGGCCCGCCTGCAGATGCAAGCATCAAGGTGGTGGCGAAATCGACGCCGGGGAACGACGGATGGCCCAGGCTTTCGGCCCGTGCAAGCGTCAGGCCCGGAAAAAGCACCATCGCCAGATCGACCTCGTGCGAGAGGTCAAGCAGCACCCCGCCACCCTGGGCCCGCGCGGCGTAGCTGTCGGCGAAGCGCCAGTTCGCCCGCCATTGCCGCACGTCATGGCCGATCTCGAAGGAGAAGCGGTAGATGTCGGAGAGGTCTTCCGCGGCGAGCGCCTGCAGCGCCGGGTTGTAGCGCATCATGAAGCCGATCAGGCTGCGATCCGCCACCGGGGCGGCGGCGGCATAGATCGCCGCGACCTGTTCGGGCGTGTAGGCCAGGGGCTTTTCGACGTAAAAGGGCAGGCCCCTCTGCGCGCAGATCTCGATCAGCTCGAGCCGGATCTGGGTTTCGGTGGCGATCACCACGCCATCGAGATCGGTGCGCGCAGCGAAGGCTTCGGCATCGAAGCTGCGCCAGGGCAGATGGCTGACGGCGCAGCCCAGCATGGCCAGATTGGCCGCATGCCGCCGCCCGATCGAGCCCGCGCCGATGACGGCGATATGCGCGCTTACCACGCCGAGAACCCGCCATCGACATTGACCAGCTGCCCGGTCATGTAACCCGCCCCCGCCGAGCACAGGAACAGCATCGCATCGGCGATTTCATCGGGCTTGGCCATGCGGCCCATCATGATCAGCTCGCCCACGCGGCGCTGGAATTCCTCGGAATGGTTGTTGAAGACCGCGCCCGGGGCGATGGTGTTGACGGTGGCGCCGCGCGGCGCCCAGTAGCCCGCGAGCCAGACCGTCAGCCCGTGGATGCCCGCCTTGGTCACGCCGTAAGCCGAGAAATTCTTGAACGGCATGCCGTCATAGATCGGGTGATGCGCGCCGTTCAAAGCATACATCGACGCCACATTGATCAGCGTTGCCGGCCAGCGCCCGACGATATCGCGGTCCATCTGCCGGGCCACCATGAAGGCGCCGGTGAGGTTGGTGCGCAGGGTGCGTTCGAAATCCGCGACCGAGGTATCGGCGAAATCCGGGAAGGGCTTGCCCGCGCCCATCAGCATCTCGCCGGTGATCGCGGCATTGTTCAGCACCACGTTCGGCTCCCAGCCATCGGCAAGAACGCGTTTGAAAATCTCGGTCACCTGCGCCTCGTCGCCCACGTCGAGATCGTAGAAGCGGAAGGCCGCGTTGCCCGCATGGGCCGCCTGCAGCGCCTCGGCCCGGTGCCCCGGCAGATCGGTCGCGACGACCCGGGCGCCTTGGTCCAGCATCCGGCGCACATAGGTTGATCCCAGCACGCCGCCCGAGCCGGTGATGAAGATGGTGCGGCCCGCAAGTTGCCCGGTCATGTCAGTTTCCCTCCGTCAGACGGTCGTTCATCAGCATTTCGACCAGCCGGAAATCGAACGGCGTGTCGATGTCAAGGCAGCGCTCGGGCGGCATCTCGAAGGGGATCACCCGGCCTTCGTAGATCGTCTTCGCCCGGCGCAGATAGTCGGCCGACAGCACATAGGTCGAGGCCGCATGTTCCCAGACCTTGGGCGCCGATTGCCGCGACCAGACCCCGCCCGGCAGCGGTTTCGAGACATGCAAAGCCCCGGTCTCGTCGGCCTCGACCAGGTTGAAATAGGGGTTCTTGCGCGCCTCGCAGACGCTCATCACCATGTCGGGCTTGTCCTGCGCGAACAGATCGAGGGCGCCATCCAGATCTTCGGGCAGGCGCAGGGGCGAGGTGCAGTCGAGATCGACAAAGGTGGTGACGGGCTGCCCCAAGGCCGCCTGCCCGGCCTCCAGCGCATGTTGCCAGACGCCCCATTTCGGCGCCGCATCGGTGGCCAGATGCACAGGCCGCAGCCCGATATCCAGCGCCCCTTTCGCCAGTGCATGGTCATAGATGCGTTCGTCATCGGTCGAGACGACGACGGCATCGATGCGCGGATTGGCGAAAAGCTGGTCCAGCGACCAGTCGATCAGCGGCTTGCCCGCGATCGGACGGAAGTTCTTGCCGGGCACGCCTTTCGAGCCCTTGCGTGCGCCGATATGGCCCAGAATCATGGTTGTTCCCCTTGCCGCAGACGGGCGTTCAGGTCGGTGTAATAGGCGATGATGCGGGCGCGGACCGGCCCCAGGGCGCGGTCCGACCAGATCAGACGGCGGCCCTTGCGGTCGGCGATCTCGGCGCCTTCGGGAAGGGTCGAGAGTTCGGGGCCCTTGACCTCATTGCCCGGCAGGGTGATCGCGACAAGCCCGGCCCAGCGGCGCCGCAACCAGGGCAGACGCGCCCGCAGATGGATCAGCCAGCGCCAGGGCCACATGAATTCGGTCGGGAATTTCACCGCCAGCCGCTTCGGGATCGCCCGCAGCTGCGCCTGGGCCGACCAGGAAATGAAGCGCTCATCCGCGATCATCGGGCGCAGGCCGTTGTAGCCATGCGCCGCATGCAGCCGTTCATAGCTCGTGGCGATATGGTGGCAATGGGCCGGGTGAAAGACGACGATCGAGGAATTGCCGCGCGCGTAATGCCGCCCGCCGCTGAGCCGGTGCAGCGCCCGCCCCAAAGGCCCGAAAGGCAGCACGACGCTTTGCAGCATCGCCATGCGATCCGGCCGGTCGAGCAGGTCCAGGAACCGGGTGACATCGCCCAGCACCAGCGTGTCGATATCAAGATAGATCGCGGGCAGATCATCGGGCAGGACACCCGGCGCGAACATCGCCAGCTTCGCCTGACAGCCGCCCGCCAGCATCGGCGGCGACAGGTAGAACTCGGGGAAGCGCCGCAGCAGCACTTGCGGCAGCAGGCCGGGCCGGTCGCGGTCGGAAATCAGCACGACACGCGGCGGCCTCGAGGCCCGGGCCAGCACGGTCTCGATCAGGGCGTTGAGTTCGGCGACCGGATATTTCGTCCCCCACAGGATCACCACGAGCTGCCAGCGGGGGGCATCTTGTTGCACGGGCGGGCCTCGTTGGATGGGAAAGTCGCGCGCACCATCGGCGCGGGGGGGCGGAAAGTCAAGCCGGGCGGGATCAGGCCACGTCCCAGTCGTCGTCATTGGCGCAGCCGCCGATCGCCAGCCAGTCCGCGCGGACGCGGGCGACGCGGGTGTCGCCCCAGGTGCGAAAGACGATCACGAAGCCCTCGGCCGTCACCATGTCGGCGGAAATGTCCATGCGCGGATTGTGCTTCTGGTCGATGTCCCACATCGACAGCGACACCTGCACCGCCGGGATCTCGCGGAAGGCTTCGTCGAACACCACCAGCCTGCGCAATTCGCGCGGGCCCTCGCCCGTCCACATCACGCCGCCGTCCAGATAATCCGAAAACAGCACCAGCGATCCCTGGGCCACGCCGATCCGGGTCGAGGAAAACTTCTTCATCCGTTCCTGTCGCTCACTCCGGCTGCCTGCACCTTCACGCTAATATGCGGCGCGGCAAGACAAAAGCAAAAAGCAAGGGCCCCGGCGCGATGACCGGGGCCCGAGATATCCGGCGGGATGTCCCGTCAGAGATTGATGTGCGAGCCAAGCGCTTCCATGTCGGCCAGCATCTTCGCGGCGGCATCGGCCACCGACGGATGCGCGGCGTCCGCGACTTTCTTGGCCTCGGCCAGCATCTCGGCATGAACCGCGGCGGTCAGTTCCGCCCGGGTCAGACCGCGCTCGGCCAGAACGGTCACCTTCTCGCCCGAAACCTCGGCGAAGCCGCCGGTCACGGCGTATTCGGCCGTGCCCGCGGCGCTGACCACGGTCAGGATGCCGGGACGCAGCGAGAGGATGACGGGCGCATGGCCCGGCATCGCCGTCAGATCGCCTTCCACGCCGGGAAGACGGACCTCGCTCGCGGCAACGGAGGCAAGCCTCCGTTCCGGCGACACGAGATCGAACTGCATGGTATCGGCCATGGTTCCCCCTTACGCCGCAGCGGCGAGGCGCTGGGCTTTCGCGATCACGTCATCGATGCCGCCGACCATGTAGAAGGCCGCTTCCGGCAGGTGGTCGTATTCGCCCGCAACCACCGCCTTGAACGACTTGATGGTGTCTTCGAGCGGAACCTGCACGCCGTCCGAGCCGGTGAAGACTTTCGCCACGTCGAAGGGCTGCGACAGGAAGCGCTGGATCTTCCGGGCGCGGGCCACCGTCAGCTTGTCTTCTTCCGACAGTTCGTCCATGCCGAGGATGGCGATGATGTCCTGCAGCGACTTGTAGCGTTGCAGCATCCCTTGGACGTCACGGGCGACCTGATAGTGCTCTTCGCCGACGACTTGCGGGTCAAGGATCCGCGAGGTGGAGTCGAGCGGGTCGACGGCCGGGTAGATCCCGAGTTCCGAGATCGCACGCGACAGAACGGTCGTGGCGTCGAGGTGGGCAAAGGACGTGGCCGGGGCCGGGTCGGTAAGGTCGTCGGCCGGAACGTAGATGGCCTGAACCGAGGTGATCGAACCGGCTTTGGTCGAGGTGATGCGTTCTTGCAGCGCGCCCATGTCGGTGGCCAGCGTCGGCTGGTAGCCCACGGCCGAGGGGATACGGCCAAGGAGCGCCGACACTTCCGAACCGGCCTGGGTGAAGCGGAAGATGTTGTCGACGAAGAACAGCACGTCGGTGCCCGACTGGTCGCGGAACTGTTCCGCCAGGGTCAGGCCGGTCAGCGCCACGCGGGCACGGGCCCCCGGGGGTTCGTTCATCTGGCCGTAGACCAGCGCCACTTTCGATTCTTCGAGCTTCTCGAGGTTGATAACGCCCGATTCGATCATCTCGTGGTAAAGGTCGTTGCCCTCACGGGTCCGTTCGCCAACGCCCGCGAACACCGAGAAGCCCGAGTGCACTTTCGCGATGTTGTTGATCAGTTCCATGATCAGAACGGTCTTGCCCACACCGGCGCCGCCGAAGAGACCGATCTTGCCGCCCTTGGAATAGGGGGCGAGCAGGTCGATCACCTTGATGCCGGTGACGAGGATCTGGCTTTCCGTCGACTGCGCCGCGAAATCGGGCGCGGGCTGGTGGATCGCCCGGGCTTCGGCTTTCGACACGTCACCGCGTTCGTCCACCGGCTCGCCGATGACGTTCAGGATGCGGCCCAGGGTGGCGTTGCCCACCGGAACGGTGATCGGGCCGCCGGTGTCGGACACGGCCGCGCCGCGCACGAGACCCTCGGTCGCGTCCATCGCGATGGTGCGGACGGTGTTCTCGCCCAGGTGCTGCGCCACTTCGAGAACGAGGCGCTTGCCGTTGTTGGTGGTTTCAAGGGCGTTCAGAATCGCCGGGAGGCCGTCTTCGAACTGCACGTCGACGACGGCGCCGATGACCTGGGTCACTTTGCCTTTGCTTGCCATTCTCTTCTATCTCCGGTTCCGTCAGAGCGCCTCGGCGCCCGAGATGATTTCGATGAGCTCTTTGGTGATGGCGGCCTGACGCGAGCGGTTATACTCGATGGTCAAGCGATCGATCATGTCACCCGCGTTGCGGGTGGCGTTGTCCATGGCCGACATCTGCGCCCCGTTGAAGGACGCGTTGTTTTCCAGCAGCGCGGCAAAGATCGCCGTGGCCACCGCACGCGGCAGCAGCGCGGTCAGGATTTCCTGATCGCCCGGTTCGTAGTCGTAAACCGCCGAGGCCGAGGCCGCATCGGTTTCGAACTGCGCCGGGATCACCTGCTTGGCGGTCGGCACCTGGCTGATCACGCTCTGGAAGACCGAGAAGAAGATCGTCGCCACATCGTATTCGCCCGCCTCGAAGCGGTCGATGATGTTTTGCGAAATCTTCTGCGCCACCGGGTAGCTCAGTTTCTTCACGTCGCTCAGGTCGATGTGATCGATGTAATACTGGCCCAGATCACGACGCAGCGCGTCGCGACCTTTCTTGCCGACGGTGAGGATCTTCACCGTCTTGCCCTGGGCCAGCAGTTCCATCGCCTTCGCCTTCGCGAGTTTCGCGATATTGGCGTTGAAGCCGCCGCAAAGCCCGCGCTCGCCCGTCATGATGACGAGGAGATGGACCTTGTCGGAGCCCGTGCCCGCAAGTAGGCGCGGCGCACCGTCGGTCGAGCCCACCGCACCGGCAAGGCTCGACATCACGGCGTTCATCCGCTCGGCATAGGGCCGGGCAGCTTCGGCGCTTTCCTGGGCGCGGCGAAGTTTCGCCGCCGCGACCATCTGCATCGCTTTCGTGATCTTGCGAGTGTTCTTGACACTCACGATCCGGTTCTTGAGGTCCTTAAGGCTGGGCATCTCCCTGTCCTTTCAGGCCGTCAAGCGAAGGTCTTGGCGAACTCGGCGATCGCGTCTTTGAGCTTCTTCTCGGCGTCGCCCTTGATCTTGGGGTCTTCCTTGGTGAGCCACTCAAGCACGTCCTTGCGGGTCGAGCGCAGATAGGCCAGCAGGCCTTTCTCGAACCGGCCGACTTCCTTCACCGGAACGGCATCGAGGAAGCCGTTGGTGCCCGCAAAGATCACCGCCACGATTTCGGCGTTGGTCAGCGGCGAATATTGCGGCTGTTTCATCAGCTCGGTCAGACGGGCACCGCGGTTCAGCAGCTTTTGCGTCGCGGCGTCAAGGTCGGAACCGAACTGCGCAAAGGCGGCCATTTCGCGATACTGCGCAAGCTCCAGTTTCACCGGACCGGCAACCGACTTCATCGAGTTGGTCTGGGCCGACGAACCGACGCGCGACACCGAGAGACCGGTGTTCACGGCCGGGCGGATGCCCTGGTAGAACAGTTCGGTTTCCAGGAAGATCTGACCGTCGGTGATCGAGATCACGTTGGTCGGGATGAAGGCCGACACGTCGCCGCCCTGGGTTTCGATGACCGGCAGCGCGGTCAGCGAGCCCGAACCGAAATCCTCGTTCAGTTTCGCCGAACGTTCCAGCAGGCGCGAGTGCAGATAGAACACGTCGCCCGGATAGGCTTCACGCCCCGGCGGACGGCGCAGCAGCAGCGACATCTGACGATAGGCCACGGCTTGCTTCGAGAGGTCATCATAGATGATCAGCGCGTGCATGCCGTTGTCGCGGAAGTATTCCGCCATCGCGGTCGCCGAATAGGGGGCAAGGAACTGCATCGGCGCCGGGTCCGAAGCGGTCGCGGCGACGACGGTGGTGTATTCCATCGCGCCGGCTTCTTCGAGCTTCTTCACCAGCTGCGCCACGGTCGAGCGCTTCTGCCCGATGGCGACATAGAAGCAGTGCAGCTTGTTGCCCGGGTTGGCGTCGTTGTACGACTTCTGGTTCAGAATGGTGTCGAGCGCGATCGCGGTCTTGCCGGTCTGACGGTCGCCGATGATCAGCTCGCGCTGGCCGCGGCCGATCGGGATCATCGCGTCGACCGACTTGAGGCCGGTCGCCATCGGCTCATGCACCGATTTCCGCGGAATGATGCCCGGGGCTTTGACGTCGGCGATGCGACGCTCTTTCGCCACGATCGGGCCCTTGCCGTCGATCGGGTTGCCAAGGCCGTCCACGACGCGGCCCAGCAGGCCTTCGCCCGCCGGAACGTCCACGATGGCGTTGGTGCGCTTGACGGTGTCGCCTTCCTTGATGTCGCGGTCCGACCCGAAGATCACGATCCCGACGTTGTCGACTTCAAGGTTCAGCGCCATCCCGCGGATGCCGCCGGGGAATTCGACCATCTCGCCCGCCTGGACGTTGTCGAGCCCGTGCACGCGCGCGATCCCGTCACCGACCGAGAGCACGCGGCCCACTTCGGCGACCTGGGCATCCTGCCCGAAGTTCTTGATCTGCTCCTTGAGGATCGCAGAAATCTCAGCTGCTTGGATGCCCATTTATCCGACCTCTTTCATGGCGTTCTGAAGGGAAGCGAGTTTGGCTTTGACCGTGGTGTCGATCATGCGCGAACCCAGCTTGACGATCATGCCACCGATGAGGCTTTCATCGACGGCGACGTTCAGTTTGACGGTCTTGCCCGTCTGTTTCGCCAGCGTCGCCGCCAGCTTCTCGGCCTGCGCCGCGCTCAGCGCGGTGGCCGAGGTGACATCCGCGGTCATCTCGCCCTTGGCTTCGGCGATCGCGGCGGCCAGGCCCTTGAGCAGCTGCGGCAGCGCGAACAGACGGCGCTTCGTCGCCATCAGTTTCAGACCGTTGGCAAGCGGCGCCGACAGGCCCATCTTCGCAGCCACCGCGGCGATCGCGTCCCCCTGCTCCTCGCGGGTGTAGACCGGCGAGGAAATCAGGTCACGCAGCTCGGCCGAACCGGCCAAGGCGGCCGTCAGCGCGTCCACGTCGGCCGAGAGCGCGTCGATGCCCTTGGCCTCCTGCGCGAGGTCGAAGATGGCCGTGGCATAACGCCCGGCAATGGCTGCGGAAATCGAAGCTGGTTCGGACACGTCCACCCTTCCGATGCTTTTGCCTCCGCACGCGGACACCGGAACCAATCGTTCCGTCACCGATTCAGAGGCCCCCCTCGGCGCCCAAAATGATCTCGCACGCCGCATTCGGGGTTGCGTCTAGCAGAGCATCAAGACCCTCGCAACCATCTTGGCGGCAGGAATCCGCATCAGGCTGGCACATTTTCTGCACCGGCACGGAGTGTTAGCGCAAAGGGTCGAAGCCCGCCCCGCTGCGTTTCCCCGCCGCAGGGCGAAGTGCCGCGGAAACGGGCTTTTCCGGCCGGGCGATTCTTGCGGCCGCGGGCGGCTCACATCCGCCCGACCACCGGCTTGGGCGCCCCTTCAAGGATCGAGAGCGGCTTGCGCACCGCCGCGCCAAGCCCCGAGCGGCGCACCGAATGCACCTGCTTGATCACCTCAAGCATCACCACCCCCGCCGCCAGATAGCCCGCCGCCCTTGTGCCCAGCCGTTCCCACATCTCGGAGGAGCGCAGCCAGAACCGCCGCTGCGAGGGCGGAATGTACAGCGCCGCCGCCTGACGTTCGGGGGCAAACCCCACCCGTCGTGCCTGCGCCTCGAGCTGGCCCATCGTATAGGGGCGGCCAAAGCCGAAGGGCGTGGTTTCGCGCGGCGCCCAAAGCCCGACCCGGTTCGGCACGATGAACAGCGCCCGCCCGCCGGGGCCCAGCGTGCGCCAGCATTCCTCCATCAGCGCATCGGGGTCGTCGGAGACTTCAAGCCCGTGCAGCACCACCAGCCGGTCGATCATCCCGGTCTCCAGCGGCCAGCTGGTTTCGGCACAGAGCACCGAGACATTGGGCTCTCCGGCGGGCCAGGGCATCACGCCCTGCTGCGCGGGCATCAGCCCGATCACCCGCCGCGCCCGGCCCAGATAGGGGCGCAACAGCGGCACCGCGAAGCCGTAGCCCGCCACCGTCAGCCCGGCCATGCCGGACTGGGTGTCCGGCCAGAGTTCGACCACCTTGTCGCGGATCGCCTTTTGCGCCGTGCGCCCCAATTGGGTGCGGTAGTAGAAATCACGCAGGTCGAGCACGTCGAGATGCATTGCAGGTTGGCCTTCCTTGGGCGAAGCTGGGTCAGGATAGCGAAAGATGCGCAAAAGGCCATGACCCTCGAACTGACCCCGATCCCCTGCCTGACCGACAATTACGCCTGGCTCTGGCACGACACCGCCACCGATACCGTGGTGGTGGTCGATGTCCCCGAGGCGGCCCCGGTGCTGAAGGTGCTGACCGACCGGCGCTGGCAGCTGCACCACATCCTGATCACCCATCACCACGCCGATCACATCGCGGGGGTCGAGGCGCTGGCGCAGGCGACCGGGGCCAAGGTGGCGGGGGCCGCGGCCGATGCCCACCGGCTGCCGCCGCTCGATCATCCGGTGGCCCCGGGCGACGTGCTGCATCTGGGGATGGAGGCCGCGCAGGTGATCGCGGCCGACGGCCATACGCTCGGCCATATCGCCTGGTATCTGCCCGGGGCGGGGCTGCTCTTTTCCGGCGACAGCCTGATGAGCTGGGGCTGCGGGCGTCTCTTCGAGGGGACCCCCGCGCAGATGTTCGACACGCTGACCCGTCTGGCCGCGCTGCCGCCCGAAACCCGGGTCTGTTCGGGGCATGAATACACCGCCGCGAACGGCCGGTTCGCGCTCAGCCTGGAACCGGGGAACGGTCGGCTGCACGACCGGATGGACCGGGTGACGGCCTTGCGGCTGGCCGGGGAACCCAGTTTGCCGGTGACTTTGGGCGAGGAACGGGCAACGAATCCCTTTTTGCGCGCCGATGACGCTGCGTTGCGCGCCGCGCTCGGCCTGCCCGGGGATGCCGCGCCGCTCGCCGTCTTCACCGCGGCGCGGGCGCGCAAGGACCGGTTCTGAAAGCACTTTCGCGCGCTGCCTGCGGATCGCGCGAAAGCCCGCCGCGCTGGTCAGTTTTGCAACAGAGCGGCGAGAGGTGGAAAAAACACGCGTCCGGGCCTTGAAGCGCGGCGAAATCCACCGAAACTTAATCACATGAGGCCAGTATCGGGAGACCCGAGGAAAGGAGCGCCGCATGCCTTCGTTTTCGACCACGCTCGAGCAAGCAATTCACGCCGCACTGGCGCTGGCCAACACGCGCAAACATGAACTGGCGACGCTCGAACATCTTCTGCTCGCGCTGATCGACGAGCCCGACGCCAGCCGCGTGATGCGCGCCTGCGGCGTCGATCTTGGCGAGTTGCGCACCACCCTGACCGAGTTCATCGACGATGATCTCTCGACGCTGATCACCGAAGTCGAAGGCTCGGAAGCCGTGCCGACCGCCGCCTTCCAGCGGGTGATCCAGCGCGCCGCGATCCATGTGCAAAGCTCGGGCCGGACCGAGGTGACGGGGGCGAATGTCCTTGTCGCGATCTTTGCGGAACGGGAATCGAACGCGGCCTTCTTCCTGCAGGAGCAGGACATGACCCGTTACGACGCGGTCAATTTCATCGCCCATGGCGTGGCCAAGGATCCGGCCTTCGGCGAAAGCCGTCCCGTCATCGGCGCCGAGGAGGAAACCGCCAAGGCCGAAGCCGCGCAACCGGGCGAGGCGAAGGAATCCGCGCTTGGCAAATACTGCGTGAACCTGAACCAGAAATCGCAAAAGGGTGACATCGACCCGCTGATCGGCCGCGCCGAAGAGGTGGAACGCTGCATTCAGGTGCTCTGCCGCCGCCGCAAGAACAACCCGCTTCTGGTGGGCGATCCGGGCGTGGGCAAGACCGCCATCGCCGAGGGTCTGGCGCTGAAGATCACCCGCGGCGAGACGCCCGACATCCTGGCCCGCTCGACGATCTATTCGCTCGACATGGGGGCGCTTCTGGCGGGCACCCGCTATCGCGGCGATTTCGAGGAACGGCTGAAAGCGGTGATGAAGGAGCTCGAGGATCACCCCGATGCGATCCTCTTCATCGACGAGATCCATACGGTGATCGGGGCGGGCGCCACTTCGGGCGGGGCGATGGATGCCTCGAACCTGCTCAAGCCCGCGCTGCAGGGCGGCAAGCTGCGCTGCATGGGCTCGACCACCTACAAGGAATTCCGTCAGCACTTCGAAAAGGACCGCGCGCTGAGCCGCCGGTTCCAGAAGATCGACGTGAACGAGCCCTCGGTCGGCGACAGCATCAAGATCCTGATGGGGCTGAAACCCTATTTCGAGGAACATCACGACGTGCGCTACACCAACGACGCGATCAAGTCGGCGGTGGAACTGGCGGCGCGCTACATCCATGACCGCAAGCTGCCCGACAAGGCGATCGACGTGATCGACGAGGCGGGGGCGGCGCAGCACCTGCTGCCCGACAGCAAGAAGCGCAAGACCTTGGGCGCGAAAGAGATCGAGGCCGTGGTGGCGAAGATCGCCCGCATCCCGCCGAAAAGCGTGTCGAAAGACGATGCCGCGATCCTGCGCGATCTGGAAAAGACGCTCAAGCGCGTGGTCTTCGGTCAGGACAAGGCGATCGAGACGCTGGCCTCGGCGATCAAGCTGGCCCGCGCCGGTCTGCGCGAGCCGGAAAAGCCGATCGGCAACTACCTGTTCGCGGGGCCGACCGGCGTCGGCAAGACCGAGGTGGCGAAACAGCTGGCCAATACGCTGGGGGTGGAGCTGCTGCGCTTCGACATGTCGGAATACATGGAGAAACACGCGGTCAGCCGTCTGATCGGCGCGCCTCCGGGCTATGTCGGCTTCGATCAGGGCGGGCTTCTGACCGATGGCGTCGATCAGCATCCGCATTGCGTGCTGCTGCTCGACGAGATCGAAAAGGCGCATTCGGACGTGTTCAACATCCTGCTGCAGGTGATGGACCACGGCAAGCTGACCGATCACAACGGCCGTCAGGTCGATTTCCGCAACGTGATCCTGATCATGACCTCGAACGCGGGGGCGGCGGAGCAGGCGAAATCGGCGATCGGCTTTGGCCGCGAACGCCGCGAGGGCGAGGATACGGCGGCAATCGAACGCACCTTCACGCCGGAATTCCGCAACCGTCTGGATGCGGTGGTCAGCTTCGCGCCGCTGCCGCGCGACACGATCCTGCAGGTGGTGGACAAGTTCGTGCTGCAGCTTGAAGCGCAGCTGATCGACCGCAACGTCCATATCGAGCTGACGCCCGAAGCCGCCGAATGGCTGGCGGTCAAGGGCTATGACGACAAGATGGGCGCGCGTCCGCTGGGCCGGGTCATTCAGGAGCACATCAAGAAACCCCTGGCGGAAGAACTTCTGTTCGGCCGCCTGATCAAGGGCGGTGTGGTCCGGGTGACGGTGCGTGACGATGCGATCGCGCTGGATGTCGAGGAACCGGGCAAACCGCGGCTGGCCGGGGCGAAACCGCGCCTGCTGCCCGCGGGCTGACCGGCGGCGGGGCCGCATCCGATCCGGCCCCCGGATCATGCGTGACCCCGACTCTATCGCCATGCTAGGCTTTTCAGGCGCTCCCTTGGGGGCGCCTGATCTTTTGGGGGATGTTGCGATGCCTCTGTTCCGCCCGCGACCTTGCGGCCGCCGCGCCCCTCTGCTGGCGCTGGCGCTCGGCCTGGCCGCCCTGCCCGGGGCCGTCCCGGCGCAGGACATCGTGCTGAAACAGCCGATCGCCTGCACCCTGGGCGAGACCTGTTACATCCAGCATTATGTCGATCACGGCCCCGGCCCGGAGCTGCGCGATTTCGGCTGCGGAACCGCGAGCTATCAGGGCCATGACGGCACCGACTTTGCCCTGCCGACCCTGGCCGCGATGGCGGCGGGCGTCGATGTTCTGGCCGCCGCGCCGGGCCGCGTCCGCGCCATCCGCGACGGCGAAGCCGATGGCGCCTTCGCCGCTGGGGCCGATGTCGCGGGCAAGGACTGCGGCAATGGCGTGCTGATCGAACATGGCGGCGGCTGGCAGACGCAATATTGCCACCTCAAACAGGGCTCGATCGCGGTGAAACCGGGCACGAAGATCGCCGCGGGCACCAGGCTTGGCCAGGTCGGCATGTCGGGCCGGGCCGAATTCCCGCATCTGCATCTGGCCCTGCGCCACGACGGCCTTGATGTCGATCCGTTCCAACCCGATCCCGCCGCCGCCTGCGACCCCGCGCCCCGCCGCACGCTCTGGCAGGACCCGCCCGCCTATGTCGGCGGCGGTCTTTTGCAGGCCGCGCTGAGCGATGCCCCGCCCGATTTCGCGGCGGTCAAGGCGGGCCTGACCGCAACTGACAGGCTTCCGGCCGATGCCCCCGCACTGGTGCTTTGGGCCTATGGCTACGACAGCCGCAAGGGCGATGTGGTGACGCTGACGATCACGGGCCCGGAGGGGTTCACCTTCACGCATGAAGAAGTGCTGGAAAGACCGCAGGCGCTGTTTTTCCGCTATGCGGGCAAGCGCGCCCCCGCGGGCGGCTTCGCCCCCGGCCGCTATGAGGCGACGGTCACCCAAAGCCGCGACGGTGCCGAAATCGGCCGCAAGGAAGCTTTCGTCATCCTTGCCGCGCCCTGACCGGCAAAACTGCCGCGGGGGCGTTGACTCTGCCCGCGGCCTCTGTATAAGCCCCCCATCCCGGCAGCGGCGACGCTTGCCGGGGCTTTCATTGGTGTTGGTGGACCCCGCAAGGGGAAGCCTGTCGCCCAAGGCCCAAAGCCGCGGGAAAGGACAACGCCCTTCACAGTCAAGAAGGAGATCAGCGATGACCAAACGCACCGCTGCCAAGTACAAGATCGACCGCCGCATGGGCGAAAACATCTGGGGCCGCGCCAAGTCGCCGCTGAACAAGCGTGACTACGGTCCGGGCCAGCACGGCCAGCGCCGCAAGAACAAGCTGTCGGACTTCGGCACCCAGCTGCGCGCCAAGCAGAAGCTCAAGGGCTACTACGGCGATCTGACCGAAAAACAATTCCGCAAGATCTATGGCGAAGCCGAACGCGTCAAGGGCGACACCGGTGAAAACCTGATCGGCCTGCTCGAGCGCCGTCTGGACGCCATCGTCTACCGCGCCAAATTCGTGCCGACGATCTTCGCCGCGCGTCAATTCGTGAACCACGGCCACGTCACGGTGAACGGCGCCCGCGTCAACATCGCCTCCTACCGCGTCAAGGAAGGCGACGTGATCGCCGTCCGTGACCGTTCGAAGCAACTCGCCATCGTCCTCGAAGCCGCCCAGTCGGGCGAGCGCGACGTGCCGGATTACCTCGAAGTGGACCACGGCAAGATGACCGCGACCTTCGTGCGCACCCCGGGCCTCAGCGACGTGCCCTATCCGGTGCACATGGAACCGAACCTGGTCGTCGAATTCTACGCGAAGAACTGATCCGGTTCTTTGCCTCCGAAACGAAAGGCCGCCCTTCGGGGCGGCCTTTTGCATGTCCGATCCGGGGGACTCAGCCGCCAAGCTGGATCCGGCGCCAAAGCGCACCGCCGCCCGAAAAATCGCCGCGGCGCAGATAGCTGGAATAGGACCCCTCGGCCAGCGCCTGCAGATAGCTTTGCATCGCCGGGGTGCTGGTCAGCTGCGGCCGCACGCGCGCCCCGGAATTCAGCGAAATCGCCTCGACCGAGCGCAGCACGGCCCGTTCGGTCGCGGCGCTCCAGTCGCCATCGGGATCGGCAAGATAAAGATCGACCGCGGCCAACTCGGCCTGCACCGCCACGCGGGTATCGACCGGCAGGGCATGAAAGGCGGCGCCCAGATCTCCGGCAAGGGCGGCGGATCCGAACGGCAGGCACAGGGCGGCAAGCAGCAGGGCAGGGAGAGAGGGGTGTTTCATCTGGACCTTCCAACATTTGCCGACCGGCCTCCTTTCGGCCCGAATTGTGGCAAGGGGCGGCGGCTGAGAGGGCAATATGCGGCTGATGTTCTAAAAATTTCCTAAAATTTGATCGGAGGCCTGCGGTCTGGCGGCATCACTGCCGCTTTCAGGCGTATTTGCGGTTGAAACAGCGCTTCCCATGCGGCTTTGCCCCGGCTATTGAGGCATCCAGGACAAGGACCTCATCATGACAGACCCGATCCGCCCCCAGCCCGGCATCCTCGACATCGCCCTTTACGAGGGCGGCGCTTCGCATGTGGCCGGCATCAGCGATGCGATCAAGCTCAGCTCGAACGAGAACCCGCACGGGGCCTCGGACCGGGCCAAGGAGGCGTTCTCGCGCACGGTGCACAAGCTGCACCGCTACCCTTCCACCGACCATGCCGCGCTGCGTCAGGCGATTGGCGACGTGCACGGGCTTGACCCCGCGCGGATCATCTGCGGCGTCGGTTCGGATGAAATCATCCGCATGATCGTCAACGCCTATGCCGGGCCGAAGGACGAGGTGGTGCACAGCGAACACGGCTTCCTGATGTATCGCATCGCCGCGCTGGGCGCGGGGGCGACGCCGGTTTCGGTGCCCGAACGCGAACGCACGCTGGATGTTGACGCGATCCTGAAGGCCTGCGGGAAAAAGACGAAGCTCGTCTTCATCGCCAATCCGAACAACCCGACCGGCACGATGGTCGGGCTGGCAGAGCTGGAACGGCTGGCCATGGGCATTCCGAAACAGGCGATGCTGATCATCGACAGCGCCTATGCGGAATATGTCGAGGGCTATGACGGCGGCGCAGACCTGGCCTCGCGGCTGCCCAACGTGATGATGACGCGCACCTTTTCCAAGATCTACGGGCTGGGCGGGCTGCGCATCGGCTGGGGTTACGGGCCGAAAGACATCATCGACGTGCTCAACCGCATCCGCGATCCGTTCAACCTCTCGACCTCGCAGCTGGAAACCGCCGAGGCCGCGGTGCGCGATCAGGATTGGGTGGTGCAATCGCGGTCGGAAAACGCCCGGCTGCGGCATTGGCTGTCGGAGGCCCTGGCCGAACGCGGCGTGCCCAATGACACCTCGATGGCGAATTTCGTGCTGGCGCGGTTCGGGTCCGAAGCCGAGGCCGAGGCCTGCGACGAATTCCTGAAAAAGGACGGGCTGATCGTGCGGCGCGTGGCCAGCTACGGGCTGCCGCATTGCCTGCGCATCACCGTGGGCGACGAACCCTCGTGCCGGCGCGTGGCGCATATGATCGGGCTGTTCAAGGCGGGCGCCTCGGCATGACACACTACAAGCGCGTCGCCCTGATCGGGCTGGGGCTGATCGCCTCCTCGATGGCGCATGCGATGCGCGAAAAGGGTCTGGCGGGCGAGATCATCGGCCATGCGAAATCGCCCGAGACCCGGGCGACAGCGCTGGAAATCGGCCTTTGCGACCGGGTTTTCGACACCGCCGCCGAAGCGGTCGAAGGCGCCGATCTGGTGGTGCTTTGCGTGCCCGTGGGCGCGATGGCGGCGATTGCCGCGGAAATCGCGCCGCATCTGGCGCCCGGCGCGACCGTGACCGATGTCGGCTCGGTGAAACAGGCGGTGGTCGAAGCCGTGGCCCCGCACATGCCCGATCATGTGCAGTTCATCCCCGGCCATCCCCTGGCCGGGACCGAACATTCCGGGCCGCGCTCGGGCTTTGCGACGCTTTTCGTCAACCGCTGGTGGCTGATCACGCCGCTCGCGGGCAACGACCCCGCGGCGGTGGCGCGGCTGAAGGGGTTCCTGACCGCGCTGGGCGCCAATGTCGACGAGATGGAGGTGGCCCGGCATGATCTGGTTCTGGCCGTCGTCTCGCATACGCCGCACCTGATCGCCTATACGATGGTGGGCGTGGCCGATCACCTGCGCCGGGTGACGCAGGAAGAGGTGATCAAATATTCCGCCTCGGGCTTTCGCGATTTCACCCGCATCGCGGCCTCGGATCCGACGATGTGGCGCGACGTGTTCCTGACCAACAAGGAAGCGACGCTCGACATTCTGGGCCGCTTCACCGAGGAACTGTTCATGCTGCAACGCGCCATCCGCATGGGTGACGGGCAGATGCTGTTCGACTATTTCACCGAGACCCGCGCCATCCGCCGCGGCATCATCGAGGCCGGTCAGGACACCGCCGCCCCCGATTTCGGCCGCGTGCCGCCGCCGAAGGCGGAGACGCGCTGATGCGCCGCCCCCGGAGCCTTGCGCTGGCGCTGATCACGGCGCTGGCGTGCGGTCCCGTTGCCGCCGACCCCCTGACAACCTCGCCGCTGCCCCGGCCCCGGCCCGCGGCGGCCGCGCCCGCGCAACCGCCCGCCGCCCCCAAGGCCACGCCGGGCGGGGTGGCGCTGCCCGCAAGCTCCGGGCAATCGCCGATCGAGAGGCCGCAGCCCGCCGGGACCGATCCTGCCGCCGATCCTGCCCTTTCGGGCCGTCACCCGCTGCCGCGCCCGGCCGCGATCCGCGCGACCGCCCCGGCCGAAAGCCTGCCGCCGCCCGCCGATCCGCGGCTGGCCGGGGCGCGGCCGAAACCCCGGCCCGCCGGGCTGGCGCCCCTGCCCCCCGCCGAGGCCGATCCCGTGCCGCAGGCCGATCCGCGGCTGGCGGGCCACCGCCCGAAACCGCGCCCCGAGACCCTCGCCGTCCGGCCCCCGCCGGAAGAGGCGCCCCCGGTCGCCTCGGCCGCGCCGGTCACGCCCGCCCCCGCCCCCACCACTCCCGCAGCCCGGAAGCCGCCGCCGGGCGGCGTGCTGTCGCGCCTTTTCGGCCGCCGCGCAAGCGCAAGCCCCCGCCCCGGAAGCGCCCGCGCCCGAAGCCCCTCCGGCCCGCAGGGCCGAGCCCGGCCTGCGCGGGTCGGTCTGCGGCGTGCCCGGCCTGATCGGGCAGGAGCTGCCGCCGATCGGCAATGGCGGGCGCGGCTCGGGCTGCGGCATCGCCGAACCGGTGCGGATCACCTCGGTTTCCGGCCTCAAGCTCTCGCAGCCGATGACGGTCGATTGCGCCACCGCCACCGCCTTCAAGCGCTGGGTCGATCGCGGCATCGTTCCGGCGGTGGGCGGCAAGGGCGGCGGCGTGGCGAAACTGGATGTCGGCCCCGGCTATGTCTGCCGTCCGCGCAACAACCAGCGCGGCGCGAAACTGTCGGAACACGGCCGCGGCAAGGCGATCGACCTGATGGGGCTGGTGCTGCGCAACGGCCAGAGCCTGGATGTCGAGCGGGGCTGGAAAAGCCAGCCGCGGATCTTCCGGGCGATCCATGCCGCGGCCTGCGGCCCCTTTGGCACGGTGCTGGGGCCCAAGGCCGACCGCTACCATCAGGACCACATCCATGTGGACACCCAGCGCTACCGCTCGGGCACCTACTGCCGCTGAGGCAGCCGCGGCGCCGGACCCAGCGGGATCGCCGCAAGGCTCATCCGGCCGTTCGCAAAGGACAGCGGCAGAAGCACCGACCCGTCCGGGCTTTGCCGCGCCAGATACTCGCCCATCGCCGCCAGCATCGGCTTGCGCTCGGGCGGCACCAGCCCCGCGGCAAGGCCCAGATCAAGCCAGACCGGAAAATCGGCAAGCGCAATCGTCAGCGTGCCCTCGGGCCAGCCATCGGGGGTGACGCTCAACCGCCCCGAAACGCCGATCCGGTGCCCGCCCCACAGCAGATCCGCCCGGCGCAGATCCAGCGCCGTCAGCGCCACGGGCCCGGCGGAGAGCAGCGCCGGCGGCTGCGCCAGCGCCACCCCGGCCTCCAGCGCGATCCGGTCGAGCCGGTCCGGCAAGGGCGTCGCCAGCCCGGCCTGACGGCTGAGCGCCCCCGCCAGACCGGGCGGCAGGGCCGGGGCGACGATCGCCCCCGTCAGCTGCAGGAGGCGCGGATCATCGGTCGGCCGCAGGGTCAGATCGACGCTTTCAGCCGCCAGCGAGGGCGCCTTGGCCGCCGCAAGCTGCAGCGCGGGGCTGTCCATCCGCAGCGTGATCCCGGCCAGCGGCAGATCCGCCCCCGGGGCCGCCGCAACCGTCAGCGCCGCCGCCGCGCCGGTCAGCGCAAAGGGCAGGCCCTGCAGCGTGACCCGCTGCGGCAGGGGCAGATCCAGCGTCCAGGCCAGCGGGTTCCAGACCGGCGCCGTCACCGTCGCCCGCTCCAGCGCCAGAACCGGCCTGCCCGCCTCGGCCAGCCAGGGCGCCTCGATCTGCACGCCGATCCGGGCCGGAAAACCCCGGGCGGAGACCTGCGCCGCCCCGGCGGTCTCGGACCCGGCCAGCGTCCTGCGCAGCCAGGCCGCCATCCCCTGCCCCGCGCCCCAATCGGCCGCGAGAACACACCCCGCCAGAACCACGCCCCAGACCCAGACCCGCATCGCAGCCTCTTTCCAAATCCCGGCCTTCCTTTTATCCCCCGGGATCAGGGAGGGCCAGCCATGCCCGAGGCGCTTTGGATTTTCGGCTACGGATCGCTGATCTGGGACCCCGGCTTCACCCCGGCCGAGGCCTGCCCGGCGCGGCTTGACGGCTGGCACCGCAGCTTTTGCATGCATTCGATCCATTTTCGCGGCACGCCCGCGGCGCCGGGTCTGGTGCTGGCGCTGGATGCCGCGCCCGGCGCCGCCTGCCGCGGCCTTGCGCTGCGCGCCCCCGCGGCCGAGGCCCCCCGCATCCTGGCCGAGATCCGCGCCCGCGAACTGGTCTCTGACGCCTATCTGGAACGCGCGCTGCCGGTGACGCTTTCGGACGGGCGGCAGGTCACCGCGATCACCTATGTGATCGACCGCGCCGGGCCGCAATATTGCGCGCTCGATTTCGAGACCCAGGCGCACACCATCGCCCGGGCCCATGGCGCCCGCGGTCCGAACCGGGATTACCTGTTCAACACCGCCGCGCATCTGGCCGATCTGGGCCTTGCCGATCCCGATCTCGAGGCGCTGGCCGCAAGGGTGCGTGAGCTTCTGGCTTGAGGCTTGGCAGGGGGGCGCGCGCGGCCTATCCTTCCCGCAACGAGTAGAGAGGCAGAGCATGCGCGCACCGGTCCGGGTCCAACCCCCGCAGTTTTCGCAACCCGTCCGACAGATCGTCTCGATGCTGGCGGTGCTGGGGCTGGTGGCCGCGGGCGGGTTCTTTGCCTATGCCCGCATCTATCCGATCTTCCAGACCAATCCGCTGCTGAATGGCCTGATCGGCGGGGTCTTCGTGCTGGGCGTGCTGGGCTGTTTCTGGCAGGTGGTGCAGCTGGTGAAAGCGGTCAGCTGGATCGAGAGCTTCGCCGCCGACCGCCCCGGACGGCCGATGTATCGCCCGCCGCAGATGCTGGTGCCGCTGGCCGCCCTTCTGGGCCGCGGCGGGGCAAGCCGCACCATCGCGACGACCGCCGCCCGCTCGATCCTCGATTCGGTGGCGGCGCGGATCGACGAGGCCCGCGACATCACCCGCTACCTGTCGAACCTTTTGATTTTCCTGGGTCTTCTGGGCACGTTCTACGGCCTTGCCACCACCGTCCCGGGCGTCGTCGACACGATCCGCGCGCTGGCCCCGCAACAGGGCGAGCCCGCCACCGCGGTCTTTGCCCGGCTGATGACCGGGCTTGAGGGCCAGCTCGGCGGCATGGGCACGGCCTTTTCCTCCTCGCTGCTCGGCCTTGCCGGATCGCTGGTCGTGGGCCTGCTCGAGCTTTTCGCCACGCATGGGCAGAACCGCTTTTACGGCGAGCTGGAGGACTGGATTTCCTCGATCACGCGGCTGAGCTTCGCCTCGGCCGAGACCGAGGGCGCGGGCGAGGCCTCGGCGGTGGCGGGGGTGCTTGACCACATGGCCGAGCAGATGGACGCGCTGCAGACGCTTTTCATCCGCGCCGAACAGGCGCGCAGCCAGACCGAGACGCGGCTGGCGCAGCTGACGCAGGGCTTTGGCGATCTGGCGCAGAAACTGGGCGCCGAGATCGAGAGCCGCGCCGGGCAGGCCGAGGCTTTGGCGCGGATGGCCGAGGGGCAGGAGCGGCTGATCGCGGCGCTGGACCGGCTGGCCGACCAAGGCGCCGCCGACCGCGATGCGGCGATGGATGTGGATGCGGAAATGCGGATGCGGCTGCGCTCGATCGATCTGCAGATGTCGCGGATGCTGGAGGAAATGTCTGCCGGGCGGCAGGAAAGCATGGCCGATCTGCGCAATGATTTCGCGGCCCTGACGCGGGCGCTCATGGTCCGTGCCCGCGGCGGGGAGGGCTGAGATGGCGCTCTCGGGCCACCGCGGGCAGCGCTTTGCCACCACGAATGTCTGGCCCGGCTTCGTCGATGCGATGGGCGCGCTGCTGATGGTGCTGATCTTCGTTTTGTCGATCTTCATGATCGTGCAATCGATGCTGCGCGACACGATCACCACGAAGGATCATGAGCTGGACGCGCTCTCGGCGCAGGTCGCGGGGCTGGCGCAGGCGCTGTCGCTGGAACAGGCGCAGACCGAGGCGCTGACCGGACGGCTGGAGGCTGCGGGGGCGCGGATCACCGCCTTCGAGGCGCAGGTGGCGGGGCTTCTGGCCGAGAAGACGGCGCAGGCGGCGGTGATTGCGGACCTGCAGGGCGATCTGAAAACCTCGGATGCGGCCTTGGCCTCGGCGCGGTTGCAGCTTGATGCGGCGCGCAAAAAGGCCGAGGAGACGCTGACGCTTCTGGCCGCGGCCGAGGCGGCGCGAAAGGATCTGCAGGGCAGGCTGGAGGTGCAGCTGAGCGAGGCCGAAAAGCAGGCGGCGCTGAAGGCCGTGGCGGAAAAGACCCTGACCGAGACCCGGGCAGAAAGCGATCGCAAGGCGGAACAGGTGGCGCGGCTCAATCAGCAGGTGGCGGCTTTGCGCGGGCAGCTGGCGGATCTGCAAGCGGTTCTGGACGAGGCCAAGGCGAGGGATACGGAGGCCAAGGTGCAGGTCGAGGCGCTGGGAAGCCAGCTGAATTCGGCGCTGGCGCAGGTGGCGGCGGAACAGAAACGCCGCGCCGCGCTGGAGGAGGAGGCGCGCAGGAAGGCCGAGGCCGAGGCGAAGGATCTGGCGCGGTATCGGTCGGAATTCTTCGGCCGGATGTCGCAGTTGCTGGACGGGCGCGCGGGCGTGCGGGTGGTGGGCGACCGGTTCGTCTTCTCGTCCGAGGTGCTGTTTCAGCCCGGTTCGGCTGATCTGTCGCCCGAGGGACAGGCGCAGATTTCGCGCGTGGCCGAGACGTTCCGCGAATTGGCGGCCGAGATCCCGCCGGAAATCGACTGGCTGCTGGAGGTGGACGGTTTCACCGATGACACGCCGCTCTCGGGTCAGGGCGAATTCAAGGACAATTGGGAACTGTCGCAGGCCCGCGCGCTGTCGGTGGTGAAATATCTGATCGAGGCGCAGGGCTTTGCGCCGAAACGGCTGGCGGCGGCGGGCTTTGGCGAATTCCGCCCGGTGGCGGCGGGCAAAAGCCCCGAGGCCCGGGCGCAGAACCGCCGCATCGAGCTGAAGCTGACGGAACGGTAAACTCATCGCTCCTGCCGCGGCTTGCCATGACCGAGGCCATCGCCGAGGTCACGCGCGGCATTGGCCCCATGCCAGCCGGGGGCCCAAAGGCCGCCGGCCAGCGCCCGCCCCGCCCATGGCGGGCGCTTCTCGCCCGCCGGGCCGGGCGTCGGCCTGTGTCGCGCTTGGGGAAACGGTCTTGCCACGGGCCTTGCACAGGCGGGCGGGAAACGCGGATCGCGTTTCCTTTTCGCCCGAAACCGTCGCTCAGGCCGCCAGATCGTGGCGCAGGATCGCCGCTTCCGAGGCGCTCAGCATGCGCCGCGCGAAAGGCCCGTAGGTCATCGGATCGGCCTCGATCCCGGGGCACAGCCGCAACAGCGCCTGTCGCTGATCCTCGGCGATGCTCTCGACCTCGGTCGCGGCGGGGTGGAAGCTTTCGGTCTCGACCCCGTTCGCCCGGATCACCTGATGGCGCGCGAACAGCAGGTGCAGATAGGTGACCTCGGGCAGCCGGGTCGCGACCCGCACCGCGGCGTCATCGACCAGATCGCAGGCCTGCACCAGCACCTCGGGCTCGTTGAACAGCGCCCGCGCCGCGGCACCGCGCACCAGCACCCGATGCTGCGGCGAGACCAGCAGATCGGCCGCGGGGCGCAGCAGACCAGGCGCCCCCGCCCGCAGCCGCACCGCCCCAAGTCGCACCGCCCCAAGTCGCACTGGGCGCAGATGCGGCAGCGCGTAAAGCCGGGCCCCGCTCATCCGCCGCGATCCGATCCACAAAATCTCCTGCGGGCCGTCATCACGGGTCGAGACCCGGTCGCCGGGCCGCAGCGCCTCGACCGGGCGCGGCCCGGCGGGCGTGTCGATCAGCGTTCCCGGCGTGAAACAGATCACCCCGGGCGCGGCCAGACGCAGCCCCGCCGGGCGCGGATCGACGCGGCTTTCGACCAGCCACAGATCGGTGTCGCGCGGCGGCAGGCCGCCCGCGAACATCAAAAGACGCGCCCGCGCCGCGGGCAGTTCGATCAGCGTGATGTCATAGGCGCGGATCCCGTCGGTGACGGCAAAGCTTTGATCGGGAAGCTCGGGCAGATCGGCACGGGCGCGAAAGGCGGCGCCGTCGCCACCCTCGATCGCCACGCCCAGAAGGCGGCGCACCACCCGGGCGGCGCGCTGGCGCAGCGCCTCGCTGCCCTCGGCCCCGCTCAGGATCAGCAGGTCGGTGGGGCCATCGACCCGCACCGCCTCGCCGCTCCAGCGCCAGCAGGCGCCGGTTGCAAGGCTCTCGACCGGGGCGCCCGCGGCGCCGTCGATCTCGGTCTGGTCCCACGCGATCACGAAGGTGCCCAGATAGCCCGGCTTCATTGCCTGTATGTCCTGCCTCGTTTTATGGACCCTTCGATCCTTGATTAAGCAAAACCTAACATGGGTGATTCGCCTTGTGAATCCCCCATTTTGACCCAGATCAAGGAAAGGACGATCTGGCGCGAAAAAGTCAAAAGCGCAGCCGCAGCCGAACCGAGCCGACCAGCTGCCCCTCGGGCTGGCCGACGAATTCGCGCGAAAGCCAGGTCAGGCCGTAAAACAGCCCGACCCGGCCCAGCCGCGTCGAGATCCCGGCGCGCAGGCGGCTGCGGGTCTGTTCCGGTTGCACGCCCCAGCCGCCCGGCAGATAAGCGCTGTCGAAGACATGCGCGACATCGGCGCCGAGCACAAAGGCGGTGCCGCCCGCATCGGTGCCGCCGATGCCGAGATGGCGTTGCCCGGTCACCTCGTCGCGCAGCCACAGCGCCCCCTTCTCGCGCTGCCCGAAGGCCAGATCGGCGCCCAGACGCAGCAGGGTTTCATCGCCCGCCCGCGCCTCGGCAAAGGGGCGCAGCTCGGCCCGGCCCAGCGCGATCGGCCGGGCGATTTCCGCGCTGACGGTCGGATAGAGATGGTTCGGCAACTGGCTGTCGGCGGCGCGCGGCCGGGGTTCGCCCAGCAGGTCATGCAGCTGGCGCTGCACCCCGGAAAGGCCGTTCGCCGGGCCGGTCCAGACCACGCCAAGGCCCAGATCCGCCTCGGTCTGCGGCGTGGGGGCGAATTGCGTGTGCAGCGAAACCGCGGATTTGCCGACATAGCGCCGATCGCCGCGCAGGCTTTTCAGCCGCGAAGGCGCGATCACCGCCCCGCTCAGCCGGTATTCCAGGATCTCGAAGGGGCGGCCGGGCAGGCGCCCCTGCCACTCCGGGCCGCGCAGCCACGACAGCGTGTAAGAGCCGGTCTGCCAGCGGTCCTTGCCGTCGCCAAGCGCATCGTTGTTCAGGAAATGACCAAAGCCCAGCGGCCGGGTCTCGGCGGGGGCGGGGGCGGGGGCGGGGACAAGGGCCAGCAGGCCAAGCAGGGCAAACGCAAGCGGGATCAGACGCGGCATGGGGCTCCAGAGGGCGGAGAGGAAGGGTTAACCCGGGTATCACGCCGAATTCCGGCGAAACTGCGACGCGGGCGTGACATCCGGCCCGGGCTCAGGGCGCGGCGATCAGATCCCGGGCCAGACCGCCCGAGACCGTCAGCGCCGCCTCGGGGGTCAGCCGCACCATCAGCCCCCGCTTGCCGCCATTGACGACGATCTGCGCCTGCCCCAGCGCCGCGGCTTCAAAGGCCACCGGCACCCGTTTCTTCTGGCCAAAGGGCGAGATCCCCCCGGTGTGAAAGCCGGTCAGCCGCTCGGCCTTGTCGGCGGGCATCATCGCCGCCGCCTTGGCCCCGAAGGCCGCCGCGACCTTTTTCATCGACAGCGTGCAATCCGACGGGATCACCGCGCAGGCGGGCTTGCCGTCGACCTCGACCATCAGCGTCTTCAGCACCTCGGCGGGATCGGCGCCAATCGCCGCCGCCGCATGCAGGCCGATCTTGTCCTGCCCGGCGACGTAATCATATTCGATCCGCTCGAAGGCCACCTTGGCGGCGTCAAGCGCCCGGGTGGCGGGGGTGGCTGTGCTCATCGGGCTCTCCTTTCCCCTGTCTTGCCAAGCCCCCTGCCCCACTGTCAACGCCCGGATTCCGTTGCGTCGCAACCGCAGGATGTCCCGCCTTTGCCGTTGCCAGACACCCCCCACCCGATAGGATTTGACGTCAGGGAAAGGGAGGAAAGGATGCAGATTTCAGAGCGGGTCTTTGTCGTCACCGGGGGCGGTTCGGGGCTGGGGGCGGCCGTGGCGCGGATGGTGGTTGATGCGGGCGGCAAGGTGGTGATCGTCGATCTGAACGCCGAAGCGGGCATGGCCATGGCCTCGGATCTGGGCGCGGCCTCGCGGTTTTGCCGCGCCGATGTGACGCAGGAGGGGGACGGCCGCGCCGCCATCGATCTGGCGGTCTCGGTCTTCGGGCGGCTTGATGCGCTGGTGAATTGCGCGGGCATCGCGCCGGGGGAAAAGATCCTCGGCCGCGAGGGGCCGCACCGGCTGGAGAGTTTCGCCCGGGCGGTGACGGTGAACCTTGTCGGCACCTTCAACATGCTGCGGCTGGCGGCCGAGGCGATGGCGGGCAATGCCCCCGGCCCGGGCGGCGAGCGCGGGGTGATCGTCAACACCGCCTCCATCGCGGCCTTTGACGGGCAGATCGGACAGGCGGCCTATGCGGCCTCCAAGGGCGGCGTCGCGGCGCTGACGCTTCCGGCGGCGCGGGAACTGGCCCGGCACGGCATCCGCGTCGTCACGGTGGCGCCGGGGATCTTTCGCACGCCGATGATGGCGGGGCTGCCGCAGGAGGTGCAGGACAGTCTGGGCGCCTCGGTGCCCTTCCCGAACCGGCTGGGGGACCCGGCGGAATATGCCGCGCTCGTGCGCCATATCTGCGAAAACCAGATGCTGAATGGCGAGGTGCTGCGGCTCGACGGCGCTTTGCGGATGGCCGCGAAATGACGGGGGAGAGAATGGATCCGGTGGTGATCGCGGGGGCGGCCCGCACGCCGATGGGCGGCTTTCAGGGCGCGTTTTCAGAGCTTGCCGCGGCCGATCTGGGCGCGGTGGCGCTTGGCGCGGCGCTTGACCGGGCGGGCGTTCCGGCCGCTGAGGTCGACGAGGTGCTGATGGGCTGCGTCCTGCCCGCGGGGCAAGGTCAGGCCCCGGCGCGGCAGGCGGCGCTGAAAGCGGGTCTACCGCTTGCGGCGGGGGCGACAACGATCAACAAGATGTGCGGTTCGGGGATGAAGGCCGCAATGCTGGGCCATGACCTTTTGCTGGCGGGCTCGGCGCGGGTCGTGCTGGCGGGCGGCATGGAGAGCATGACGAATGCCCCCTATCTGTTGCCGAAAGCGCGCGGCGGGCTGCGGCTGGGGCATGGGCAGGTGCTCGATCACATGTTTCTGGACGGGCTCGAGGATGCCTATGATCGCGGCCGGTTGATGGGCACCTTTGCCGAGGATTGCGCCGAAGCCTTCGGCTTCACCCGGCAGGCGCAGGACGATTACGCGATTGCGTCTTTGACCCGGGCGCAGGCGGCAATTGCCAGCGGGGCTTTCGCGGCTGAAATCGCGCCGGTGGAGGCAGGCCGGGCCGGGCTCATCACCACCGACGAGCAGCCGGGCAAGGCGCGGCTGGACAAGATCGCGACGCTGAAACCGGCCTTCCGGCCGGGCGGCACGGTGACGGCGGCGAATTCCTCCTCGATCTCGGACGGGGCGGCGGCGCTGGTGCTGATGCGCGCCTCCGAGGCCGAGGCCCGCGGGCTGACGCCGCTCGCCCGGGTGCTGGGTCATGCGACCCATGCCGATGCGCCGAACCTGTTTCCGACCGCCCCGATCGGCGCGCTGACGAAACTGGCGGAAAAGCTCGATCTGGATCTGCGCCGGATCGATCTGTTCGAGGTGAACGAGGCCTTTGCGGTGGTCGCGATGGCGGCGATGGCGGCGCTGGATCTGCCGCATGACCGGGTGAACCCGCATGGCGGCGCCTGTGCATTGGGGCATCCGATCGGCGCTTCGGGGGCGCGGGTGCTGGTCACGCTGCTGGCGGCGCTGCGGCGGCACGGGCTGAGAACCGGCGTCGCGACGCTCTGCATCGGCGGCGGCGAGGCCACGGCGATGGCGGTGGAGCTGATGGCATAGGGGCGGGTTCGGGCGGAAAGGGAAAGGCACCGCCTTTCCCCGCCCGACAGCGCCCGGCCGCAACCAGACCGCAAGCCCCAGGCACGACAGTGGCCGGATCGGGGACAGGATCCGCATGGCCTCGGCGATGGCCGAGGCCAAAACGTCCCGGCAAGGTCTGCCCCCAGACATGCGCAGCGCAAGGCTTCGTGTTCCTGCCGCAAGGCTTCGGGTTGGCATCGCCCCCCGGCCTGCGCTAGAAGGGCGCAAGTCCAAGCCAGCCCGGAGACGCCAGATGCCGCAGTATCGTTCCCGCAAATCGACCCATGGCCGCAACATGGCGGGGGCGCGTGGCCTCTGGCGCGCGACCGGCATGACGGATGGCGATTTCGGCAAGCCGATCATCGCCGTCGTCAACTCCTTCACCCAGTTCGTGCCGGGTCACGTGCATCTGAAAGACCTTGGCCAGATGGTCGCGCGCGAAATCGAGGCCGCGGGTGGCGTCGCCAAGGAATTCAACACCATCGCCATCGATGACGGCATCGCCATGGGCCATGACGGGATGCTCTATTCCCTGCCCTCGCGCGAGGTGATCGCGGATTCGGTCGAATACATGGTCAACGGCCACTGCGCCGATGCGATGGTCTGCATCTCGAACTGCGACAAGATCACGCCCGGCATGATGATGGCGGCGATGCGGCTGAACATTCCGGTGATCTTCGTTTCGGGCGGGCCGATGGAGGCGGGCAAGATTTCCCCCGACGTGATCGACCATGACCTTGATCTGGTCGATGCGATGGTGGTCGCGGCCGACGACAGCTACACCGATGCGCAGGTGGAGGCGATCGAGAAAGCCGCCTGCCCGACCTGCGGATCTTGTTCCGGCATGTTCACCGCGAATTCGATGAACTGTCTGGCCGAGGCGCTGGGTCTGGCCCTGCCCGGCAACGGCTCGATGCTGGCGACCCATGCCGACCGCAAGGCGCTGTTCCTGGAAGCCGGGCGGCGCATCGTCGACATCACCAAGCGCCATTACGAGGGCAACGAACCGGGCCTTCTGCCGCGCGACATCGCGACCTTCGAAGCGTTTGAAAACGCCATGAGCCTCGATATCGCCATGGGCGGCTCGACCAACACGGTGCTGCACCTTCTGGCCATCGCCTATGAGGGCGGGGTGAATTTCACCATGGACGACATCGACCGGCTCAGCCGCAAGGTGCCGGTGCTGTGCAAGGTCGCCCCGGCGAAACAGGACGTGCACATGGAAGACGTGCACCGCGCCGGTGGCATCATGGGCATTCTGGGCGAGATGGGCCGCGCCGGGCTGCTGCATCTGGACGCCCGCACCGTGCATTCCGCCTCGATGGGCGAGGCGATCGCGACCTGGGACGTGATGACGGCCAATGATCCCGCCGTCGACAGCTTTTACCGCGCCGCGCCGGGTGGCGTGCGCACGACCGAGGCGTTTTCGACCGGCAACCGCTACAAAGAAGTGGACCGCGACCGGCAAGCGGGGGTGATCCGCTCGGCCGAACATGCGTTTTCCAAGGACGGCGGTCTGGCGGTGCTGTTCGGCAATATCGCGGAAAACGGCTGCATCGTGAAGACGGCGGGGGTGGACGAGTCGATCCTGAAATTCACCGGCACGGCGAAAGTCTTTGAAAGTCAGGACGATGCGGTCTCGGGCATCCTGACCGGCAAGGTCACCGAGGGCGAAGTGGTGGTGATCCGCTTCGAAGGCCCGCGCGGCGGCCCCGGCATGCAGGAGATGCTTTACCCGACCAGCTATCTGAAATCGAAAGGTCTGGGCAAGAAATGCGCCCTGCTGACGGACGGGCGCTTCTCGGGCGGGACCTCGGGGCTCTCGATCGGCCATGTCAGCCCCGAAGCCGAGGAAGGCGGGCTGATCGGTCTGGTCGAGACCGGCGACGTGATCGAGATCGACATTCCGAACCGCAGCATCCATCTGGCCGTGGCCGAAGACGTGCTGGAGGCGCGGCGTGCCGCCAAGGGGCCGCTGCCCTGGACGCCCGCGGCCCCGCGTCCGCGCCATGTCTCGACCGCGCTCCGGGCCTATGCGATGTTTGCCTCGTCGGCGGCCAAGGGCGGCGTGCGCATCCTGCCGAACTGAGCCCGGCCCCCGGACCCGAAAAGGCCCCCGCCGCGGCGGGGGCCTTTTCATGTCGCGCGGTCAGGACCAGGTGTGCAGCACATGCGCGGCGGCGGCGATCATCGCCCAGATCACCCCATGCACCAGCGCCAGCGCGCCCAGCCCCGCCACCACCCCGGCCAGCACCCAAAGCCCGTCGCGCTCGAACAGGCCGATGCCGATCAGCGCCAGCGCAAAGGCGGGCCCGATATTGCCCAAAGGAATCGGCAGCGTCAGGATGATCGCCAGCACCAGCGCCAGAAACCCCAGCCCCTGTTCGGCCCAGCGCGAGGACAGAAAGCTGAGCCGCGGTTGCAGCATCTTCTCGGCGCGCAAGAGCCGCGGCACGACCACCGCTGCCAGCCGGGCGAAATCCGCCCGCGCGATCGAGCGTTTGGCGATGAAGGCGGGAAACCACGGCGGCCCGCCGATCAGCATCTGAAAGGTCAGGAAGATCAGCGGCAGCCCCAGCACGGCCGAAGTTCCGGGCGGCGTCGGCAACACGTTCGGCAGCGAAAAGATCACCAGCAGCGGGCCAAAGGCGCGCACGCTGAGCCGGTCCAGCAGATCCGACAGCGCGATCCGCTCGCGGCCCTGATCCTCGGCCAGTTCCGTCAGCAGATCCGAGAGCCGCTCGGGCCGCGGTTGACGCGCCAGACGCGCGCGCAGTTTCGCGGCAACGGCGCGGGCGCGGGCCCGGGCGGCGGGACCGGACATCCGGCTCATGCCCGCGTTCCCGGGAAACCGCCGGACAGGACAGGGAAGGACATGCCAGATCGAAACGTCATGAGCCGCGAATCACGAGGGACAGGAGTGGATGATCTGCAGATAGGCAGCCCCTTGCCGCGGCGCAAGACCGTTGCGACCATTTGCGCCCGGGGCCCCGGGGCGATGGCGGCAAGCCGCCAAACGCGGGCGGTCACCGCCCGGATTGCACGCGGCGCGGCCCCGTGCGATGCTGCGCCATGGCCGAGATCGTCAATCTGAACCGTTTCCGCAAGCAAGCCGCCCGCACTGAGGCCAAGGCCGCGGCCGATGCCAATGCCGCCAAATTCGGCCGCACCAAGGCGCAGAAACAGCGGGAAGAGGCCGAGGCCGCCAAGGCCCGCGCCGCCCTTGACGCGCATCGGCGCGACCCGGAGCCGGAAAGGTGAGCGAGGCCCCGCGCAAGCATTCGCTGACGCTGGGCGGGCACCGCACCTCGGTCTCGCTCGAGGACGCGTTCTGGACCGGCTTCAAGGAACTGGCCGCCGCCCGCGGGCTTGGCCTGAACGAGGCCGCGCGCGAGATCGACGCCGCCCGCGATCCGGGCACCGGGCTGGCCACGGCGATCCGGCTGGCGGTCCTGCGCCACTACCGCGACCGCTGACCCATCCCCGAACGCACCGCCGCTTCGCAGGCCGCCGCCAGATCCTTGCGCGAGGGGAAATCCGACACATCGAGCGGCGGATGAAACACCACCTCCGCGGCGCCCTGCCGGGCCACCGAGAGCACCTTGGCCAGATGAGTGGCAAAGGGCATGTCCCGCCACCAGCCGTAAAACCGCGGATCCTCGCCCTCGGGCGCGGTGTAATTCACCGTGACCGGCTGGATCTGCATCACCTTGTCGAGCCCGTGGGTGTAAAAGGCGGCAAAGAGCGTCGTCTTGAACGGCAGCACCTGCAGCCCGTCGGTCGAGGTGCCCTCGGGGAAGAACAGCAGATGGTGCCCGTCGCGGATGCGGTCTTCAAGAAGCGCCTGCTGCGCCTTGGCCTCGCGCGGGTCGCGGCGGATGAAGACGGTGCCGGTGGCGCGGGCCAGCCAGCCGATGAAGGGCCAGTCCGCCACCTCGTCCTTGGAGACGAAGTAAAGCCGCTGACAGGCGTTCAGGGTGAAGATGTCAAGCCAGCCGGTGTGATTGGCGACGACGGCGCCGATATGCTGCATGGGGCGGCCGCGGACGGAATAGCGCAGGCCCAGGATGGCGACGCAGATCCGGCAGACGACAGGGGTGATCGCCGGGGTCCAGGGCCGGTGCCCGCCATGCAGCGGCCGCTCGATCAGCCGCACCGCCAGATGCAGGGTCAGCCCCGCCATCAGCACCAGCGCCATCGCCCCGCCGCGCAGCGCCAGACGCCCGCGCCCGGCCAGCGTCGGCGGCCGGTCGGGCGGCGGTTCGTCGCCCATCCAGATCGGTCGTGTCATCCGCGTCCCTCCACCCGTCGCGTGTAGAACTCCCGGTGCTTCTCCGACATCGCCTGCGTATCCATCAGCAGCATGACATCGGTGGTGTTGAAGGGCCGGTCGACAAAGGCGCCCTCGCCGACGAACCCGCCCAGCCGCAGATAGGCCTTGATCAGATTGGGCATCGCATCGAGCGCGGCGCGGCGGTCCAGCGCCTCTTTCGCCACCAGATCCATGCGTTGAAACTGCCGCGCGCGCGGGCGCAGCCCCTCGGGCGCCAGATGGTGGTGGTGCAGCCAGGCCAGCGGCTGCTGCAGCGCCGCGACATCGGTGCCGTGAAACGAAGCGACGCCGAACAGGATCTCGATCTCATGCGCCAGCACGTAATCAGCGAGCGCATTCCACAGCATCAGCATCGCCGCGCCGCCGCGGTGATCGGGATGCACGCAGGACCGCCCCAGTTCCAGAAGCCGCCGCCCCGAGGCGCGCAGCGGCGTCAGATCATATTCCGCATCGCAGTAAAACCGCCCGATCTCGGCCGCCCGGTCCGAGCGCAACAGCCGGTACGCCGCCACCACCCGGTCCAGATCCTCTTCGGGTTTCGTCGCGTCGATCAGCACGAGATGGTCGTAAAGCGGGTCGAATTCATCGGCTTCCAGCCGGTTTTCGTGATCGATCAGCGGCCCCGCCCCGCCCAGCTCCTCGACGAAAACGGCATAACGCAGCCGCTGCGAGGCCCTGATCTCCTGTGCGTCCCGCGCCAATCTGATTTCATAAGAAAGCGGTGCTGCCGCCATGCTCAAAGCCTTCCGTCTTCGTTCATCTCTAGGCGCCCGCGCGCAAGGCTGCAATGATGCGGACCGCAGGACCCGCGCAGCGAAAGGGGTCAGGGCCGCGATGCGGGGCTGTTAACCATTTTTAAAGCTGTTAACCTTTTATCAACCTTGGTCGGGAATAACGAGGGAAAGCTGCACCCGTCGCCCGTCGATCACCTGTTTGCCGGCATGTTCGAAATTGACCGTCACCCTGTCGCCGACGCGCGACTGCACCTGTCCCAGCCCCCAATCGGGGGCCTGGGGGTTTTTCACCAGCATCCCCGGTTCCAGAAACGCGTTCATCCTGCCCTCGCTTCGGCGACCCCCGAAAGGGAGATCCACCATGACCCATGAAGCCTTCGTCCCTGCCCCGCCGCCCGAGACCGCGCCTTCCGAGGCCGATCTTGTCGCTCTTGTCGGGTCGCGACTCTGCCACGACCTTATCAGCCCTTTGGGGGCGATCGGCAACGGGGTGGAGTTGCTGAACATGTCCGGGCTGGCCGACAGCCCCGAGGTGCAGCTGATTTCGCAAAGCGTCGCCGCGGCCAATGCGCGGATCAAGTTCTTCCGCATCGCCTTTGGCCAGGCCTCGGTCGATCAGCGCATCGGCACCCCGGAAATCCTTGGCGTGCTTGAAGAAATCTCGCGCGGGGGGCGGGTGAAATACCATTGGCTCGGCGCGGGCGACCAGTCGCGCCGGGTGGTGAAGCTGATCTTCCTCGGGCTCTTGTGCCTTGAACCGGCGTTGCCCTGGGGTGGCGAAGTCGTGATCACCGAGGAAGACGGCGAATGGCGTCTTGTCGCGCAAGCCAAGCGCACCAAGCCCGATCCCGAGCTTTGGGCGCGGCTCTCTGGCAGCCTGGTCACGGTCAGCCCGGCGCAGGTGCAGTTCCTGCTGTTGCCGCGCGAGGCCGGGCATCAGGGGCGGCGCGTCGTCTGGGACGTGGCCGAGACAAGCGCCGAGATCCGGTTCTGAGCCTGAGGCGGGCCCCGCGCGGGGCCCTGCCTTACGCGCGGCCCGGCTTACGAACGGCGCGGCTTACGGCGCGGCCCGGCTTACGCACGGATCGTGCCGTCGCCGCGCACCAGATATTTGAACGAGGTCAGCTGCTCGGCCCCCACCGGGCCGCGCGCATGCAGCTTGCCCGTGGCGATGCCGATTTCCGCCCCCATGCCGAATTCGCCGCCATCGGCAAACTGCGTCGAGGCGTTGCGCATCAGGATGGCGCTGTCGAGCCGTTCAAAGAACCGTGCCGCGGTGGCGTCGTTTTCCGTCAGGATCGATTCGGTGTGGCTTGAACCGTAGCGGCGGATATGGGCAATGGCGCCATCGACGCCGTCCACAAGCTTCGCCGCGCAGATCATGTCGAGGAATTCACGGCCGAAATCCTCCTCCGCCGCCGGTTTGGTGCCCGGGATATGCGCCAGATCGGCCGAAACCCGCATCTCGACGCCCTTCGCGATCAGGTCTTCGATCAGCACCGCGCCGTGTTTTGCGTAAAACGCCCGGTCGATCAGCAGGCATTCCATCGCACCGCAAATGCCCGTCCGGCGGGTTTTCGCATTCACCACCACACGGCGGGCTTTCTCCAGATCGGCATCGGCATCGGCGTAGATGTGACAGATGCCCTCCAGATGCGCGAAAACCGGCACCCGGGCCTCGGCCTGCACCAGACCCACGAGCCCCTTGCCGCCGCGCGGCACGATCACGTCGATATGGGCCACGGCGCGCAGCATCGCCGCCACCGCCGCCCGGTCACGGGTGGGGACCAGCTGGATCGCCGCTTCGGGCAGATCGGCGGCCTTCAGCCCGGCAACCATGCAGGCGTGAATCGCCCGGCTGGAATGGAAGCTTTCCGAGCCGCCGCGCAAGATCACCGCATTGCCCGCCTTGAGGCACAGCGCACCGGCATCGGCCGTCACGTTGGGCCGCGATTCGTAGATGACGCCGATCACGCCCAGGGGTGTGCGGACGCGCTGGATGTGCAGCCCCGTCGGCCGGTCCCATTCCGCGATCACCTCGCCCACCGGATCGTGCTGTTCGGCGACGGCGCGCAGCCCCTCGACGATGCCGCGCAGGCGGGTTTCATCCAGCCTCAGCCGGTCCAGCATCGCGGGGGACAGGCCCTTGTCGCGGCCAAAGATCATGTCTTCGGCATTGGCGGCCAGGATCTCGTCCTGACGCGCGGCGACGGCCTCGGCGGCGGCGATCAGCGCGGCCCGCTTGCGCGGCGCCGGGGCAAAGGCCAGCTCGGCCGCCGCGGTCCGGGCCGCCTGGCCCATGGTGTCGATCAGGGTTTTCGCATCCAGCTCGTCGCGCATCAGACATCCTCCGTTCGGCGCGTGATACGCCACGAAGCGGGAAGCGTCCAGAGGGAGGGGAAAGTGGCGCGGTTGACGGGGCTCGAACCCGCGACCCCCGGCGTGACAGGCCGGTACTCTAACCAACTGAGCTACAACCGCGCGATGGGCGTTCACTACCGGCTGCGGCCGAGGGCGTCAAGCGGGAAAGCGCAGTTGTTTGACGGGGGCGGTCGGGTAAGCTGGGTGGAGTGTGAGGGGTGCGAGATGACCGAGGCAGAGAAGGCCTATCAGGCCGCACTGGAAGAAATCGAGCGGGTGAAGCGGGAGGGGAGGAAGTACATTAGCCTAACCAACAAGCATTTTCGCGAACTTGACCGGCTTCCCCCGGAACTTTCGCAGCTTTCTGGACTATCAAGTATAGACATAAGAAGCACAGCCATCGCGGACATTGCCCCCGTTGCAGAGCTTTACAAGCTACAAGGGCTCGATCTCAGCAACACTGCAGTGACCGACCTATCCCCGCTGGCCAAATTACTTCAATTGTCAGACGTTATATTGCGCGGCACTGCAGTTTCCGATTTGAGGCCATTAAGCAAGTTGGAGCAACTCGGAACAAGGGGGTTGCCCGGCCTTGCTTTCACTAAAACTCTCGCAACTGAGTGCGACGCTGAGTTGGCGAAGCTATCGAAGATAGAAGACGTCGAAACGCGTTCACTTGCAACCCTCGCCTATCTGAACACCCTGCCGCCGTGGCCCGAGCCCTATCTGCCCAAAGCCCGCCCCGACGGCAAACCGCCCGAGTGGATCGGACTGAGGGACGGGGACCGCCCGCCTTTGTCTCCGTCTCCGATTCCCGGTCGCGGCCTTGTGCCCCCGGCGGGGCTGCGCAGATTGACGCTTTCGGATGCGCGGGCGCTTCTGGAAACCGGCCATCCGATCCTGCGGGACCGCTGTCAGCGCGTCGTGGCGGATATTGACGAGGCGCTGGCCTTGCAGGCGATCCGCATTCCGAACGATCCCGATCAGCTTGCCGCCCATGAAGCCCTGTCGCGGACGCTTGTGCTTTGCAAGGCGGCCCTGATGGGCATTCACGATGCGATCCCCGAAGACCTCTCCGATCAGCCGATCGACGATGTGGCGGCGGGGCGGCTGCGGGCGGCCTTTGATGCGGCGCTTGAAAGCCTGAAAGAGGCCGCGCGCTACATCGACCGCAAGGATCACACGCCCACTTATGGCGGATTGCTGCGGCTGGGCGCGGCAACCGGGGTGGCCTCGATCATGGCGATGGCTCCGGGGGTGACGCTCGCCGTCGCTCTCCCCACGGTCTATGCCTGCCTTTATGGGCCGGAGGCGGCGAAGGCCTTGAAAGAGTTCGGCAAGCTGGGTGGCTCCTGACGGCAAACCGAAAGAAGGCCGCATCCCGGGCGGAAGCGGAAAGGCACCGCCTTTCCCCGCCCGTCGCGACCAAGCTGCGGCAAGACCGTTTCCACCCGCGTGACAGAGGCCAGCGCCCAGCCCCGGCGGGCGAGAAGCGCCCGCCAGTGGCGCGGGGCGGGCGCTGGCCGAGGGCCTTTGGGGCCCTCGGCGGTCTTGGGGCAAATGTCGCGCAGGGCCAAGGCGATGGCCTTGGCCATATGTGATGAGTGCTCAAGAAACCTGACCCTCAGCGATCCGCCCGAACCGGGGTCGGACAGGCCAAGGCGAAAAAACAAAAGCCCCCGCTGTCGCGAGGGCTTTTTGAAAGTGGCGCGGTTGACGGGGCTCGAACCCGCGACCCCCGGCGTGACAGGCCGGTACTCTAACCAACTGAGCTACAACCGCGCATTTCTCCCGGGCCGTAACCGCGGGCGTGGGAGGCTTCTACGCATCCACGCCCCCCCCGTCAAGCGGTGAAACGCGAAAATTTCACCGCAGCAGCGCTGCAAATTTTCACCGCAGCAGCGCGGCAAATTCCGCCTGCTCCTCTTCGTCGAGTAAAGCCACCGCCGTGCGGCTGTCGGTCACCAGATCCTGCAGCAGATGCCCCGCCAGCGCCGCATGCAGCGCCACGACCTTGTCCGTCCCGCCCGCCAGACCGATCACCCGGCGACGCAGGAAATCGGGCGCGGCGGGCGCCAGGGTGCGGGCGGCCAGGGCACTGGGCAATTCGCGGCCCTCTGCGTCGAAGAATCGGCCCAGAATCTCGCAGGCGGCGCCCAGACCGACGATTTCGGCCAGATCCTCGGTGCCGATCATGCCGAACTGATGCAGCTGGTTTTCCGGCGCCCCGCGCCCGATGCCCACCACCCAGACCTCGGCCTGCAGCGCCATCTCGGCGACCCGGCGCAGCATCGGCTGACGCAGCAGATCCGCCGCTTCCTCGGGCGTGCTTGCGTAAAGCGCCGTCGGCAGGGGAAAGGCCTGCGCCCCCAGCCGCTGCGCGATCTGGTGCATCACCGCATGCGGATAGGCGGCATGGCCGAAGGTCAGCTCGCCCAGAAGCGAGACGAAGCGCAGCTGCCCGATCCGCATCTCGGGCAGCTGCGCGACCATGGCGGCGATGGTGCGCCCATGCGACAGCCCGATGATGCCCGGCGCCGAGCGCGCCTGCAGCACCCGCACCAGATGCCGCGCGGCGGCGGCGGCGATCATCGGGACCGGGTCGGTCTGATCGGGCGGCATCAGCGCGATGCAGACGGTGCCCAGCCCGAAGCGGTCGCGCAGACGGCGGGCAAGACGGCGGATCAGCCGCGCCCCCTCGGCGGCATCCGGCACCGGCACGGCCACGCTTGGCCGCTGCTCCAGCAGCGCCTGCACCCGGTCGGGCGGCAGACCAAGCCGCCAGCCGATTTCCGTGACCGAGAGGCCGCCGATGTCATGCAGCCAGCGCGCCCGCGATTCGGGCGTGTCGGGATGAGGGAGCCTGTGCGGCGGGGCTGTCATGCGCCTGATCCTCCGATACCGGCCAGAGCGACGGCGCGCGGCCGCGGCTCTTCGGCCAGATAGCGCGCCTCGAAACTGCGCAAGCCCAGCGGCCGCCCCAGCAGGAAGCCCTGCATCGCCGGACAGCCCTCCTCCTTCAGGATGCTGAACTGCGCCTCGGTCTCGACGCCCTCGGCGATCGCGCGCAGGCCAAGCGCCCCCGCCATCGCCAGGATCGCCCGCATCAGCGCCCGGGCGCGGCCGGGCTCGGGCCCTTCAAGGCCGCGCACGAAGGAGCGGTCGATCTTGATCTCCGCCACCGGCAGGCTTTGCAGCACCCCCAGCGCCGATTGCCCGGTGCCGAAATCGTCGATCGCGATCTTGTAGCCGACGTCGCGCAGCCGTTCCAGATTGCGCCGCTGCCGCAGCCCCGGCGCGGCCAGCCCGGTCTCGGTCAGCTCCACCGTCACCTGTTCGGGGTCCAGCCCGACGCGCAACAGCCGCTCGGCCAGATCGGCATGGCCCGGCTCGTCCAGCGTCGTCGCATTGATGTTCACCGCCAGCGGCAGCCGGATCCCCCGCGCGGCCCAATCAGCCATCATCGTCCCGGCCAGCCGCATCACCTCGAGGTCGATCGCCGAGACCAGACCGTCCACCTCGGCCACCGGAATGAACTCCGCGGGCGAGATCGGCCCCAGCTCGGCATCGGTCAGCCGCAAGAGCGCCTCGGCGCCGATCAGCCGGATCCCCTCGCGCACGTCGAATTTCGGCTGCAGATGCAGCTCGAAGCTGCTCTCCTCCAGCGCCCGGTGCAAGGCCTGCGCCACCGCCGTGCGGCGTTCGAACTGCGCCCCGATCTCGGGCGAGAACAGCGTCACCGTGTTGCGGCCGCGCGCCTTCGACTGGTGCATCGCCATGTCGGCCGCGCGCAAAAGCGCCTCGGCGCAGCCGCCCGGCCCCGCGTGCAGCGCCACCCCGATCGAGACGGTCAGGAAACATTGCCGCCGCTGCAGCCGCATCGGCCGGGCAAAGGCGCGCACGATGTCCCAGCTGCGCGATTCGGCGGCCAGGGCATCCGCCCCGGGCAGCAGGACGACGAATTCGTCCTCGTTCGTGCGCGCCAGCAGCGCCCCCTCGGGCAGGCCCTGTTCCAGCCGCTTCGCCGCCGATTTGATCAGCTGATCCGCGGTTTCGTGGCCCAAAGTGTCGTTGATCAGCCGGTGATTGTCGAAATCGATGCACAGAACCGCGATCCCGCCGCCCTCGGCCTCCAGACAGGTCAGCCTTTCGCCCAGACGCCGCATCATCAGATAGCGGTCGGGCAGGCCGGTCATCAGATCATGGGTGGCGATGAAGCGGGCATTGTCGATCGATTGTTCCAGTTGCTGGCCCAGATCGTGCAGGGTGGTGATGTCCGAGAGCGACAGCAAAAGCCGCCCGTCGCCGGGATCGCCCGGCAACACCACCAGATCGACCTGCAACAGCCGCAGCCGCCCGGCGCGGCGCAGCCGGATCAGCACCGGGCCGCTGTGCTCCGGATCCTCCATCGCGGCGCACAGATCCGCCCGCCCCTCTTCGATCGGCAGCAGGTCGAACATGGCGCGTCCACAGACCGCGCCCGTGCCGCAGCCCATCAGCGCACAGGCCTCGGGATTGGCCAGCACGATCCGGTCCTGCGCATCCAGCACGATCTTGCCGCTGGGCAGCGCATCCAGGATCGTCGTCAGCCGGTCGCGTTCGCGCGCCAGCGCGCCCTCCAGCGTCGAGACCGCGGTCATGTCCAGATCGCAGCCCATCAAAAGGCTGATCTCGCCCGCGGGGTCCCAGCGCACGGCGCGGCAAAAGGACAGGAAGGTGACCCAATGCCCCAGCCGATGCCGCGAACGCGACAGATGTTGCACCAGCGCGCCGCGGCGCAGGCGGGCGCGCGTCTCGGCGGACTCGAACCCCGCGACATCCTCGGGGTGGCTCATCCGCGCCCAGTCGTCGTGGGTGAGCGGCTCCAGATCCTCGGCGCCGTAGCCGAGCCGGTCCTTCCACGAGGCCGAGACGTTCAACGCGCCGCTGCGCAGATCGACATTCCACGACGAGGTGGGGGTGATGCCGGCGTTTTCCAGCGTGCTGCGCGCCACCTGCAGCGCGGCATCCAGACGAAAAAGCCGCCCCGAGGCCGCAGAGGACGCGCCGGGCGCGGCAGGCTCGGCCGGTTCGAGACAGGTCAGGATGAAATCCTCGCCCCCCGGCCCCCAGCGCAGGCGCAACAGGATCCCCCGCGCCGAAGACATCTCGGGCAGGTCCAGCCCCAGCCGCACCGGATCGGTGTCACAGCGCAGGAAACGGCCCAGATCGGCGCGGTCGTCGGGGTGGAAAAGCTGCGCGAAGACGGCCAGATCAAGGGTCAGATCCCCAAAGGCAGAGCCCAGAACGATCCGCGGTCCGGCTGCGGTGGTCCGCAGGCGCCAGGACAGCTCGCCGACACAAGCGGACGCCAGAGCGTCGGTTGCCGGATCGAAACGGGGGTTGCGAACGGCCAATCTTGTCTCCGGGTTCTTCCTTTCGTGCGAAAGCCTACCATGGTTTCGCGCATGGGGCGAGTGCAATCACTCAACCCAGACATGTCCCGCCACGCGTCAGACGGCCCCCGGCACCGGGGTGCGGCGGTCGGCCGCGGTCAGGCAGATCAGCTCGGCGCCAAGGCGCGCCGCCAGCGCCCGGCCCCGGCTTTCGCCCAGCACCATGCAGGCGCTGGCCAGGGCATCGGCGCGGATGCAGCTTTCGGCCAGCACCGTGGCCGAGGCCGGACCGCCGATCAGCGGCGCCCCGCGCGCGGGGTCCATCGTATGCGCCAGATGGCGGTCGCCGACCCGGACCCAATGCCGGTAATCGCCCGAGGTGGCGATGGCGAGATCGGTCAGTTCGAACATCGCATGGATGGCGCGATGGCCGAAATCGGGGCGTTCAAGCGCCACCGCCCAGCCGCGGTCGTTTCCGTCCCGGTCTTTCGGAGGTTTTCCAATGGCGCGCAGCTCGCCATCAATCGCGGCCAGCGCGCAGGTGATCCCCGCCGCGCGGGCCGCCGCGATCAGCCGGTCAACCCCGTAACCCTTGGCGATGCCGCACAGATCGAGGCTCATTTCGGCGTGCTTGCGGGCGCGGCCCCGCGCGGGGTCCAGCTCCAGCACCTCGAAACTGGGGCGGCGCGGCTTTGCCATCGCGGCGCGGATCGCGGCTTCGTCGGCGGGCACCGGGCCGAAGCCCCAGGCGCGGACGGCATCGCCCATCGCGATCTCGAAGGCGCCGCCGCTTTCCCGACCGATGACCAGCGCTTCGACCAGCACCTCCATCAGCTCGGGCGGCAGATCCCGCCATTCCCCCAGCGGCGCCGCGTTGAAGCGCATCAAGTCGCTGTCGGGCTTCCAGGTCGACATCTGCGCGTCGATCCGGTCCACCTCGGCCTGACAGGCGGCGCGCAGCGGGGCCGGGTCGAAGCCCGGCTCCGGATGCAGCGTCAGCGCCCAGCGCGTGCCCATCGTCGCCCCGTTCAGCACCAGACGGGCGTTCTTAATAGACATCTTCGGCATAGCGTCCCTCGGCTTTCAAGCTGGCGGGCGTCTGCCCGATGGGAACCAGGATCTCGGCCAGCGCGTCGCGGACCGCGGCGGCCATGTCGCGCCCGCCGCAGACCATGATCTGCGCCCCCGCCCCGATCAGCCGCGCCAGTTCGGGCGCGTCGGCGCGCAGCGCGTCCTGCACATAGGTCTTCGGCCCGTGGCGGGAAAAGGCGGTGGTCAGGCGCGACAGCTGTCCCGCGGCCTGCCAGTCGCGCAGTTCGGCCTCGTAAAGCAGGTCGCTTTGAGGCGCGCGGGCGCCGAAATACAGGTGCATCGGCCGGTGGCGACGGTTGGCGCGCAGGAAGCCCGCCAGCGGCCCGACGCCGGTGCCCGCGCCGATCAGGATCACCGGCTTGCGGCCCTTTTGCGGCCGGAACGCGGGGTTGCGGCGGACAAAGCCCGCGACCGTCGCGCCGGGGGTCAGATCGGTCAGCTGCCCCGAACAGAGCCCGCCCGGATGACGGCGCACGCAGATTTCCAAAAACCCGTCCCGCGCCGAGGAGGCGAGCGAATAAAACCGCGGCAGGTCCGAGCCCTTGGGGAGGATGCCGATCAGATCGCCCGCTTCGAAACGCGCAAACCCCTGCCCGGTCAGCCGTTGCCAGAGCGTCGCTTGCGGCACCTCAAAGCGCAGGATCGAGGTCGGCGCCTGCACCTCGGCGCCATGATCGCGCCGCGAGATCAGGGTCAGCGCGGTGGTCTTCGGCCGTTCGGGCAGATGCGTCAGATCAAGCGGCAGACCAAGGACGGCGCCCAGATCGCGGCTCCAGCGGGCGAAATCCTGCGCCGATTGCCGGTCGACGGTGGCCATCGGCATCAGGCTTTCCCAGCCGATCGCGGCAGCCGCGGCGCGCAGGCTTTCGGCAAAGCCGCAGAACTGCGGAAAGGTGCGATCGCCAAAGCCGAGGATTGCCAAGGGCGCGGCGGGGGCGGATGTCAGCGCGGCGATGCGGTCCAGGACAGCTTTGGCGGCGGTCGGGGCCTCGCCTTCGCCATAGGTGGCGGCCAGGATCAGGAACCGGCGGGCCCGGGCGTAACGGGCGGGGTCGAAGGAGGCGAGCGGCGCGGTGTGCACCTTTTGCCCGGCGGCAGTCAGGCCATCGTGAAGCGTGCGGGCAAAGCCCCAGGTCGTGCCGCCCTCGGACGCGACAAGCACCACGGTTTCGGCCAGTTGGGCCCGGGCATTGCGGCGGATGCGCCGGTTGGACCGCAGACCGGCCCACCAGTGCTGCGCCCCGGTCAAGGCCAGCGCCGGCACCGACAGGGACATCAGCCCGAGCAGCAGACCCAGCGCCGAGGCCCCCTGCCCCGTGTGCAGCATCACCATGATTTCCGTGGCTTTTTCGAAAAAGCCGGGGGTGGCCGAGGACAGCATCGCCCCGGTGCCCGGATCGATCAGCGCCGCGCCGCCCTCTGTCACCAGCTTGAACGTGTCGGTCGGATCGTCGGGCGAGGGCAGCGAAAGTTCCCGCAGCGCCGCGGCGGGGGTGTTCGCCAGCGCCGGGATCTGGTCATAGGGAAGCCGCGGCAGGGTCGCCGTCGCCAGCGCAGGCGCCGGTTCCGCCGCACCATCGGGCAAAAGCGAGAACATCGAGGCGGTCATCCACAGCGCGGTGAGGGACGACAGGATCAGCCCGCCCACGGCAAAGCGGGCCAGCTCCACATGCAGCCGCCCGGCAAAGGGGCCACGCGTGCGGCCAAACCAGCGGCTCCAGCCGCCCATCCGCCGCGCCACGAGCCAGGCCCCCGAAATCGCCAGCGCCAGCATCAGCGCCGCCCCCGCCGCCGCGACCAGCCGCCCGGTGTCCCCGGCGAACAATTCGCGGTGCAGATCGGTCAGGAACCGCGATCCGGGCAGCGGATCGGGGCTGCCCAGATCGGCGCCGGTCGCGGGGTCGATCACCGCCGCGCCGGGCCTGCCGCCCTCGAACCACCAGGCCACCACGCGCCCCGAAGGCGCGCGGCGGATCTGTTCGAGACCGGGATGGGCCGAGGCCACCCGTGCCGCCAGATCGGCGACCGTCAGCGTGCTTTCCGCCTGCGGCACGGCAAGCCGTTCCAGCGCCGGGTAAAGCGACAGCGCGGATCCGGAAAGCGCCAGCACAAGAACAAGAAGCGCCGCCAGAAGGCCGGGCCAACGGTGCAGGAATCGCAGCACGGGAATGCCTCCTTTTTTCAGGGGTTTACTTGGAAACGGTCAGGCTCTGGACGAAGTATTTCCCCGCCACCGGTTTGCCCAGATTGTCCGAGGTGAGCGGGATCGTGACGTCATCGGGCACGTCCGACATCTTCTCGACCGAACTGTCGACATGCAGGACATAGCCCTGATCGAACAGCGTATCGGCCAGATCGAGGGTGATCGTCAGCTCACGCCCCGCGCCGACCGAGGCCCCGGTGATGCCATCGACCTGCGCGGTATTGCCGCCGGTCGCCGCATACCAGCCGCCGAGGTGGCTGTAATATTTCGCCTTGCCGCCCGCCATCCAGAGGCTGCCGACATAGCCGCCCGTCGCATCGGTGACGTAATAGGCCAGATAGGCGCCGTCGCCGCCGTAAGCGCTCATCTGCGTGGTGAAGGTGACCGGGGTGGCGAGCGCCATCCCCGGAACAAGCGCGGTCGTGACCGCAAGCGCGGTGTGAAGCGGTTTCATCGCGGTCTCCTCAGTTCGTTTGCACTTGCGGTTTCGAGCCCGGCGCGAAAAGCCCGTTCGAGGGCGGGGCAACGGTGCCCGCCGCCGCCGGGGCCGCGCCGCAGCCGGTCGCACCGGGCGGGCAGTTGCGGCGGCCGTGATCGTCGTCGTCGTCATCATCGTCGTGATGGCCGTGGTGGCCGTGATGGCCGAACCAGCCGAAGAAGCCGTCGTCATCATCGTCATCATCGTGGTCATTGTCGGCCAGCTGCACCGGCTGCGCGGGGCTGCCTTGCGCCGAGGCCGCGACCTTGGAGGTGGCCAGCGCCGCGGCGGTATTGCCCGCAAAGACCGGCGCGTCGATCGGCGCGGCCGAAAGCGCGCCGACCACGGTCGAGGACAAAAGCACCGCAAGCGCGATCAGGGGAAGAGAGGATTTCATCTGTGATTTCCTTTGGTTGCATCAGACATGAAGGCACCCGGCCCGGACCGGAGGTCCGGGGAAAAGGCGCTTTGGGAAGGGTGGGCGGCGGCTCCGACCAAGGAAAAACCGCCGCCCTGTCCGGGCGGACCCGGATCAGTCGTCGTGATGGGGGGAACGATCCTTGTCGTCGTGGTCATCGCCGCGACGGCGGTGATGGTCGTCGTCATCGTCGTCGTCGCCGCGGCGCAGGATCTGCAACGAGCCGGGGTCGAGCCGCATCCGCACCCGCAGCCCGGTCGCATCCCGCGCATCGACTTCGTAACAGCCGTCGTCGATCTTGATGCGCCGCACCGTCAGGCCCTGCTGTTCCACCAGCGCCTGCACCGCCTCGCGCGGTTGCCAGTCGGCCATCGGCACGATGCAGTCATTGTCATGCGCGGCGGCGGCGGGGGCCTGTGCCAGCACCACCAAAGCGGCGAAAGCGGGCAGGAAGCGGGAAGCGGTCATCGGGTCCTCCATCAGGATGAGGCCCTTTTGCCCCGCGTTTCTGACGACAAGCTGAAGCGTTCGAAAAACCTGCTTCAGCTTCCCGTCAGCTTGGCACAGGATAGGACAAGGGGGAACAAGGAGCCCGCCATGCGCATCCTCATCGTGGAAGACGACGCCATTCTGGGGGCCGCGGTGCGCGATCAGGTGGCCGCCGACGGCCATTCGGTCGATTGGGCGATGCGGCTGGATCAGGCCGCGGATGCGCTGGCGGTGGCGGCCTATGATCTGATCCTGCTCGATCTGATGCTGCCCGACGGCCGCGGCATTCCGTTTCTGAAAACCCTGCGCACACAGGGGGTTGCGACGCCGGTGATCATTCTGACCGCGCTTGATCAGGTCTCGGACCGGATCGAGGGGCTGAATGCCGGGGCCGATGATTATCTGGTCAAGCCCTTCGATCTGGCGGAGCTGACGGCGCGGATCGGCTCGGTGGCGCGGCGCTATGCGGGCAATCCCAATCCGGTCATCCGTCTGGGCGAGCTGACGATCGACCTTGCCGCGCGCGAGCTGCGCCGGGCGGGCAAGGCGGTCGCGCTGACGGCGCGGGAATGGGCGCTTTTCGAGCTGCTTCTGTCCCGCCCCGGGCAGATCTTTCCGAAACGCGACCTCGAGGACCGGCTTTATTCTTTCGACGACGAGATCGGCTCGAATACTTTGGAAGTGCATGTCTCAAGGCTGCGCAAGAAACTGGGCGCGCAAGTGATCGAGACCGAACGCGGCCTTGGCTACCGGCTGGCGCGGCCATGAGACCGGCGTCGCTGCAAGCGCGGCTGGCCATTGCGGTGGGGCTTCTGGTCACCGTCCTTTGGATCGCGGCGGCCAGTTTTACCGCCTGGCGGCAGCGGCTGCAGATGGATGCGATGTTCGATGCCTCGTTGCAGGAAACCGCGCATCGGGTCCTGCCGCTGGTCGTTTCCGACATCCTGAGCCGCGGCGATCTGGTGACGGGCACGCAAAGGGTGCCCGCGGTGCGGCCGCATGACGACAGCTTCAGCTATATCGTGCGCGACGACAAGGGCTCGATCCTGATGATCTCGCATGGGGCCGATCCGGGGCTGTTTCCGGCCTGGGACGGGATCGGCTTTCGTTCCACCCAGGCCTTGCGGCTTTACAATGACGCGGCGTTGCAGGGCACGGTGCGGATCTCGGTGGCCGAGCCGATGGTGCATCGCAAGCGCATGGCTTTCGAGGTGCGGATGGGGCTTCTGGCGCCGATCGCGCTGGTCTTGCCCCTGACGCTTGCCGGGATTGCCGGGCTGATCCGCTACGGTTTCGCGCCGCTGCGGCAGTTCCGGCTGCGGCTGGCCCGGCGCGGAGCCGCCGATCTGACGCCGGTGGACGCAAGTGCCCTGCCCGCCGAGGTGCAGCCGCTGGCCGAGACGCTGAACGCGCTGCTGACCCGGCTGGACGACGCCTTTCAGGCCGAGCGCAGCTTTGCCGCCAATGCCGCGCATGAGCTGCGCACGCCCTTGGCAGGGGCGATCGCGCAGGCGCAGCGGCTGCGCGCCGAGACGACCGACCCCGCGGTGATCGCCCGGGCAAGCGACATCGAAACCGTGCTGAAGCGGCTGACCCGGCTCTCGGAGGGGCTGATGAGCCTTGCCCGGGCCGAGGGCGGACGGCTGCGGCGGGATACGGTGCAGGATCTGCGCCCGGTGGTGCGGATCGTCACCGAGGATGCGATGCGGCTCGCGGGCGGGGCCGGGGTCACGATGGATCTGCCCGAGGGGCCGGTGCTCTCCGATCTTGACCCGGATCTGTTCGGGATTCTGGTGCGCAATCTGGTGTCGAACGCGCTGCGCTATGGCACGGAGGTGCGGCTCCGGCTGGAACCGGGGCTTGTGCGGGTCGAGAACGATTGCGAGCCGCTGCCGCCCGAGGTTCTGGCGCGGATCGGGGCGCGGTTCGAACGCGCGCCCAGCGCCCTGCGCGGCGGCGCGGGGCTTGGTCTGGCGATCGTGCAGACGATCCTGACCCGTGCCGGGGGGACGCTGCTTCTGAGCTCTCCCCTGCCCGGTCAAAGCCGCGGCTTTGCCGCCGAAGCCCGGTTCGCCGCCCGTCAGCAGGCCTGAAAAGCCCCGGTCCGCAACCGGGGCTTTCTGGATTTTCCGCGTGACGTCAGCCCTTGAGATCCAGGAAAAGCTGATAGGCCTCCTTGGCGGTGAAGTTTTCATGCACGACCTTGGCCACCGCCTGGATCATCGCCACCGGAGCCTCCGACTGGAAGATGTTGCGGCCCATGTCGACGCCCGCCGCGCCCTGATCGATGGCTTTATACGCCATGTCGAGCGCCTCGAGTTCCGGCAGTTTCTTGCCGCCCGCGATCACCAGCGGCACCGGGCAACCGGCGGCGACCTTCTCGAAGCCCTCTTCGACGAAATAGGTCTTGACGTATTGCGCACCCAGTTCCGCCGCGATCCGCGTCGCCAGACCGAAGTAGCGCGCGTCGCGGGCCATGTCCTTGCCGACCCCGGTCACGGCCAGCGTCGGAATGCCGTAGCGGGTGCCGGTGTCGATCAGTTTCAGGACGTTGGTGATCGATTTGTGCTCGTATTCCGAGCCGATATAGACCTGCGCCGCCATCGCGCAAACGCCCAGCCGGATCGCATCCTCGATCTCCACCGCGACGGTTTCGTTCGAAAGCTCGGTCAGGATCGAGTTCCCGCCCGAGCAGCGCAGCGCCACGGGCTTGGTGTTCGTCGGCGGCACGGTCGAGCGCAAGGCGCCGCGGGTGCACATCAGCACGTCGGCGTAGTCGCACAGCGGCAGGATGTTCAGGTCCATCCGTTCGAGCCCCGTCGCCGGACCCTGGAAATAGCCGTGGTCAAAGGCGAGCATGACCGTGCGGCCGGTCTTCGGGTTGAAGATCCGCGACAGGCGGTTCTTCATCCCCCAGTCGTAATGGGCCGCGCCCTTGAGGTAGAAGCCCTGCAGGTCGGCAGGCCGGTCGAGCCCGAAATCCTTGCCTTCCTTGATGTCGTCGAGATCGGCCATGGTCGTTCCTTTCATTTCAGGCCGGAGCCGGTTCCTGGCCCCGGAACGGGCAGAGGGGGGCCGCCCCCCGCCTGCGATCGGCGGCAAGATACCCTGCCCACCGCGAATGTCCCAGCGAAGCCGAGGCCCCGCCGCCGACATATTGCCGCATCTGCAAGCGCTTGGCGGCGTTTCCCGGGGCGCTGTTTACGTAATGTTTCCGCTTCTGTCCTAGGGTCCGGGCGACTTGGAAGGGAACAGGAACCGATGAAACACCCGTTGAAATCCGTCTCGGGCAAGCTTGGTCTCGCGGCAGGCCTTGCGATTTCGCTGATCGTTCTGGGCTACACGGCCTATAGCGGCTGGAAAACCTCGGCCCGGGTCGAGGCGCAGGTGATGGAGACGGCGACCGGCAAGGCCCGATTCGCCGCCGGTGAAGTGGCCCGGCAGATGACCGAGGCCGTCGCCACCGCGGAAGCCCTCAACGGCATGGTCACCGGCTACATGCGCCACGGCCAGGCCGAGACGCCCGAGATCATCGCGATGCTGAAACAGGTTCCGATGCGCTATGACAACCTGTTTTCGTCCTGGATGTCGGCGATCCCCGGCGGGGTGACCGACAGTTTCCTGACCGGCACCGACGGGCGAAACGCCGCGGGCGACTTTTCGCCCTACTGGACCAAGGACGGCAAGGGCGGGCTGACCTTCCAGACCTTCCCGATCGACCCGAAGGAAATGTGGTTCGACGTCCCCACGAAAACCGGCAAGAGCCTGACGACAGAGCCTTATCTGACCAAACAAGGCTATGTGGTCACCTCGATCTCGGTGCCGATGCAGATCGACGGCAAGATGGTCGGGCTGATCGGCGTCGACATCACGCTGGAAGAGATGTCGCAGATGATGGGGGAGATGGAGACCTTCGAGGGCGGGCGGATGATGCTGGTCGACGCGGCCGGCAAATGGATCGCCAACCCCGACCCGGCGCTGTTCACCAAACCCTACGAGGGGATCGGCGCCGATCTGGTCAAAGCCGCGCTGGCCGATGGCAAGCCCCGGGTGATCGAGGGCTTCGAGGATGGCACGCGCAGGCTGGTTTATCCGTTCAGCGCCAAGGGGATGAATGTCACCTGGGCGACCATTCTGGACGTTCCGGGGGCGGTCTTCACCACCCCGGTTCACCACGAGGTGCTTGCCACCACGCTGGGCGGGTTGGCGATTCTGGTGATGACGCTGGGGGCGATCTATCTTGCCGCCTCGGCGCTGGTGCAGCGGCCGCTCGGGCGGATGCTGGCGGCGGTGAACGGGCTGGCGGCGGGGGTCTATGACACCCCGGTTGCGGGCACCGAACGGCGCGACGAGATCGGCGCCATGGCCGCCTCGGTCGAGACCCTGCGGCATGTGCTGGCCGACCGCAAGCAGCTTGAGGCCGAACAGACCCGGCTGCGCGCCGAAGCCGAGACGCAGCGCCTGCAGCGCGAGGCCGAAGCGGCGCGGATGCGCGACGAACGCGAGGCGAGCCGTCTGGCCGAGATCGACCGCGACCGCCGCGAGGCCGCCGCGCTCGAAGAGGCCCGCCGCGCCGAGGAGGCGCAGCGCGAAGCCCATGCCAACGAACAGTCGCAGGTGGTCGAAAGCCTGGCCTCGGGCCTGCGCGATCTGGCGCGGGGCGATCTGTCGGTGGCGATCTCGACCCGGTTCCCGCCCGCCTATGAACAGCTGCGGATCGATTTCAACGAAACCGTGGCGCGGCTGTCGGATGTGATGGGATCGATCGATGCGGCGACGCGCTCGATCACCGGCGGCGTCGCCGAGATCACCGGCGCGACCACCGATCTGTCGCGGCAGGCCGAAACCGCGGCGGCGACGCTGGAGCAAACCGCGGCGGCGCTGAACGAGCTGACCGCCTCGGTGCAATCGGCGGCGCAAAGCGCGCGGCAGGTCGACACCATCGTGCGCGGCGCCACCGAAAAGGCGCGGACCACGACCCAGGTGGTCGAGGAAACCGTGACCGCCATGGGCGCGATCCAGACCTCGTCGGAACAGATCTCGCGGATCATCACCGTGATCGACGACATCGCCTTCCAGACCAACCTGCTGGCGCTGAACGCGGGCGTCGAGGCCGCCCGGGCGGGCGAGGCGGGCCGCGGCTTCGCCGTCGTCGCCTCGGAGGTGCGGGCGCTGGCGCAACGCGCCTCGGAAGCCGCCCGCGAGATCGGCGCGCTGATTTCCAGCTCGGGCGATCAGGTGACGACCGGGGTCGCCCTTGTCGGCCGCGCCGGAGAGGCGCTGCGGGTCATCGTCGAGGCGGTCGAAACGATTTCCAGCCATGTCGGCGAGATCGCGTCTTCGGCGCATGAACAGGCCTCGGGCATCGGCGAGATCAGTTCCGCGATGAACCAGCTCGACCGGACGCAGCAGCACAATGCCGCCGCCTACGAGGAAACCGCCGCCGCCTGCATGACATTGAGCGGGCAGACCCGCGGGCTCGAGGAACTGGTCAGCCAGTTCCGCATCGGCGCCCCGGCGCGCGACGCGCAAGACAGCGCCGCCGCCTGACCCGGCGCCCGCGCCTGACCGGGGGAACGTCTCTCTGCGGCGGGTCCGTCCGGTCGGACGCTCTGCCGCAGGGTGCATGTCGCCTCTGGCGTCGGCGGCGCGGGCGTGGTTGAACATCCCATGTCCATTGCATCCGAAATCGGCCTCTACCGCGAGGCGCTCGTGTTTCTCGGCACGGCCGGGGTCATCATTCCGCTGATGACCCGGTTCCGCATCAGCCCGGTGGTCGGATTTCTGGTCGCCGGCCTGCTGCTCGGCCCGCATGCCATCGGCCGGTTCGCCGACACTTTCCCGCCCCTCGGCTGGATCACCATCCGCTCGCAGGAGGCGGTCGATCAGCTGGCCGAGCTGGGCGTGGCCTTCCTTCTGTTCACCATCGGGCTTGAGCTTTCGCTCGACCGGCTCTGGACGATGCGCCGCTCGGTCTTCGGGCTGGGCATGGCGCAGGTCGCCCTGACCACCGCGGCGATCGCGGTCACCGCCTTTGCCTTCGGCAACCCGATCGACGCCAGCCTGGTGATCGGCGCCTGTCTGGCGCTGTCCTCGACCGCGATCGTGGTGCAGCTTCTGGCCGAACAGCACCGGCTGACCTCGGTCGCGGGGCGCAACATCTTTGGCGTGCTTCTGGCGCAGGATCTGGCGGTGGTGCCGATCCTGTTTCTGATCGTCGTCTTCGGCGAGGCGGGCAAGGGCGGCTCCGAGGCGATCACGCTGCAGACGGTGCTTTCGGGCCTCGGCATCGCGGTCATTCAGGCCGTTGCCGCCATCAGCCTGATCGTCGGCATCGGCCGGGTGATCCTGCGCCGCCTGTTCCGCTCGGTCGCGCGCACGCACAACCGGGAATTGTTCATGGCGGCGATCCTCTTCGTCGTCGTCGGCACCTCGCTGATCACCCTTGCCGCCGGGCTGTCGATGGCGCTTGGCGCCTTTCTGGCCGGGCTTCTGCTGGCCGAGACCGAGTTCCGCCGTCAGGTCGAGGTCGATATCGAACCCTTCAAGGGCCTGCTGCTCGGCCTGTTCTTCATCTCGGTGGGGATGCGGATCGACCCGGCCTCGGTGGCGCAGCATCCGGTGATGCTGGCGATGTCGGTGATCGGCATGACCGGGCTCAAGGCGGCGGTGATCGCGCTGCTGGCGCGGCTGTTCGGTCTGGCCTGGCCCGTGGCGCTGGAAGCCAGCCTGCTGCTGGCGGGCGGCGGCGAATTTGCCTTTCTCGTGCTCAGCCTGGCCGGTTCCTCGGGGCTGACCACGCCCGAGGTGGAACAGTTCATGCTGCTTGTCGCCTCGGGGACGATGCTGGCGACGCCGGTTCTGGCGCGGATGGGGCGCAGCCTTGGCCAGCGCAGCACCCGCGCCACCGCGCTGACCGATCTGCCCGCCGAGACCCCCGAGGCCATCGCCAGCCGTCCGCTGGTGATCGGCGGCGGCCGGGTCGGCAAGCTTGTCTGCGACGTGCTGGCGGGCGAGGGCTACAGCTGTCTGGTCATCGACCGCGATGCCGAGCTGGTGGCGCGCGGCCGGGCCGAGGGGCGCGACATCATCTTCGGCGATGCCCAGCGCCCCGGCATCTTGCGCAAATGCGGCATCGAAACCGCGCCGATCGTGGTGGTCACGCTGCATGACGCGGCGATCACCGAACAGGTGGTGACGATGCTGCACCGGCTGCGCCCCGACCTGCCGGTGATCGCGCGGGCCCGCGATGCGGACCATGCGGTGCGGCTGTTCTCGATGGGGGCAGTGCAGGTGATTCCCGAGGCTTTCGAAACCGGGCTGGATCTGGCGGGCGTCACGCTGCGTCGCCTTGGCGCCCCGGCCGAACATACCCATGCGCTGCTGGAAACCCGGCGCGAGGCGATGCTGCGGCTGTTGCGCAGCGAGCCGGGCCCGGGCTGAGCCGGGCAGGAAACGGGCCAGCCCGGGCCTGCGCGCAAACGTACCCTTCCCAGACCGGGGGCAAGACCGCATCATCCGGGCATGGATGACACCTTTTCTCCTTCCCGGCACGGCCTTGGCCATTCCACCAATCTGGTCGGGCGGCCCTCGGCCTGGATGGCGAGCCCCGGCTTCAACGATGCGCCCGTTGCGCTGCATATCTGGGGCGTGCGGGAAATGAACCCGGCGCTGTTCACCATGCTTGATCAGGCGGAAACGCTGGCCGAGGCGGGCGAGGCCTTTCTGGCCTATATGGTGGCGATGTTCGGCATCGACCCCGAGCAGCGCGACGCCGCCCCGGGCAGCCGCAAGCGGTTCCGCTCGTCCTTCCTGCGGCTCATTCAGGGCTGGGGTTTTGACAGCAACGGCCCCGAGGGCGCGGTGCTGAAGGGCTGGGTGGAAAGCCGCTTCGGCATCCTGCCCAGCTTTCACAAGGAGATCATCCCCGACACCCAGGGCCCGGTCTGGCAGGCCTATGTGGCCGAACGGATGCAAAGCCGCTTTCACGACAATGCGATCCTCGTGCAGCTCGATCTGCTGTTCGAATTCTGCCAATGGGCGGTGGCCCGTTTCGCCTATCCGGGGCAAAGCCATCTGACGCTCTATCGCGGCATCAATGCGGTCGACCGGCATGGCATTCTGGAACAGCAAAGCCGCCGCGCGGCGGTAATCCGGCTCAACAATCTTGTGTCGTTTTCCTCCGACCGCGAGGTGGCGGACTGCTTTGGCGACCGGATCATCACGACCCGGGTGCCGCTGGCCAAGGTGCTGTTCTTTCCCGGCCTGCTGCCCTCGCCCCTGTTGCGGGGCGAGCGCGAATTTCTGGTGCTTGGCGGCGCGTTTCGGGTCAGTATCGAGGATATCTAGGGGGATGCGCGATGGGCGATGTGCAGGATCGGGCGATGGCGGCCTTTCTCGGCTTTGCCCTGGGCGATGCGCTGGGGGCGACGGTCGAATTCCTGACCCCGCGCGAGATCGCGGCGCGGCACGGCCTGCACAGGGAGATCATCGGCGGCGGCTGGCTGAAGCTGAAGCCCGGCGCGGTGACCGATGACACGCAGATGGCGCTGGTGCTGGGGCGCTCGCTGATCGCGCGGCAGGGCTTTGATGCAAGGGACATCTGCGCCGGGTTTGCCGCCTGGCTGAAATCGGGTCCGGCCGATGTCGGCAACACCTGTCGGCGCGGCATCCGGCGGTTTTTGGAACAGGGCACGGTCGAGGGCCCCTATGCCGAGGATGACGCGGGCAATGGCGCGGCGATGCGGGTGCTGCCGGTGGCGCTGGCGACGCTGGGCCATCCCGAACGCGCCGCCGCCTGGACCGTGGCGCAGGCGCATGCGACGCATAACCACCCGCTCTCCGATGCCGCCTGTGTCGCGCTGGTGCGGATGGTGCAGGGGCTGGTGCTTGGCGGGGGGGCCGCGGTCATTGCCCGCGAGGCCGAGGCGCTGATCGCGCAACATCGCGATTTCCGTTTCGTGCCCTATCGCGGCCGGTCCTCGGCCTTCGTGGTCGAGACGCTGCAGACGGTGCTGCATTACACGCTCTCATCGGAGAGTTTCGAGGAGGTGCTGACCGGCACCGTCAATCAGGGCGGCGATGCCGATACGACGGGGGCGCTGGCGGGGATGCTGGCGGGGGCGCGCGGCGGGATGGCGGCGCTGCCGGAACGCTGGCTTGCGGCGCTTGACCCCGCGGTGACGGCCGAGATCCGCGCTCAGGTGCCGAAGCTGCTGGCGCTTTCGGGCATCTGAGTGAGCTGCCGGGCCAGATCGGCCTTGCGGGCAAGAAGCGTCTCGGCCAGCGCCGCGCGGCCGCCGAACCGGGCCACGACAATGCGGATTGCGGCCTCGGGCAGGCCGATCACCACCATCAGCGCCGCACGCAGGGCATCGGGCGGCATCGGCCCGAAGAGCGCGACCGCGAAAGGGTTGTCGGGATCGGTGCGCAGCCGGTCCACCTCGGGCACGGTGGGGCCGAAGGCGCGGCCCTTGGGGTCGCCCTGCGCCCGGAAGTCCAGCGCGCCGCCGACATCGAGCGTCGTCACCACGCCGCCGATCACGCCCTGATTGTCGCCCTGAAACCCGGCGGCGTCCCAGTTCGCCAGCCAAGCATGCACGCCGAACCAGCGCCAGGCCTGCGCCCGCTCGGCCGGGTCCAGCTGCGACAGGCGGGATTTTTCCAGATCGACGAAGACCGTCGCCACCTGATCGGGCGCGGCGCAGGGCAGGTAGGACAGCACCGGCGCCCCGGCCAGACGGTAAAGCGCCGCCGCCAGATATTCGTTCCGGGCATGGGCGGGGCTTTCCAGCTCCTTGACGTAAAGCCGCCCGCCCGCCGCATCGGCCCAGATCCCGCCGGGATTCGAGCCGAGCCGCCCGCCGACGCGTGTCAGCTGCGCCGGATCGACCCGCGCGGGCTCGGCCAGCGGCAGCGTCGCGCGGACAAGGGCCAGTTGCGCAGGCGTCTCGATCGCGCCGGGCCGGGCCGTCCGCACGGCGTTCACCGCCGCTTTCGGATCGGCGCCCAGTTCCACCAGCAGCCGCGCCGCGATCATCCCCGCCCGGCCAAGCCCGCCCTTGCAATGCACGACGACATCGGCGCCCGCACGCAGGGCGGCGCGGATCACCCGCCCCTCGGCCTGCCAGCGCGCTTCAAAGGCCGGGGTCGGCACGGAATAATCGGCAATCGGCAGGGGATGCCAGTCCATCCCCCGCGCGCGGACCTGCGTGCCAAGGTCCGGCACCTTGAGCATGCCCAGTTCCTGCGGCTCGACCAGCGTCAGCACATGGGCCGCGCCCCAATCCGCAATCGCATCGAGATCAAGGCCCAGATCGCGCGCCCAGGCGCCCGACATCGCGGCGCGGTCGTGCTTGCCGGGGCAAAAGGTGATGCCGATGCGACCCAGGCCGGGCCCGGCCGGAACCTCGGCGATCTGCAGCGGATGGTAAGGCTGGTGCGGCGCTGGCCATGATCCCCTCGTGGTCCGGGGCAGGATAGGGCGGCCAGGGGGGGCCCAAGGCCCGGTAACGTCGCAGGGCCGATGCCTCGCGTTCTTCAATTGCGTTTTGTAGGCTGTCAGGGATACTGTCCCACGAATGGTCCACCTGTAAGCTCCTCATGACCATTTTTGTTGATTCTCCACAACGAGTTAGTTCTTCTTTTCGGATCCGGCACTTCTGGGGGGGAAATCCAGCGATGGCTGGATTAAGTCGTCAATTAAAAATGCGGCGAGTATATTAGCAAATATCCACGCTTTCGCGAATTCAGGTTCCTTTGCACGCAAAGCATCCAAGTGCAGCAAACTTTTGAACCGCTTAAAAGCCAGTTCAATTTACCATCACAAACGGTAACAATCAGCCACTTGCTCTGCTGAATATTCATCTTCCGGTAATGATGTTAGCAATAGCACATGGCCCGCTGCTTCCATCGTTTCCGCCTGAACTACTCGTCCTTTTCAACGATTCTCGCTGAGCAGTCGGGTTTTACTGATTAATGCTTTTTCGGGAGGAAGTGATACGGCAATGAGACGTGCCGGAAAGGGAGCTCCGGCTTTTTTATTACCTGAATTGCCTATCATTACAGTGGTTTCACCGTTCTTACCGCAATCCAGCCCGCGCAGAAAACCCATCATGTCAAAGCGCATTCCTTCTGCAGTTAACCAGCGCAATCCTCGCCAGTGAACCCGGACGATATAATCAGCTTCTCCAAAAGCAAGTGAGCGGATACATTCGGGACGCGAACCGAATCCCCGGTCAGCAATGCGTATCTCGTCTGCCGTTTGCGCAAATCGGTCCAGCCGTTCAGCGTCTCTGCTGTCGGTTAGCTCAAAATCAGTGAACTGACAGGTATGAGGATCATATCCCATATGTAGTCGCCATTCAGCGCTGCCGCCCCCGGGCGCACTGATTGCTGTTCCATCGACAAGACGCAATCTCTTTCCGCTTGTACAACCCGTAACTGCGGCGCGTACAGCAAGTGTTTGTGCGGCAAGTATGCCAAACCAGTCGGCGGCATTCCGCAGCCGCTTCAGGAGAGCCACGTCAGATAATGTTGCAACGTCATGGAGCTGAGCCCATGCAGTGACTTCACGTAATGACATCCCCCCGGGGCCGTAAGCCAGCCCCAGACGTAGCAGAGTTGCAGCATCACGAATTTCGCGGCGGCGGGTTAGAGCCCCGGCATTACGTGCCGAAGTATCAAGTTCTTCGGGCCTACCAATATGGGCCAGAATTGCTGACCAGTTATCGTGAGAGTAATCCATCGGCACGTCAAATCATATCAGGCGTTATACCACAACCCTTAAGTTAGCGCTCATGGGGATCCCCCTCGTGGTCCGGGGCAGGATAGGGGCGGCGCATGGGGGGCCCAAGGCCCGGAACGTCGCATGGCCGGGAAACCCCGGCCCTGCGCGAAAGTTACATGCCAAGCAGATTGGGCAAGGCCAGACTGATCGCCGGGACATAGGTCACCAGCACGAGGAAGGCGAGCATGGTCAGAAGCCAGGGCCAGACCGCCACCGTCAGTTCGGTGATGCCCATCTTGGTGATCCCCGAGGCGACGTAAAGGTTCAGCCCCACCGGCGGGTGGCACATGCCGACTTCCATGTTGACGACGATCATGATGCCGAAATGCACCGGGTCGATGCCCAGCCGCACCGCGACCGGAAACAGGATCGGCGCCATGATCAAGACGATCGAGGAGGGCTCCATGAAGTTGCCCGCGGCCAGCAGCAGGATGTTGACGATGATCAGGAACATCCACCAGGACAGACCCGCGTTCACCATCCATTCGCCCAAGGCCTGCGGGATGCCCTCATGCGCCATCAGGAAGCTGAACAGCACCGCATTGGTGATGATGTAAAGCAGCATCGCCGACATGTTGGCGGACGACAGCAGCACCCGGGGCACGTCGCGCAGGGTCAGGTCCTTGTAGACGAAGACCGAGATGAAAAAGGCGTAGACGGCGCTCATCGCGGCGGCTTCGGTCGGCGTGAAGATGCCCGCATAGATCCCGCCGATGACGACGACGATCAGCATCAGCCCCCAGGCGGCCTCGCGGAAGGCGGTCCAGCGCTGGCGCAGGCTGGCCTTTTCCAGACGCGGATAGCCGAATTTGCGCGCCCGGTTCCAGGTGGTGAAGGCAAGGAAGCCCGCCAGCATCAGACCGGGCACGACCCCCGCCATGAAGAGTTCGCCCACCGAGGCCGAGGAAACCGGCTGGCCATCCGGCCCCGTCACCACCATCCCCGAGGTGGCGACGGCATACATCACCATCACGATGGACGGCGGAATGAGAATGCCCAAGGCGCCCGAGGTGGTGATGACGCCCGCGCCGAATTGCTTCGGAAAGCCCTGATTGACCATCGCGGGCAGGATCACCGAGCCGATGGCTACGACGGTGGCGGGCGAGGAGCCGGACACCGCGGCGAAAAGCGCGCAGGCGATCACGCCCGCAAGGCCAAGCCCGCCGTGCCAGTGACCGACCATCGCCGTGGCGAAGTTGATCATCCGCTTCGCCACCCCGCCATGGGTCAGGAAGTTCCCCGCCAGGATGAAGAACGGGATCGCCATGATCTCGAATTTCTCGATGCCGGTGAAGAGCTTGAGCGCCACCGTGTCGATCGGCACCTGGGTCATGGTGAACAGGAAGGTCAGCACCGTCAGGCCAAGCGAGATCGAGATCGGCATGCCGGTCAGCATCAGCGCGATGAGCAGACCAAAGATGATGAGGGCGCTCATGTCAGTTGTCCTTCGGTTTTTCGACAAGGTCGCGCGGCGTCAGCGGCGAATGCAGCAGCACGTCGCCCTCGGCATCGATGCCCTCGTTTTCGGTGTCGACGCCATCGACATGGCCGTGGTCGTGATGCGGCAGCTCGCCGGTGCGGGCAAAGCCGAAGGCCACCTGCAGGAAGCGGAAGCACATCAGCGACGACCCCATCGGGATCGCCAGATAAACCAGCCACATCGGCAGTTCGAGATCGGGCGAGGTCGAGGAGGCGTGATACATGTGCAGCACGAAATTCGCGCCCAGCGTCGCGATGATGCCGGTGAAGAGCGCCCCGGCCCCCAGACCCAGCAGGATGAAGAAGCGCCGCTTCGGCGCGTCAAGCCGGTTGATCAGCACGTCGATGCCGACATGGATCCCGGTGCGCACGCCGTAAGCCGCGCCGAATTTCGCCATCCAGACGAACAGGATGATGCACAGCTCCTGCGCCCAGACGAGGTTGATGCCGCGCAGCGTCGTGTAAAGGCTTTTCGCGGCGGCGGCGGCACCGGTCATGCCGTGGCCGCGGAAGAAGCCGACGAAATCGGCGACGAAGCCAAGGGTGAAACGATGGGTGACCGACACGAAGATCAGCACCGTCGCCGTCGCGATGAGCGCGGCAATCAGCACCTCTTCGGCCCGGTCGAGGATGCGCAGCATGGCGGCCCCCGCTTAGGTCGTGGAAGGAAAGGGAAAGGGCGGCGCCGCCCGCAGGTCTTATTCCGCCGTCGCGGCCTTGACGGCGGCGATGGTTTCGGCGCCGATCCGCTCGGCCATTTCGTCATGCACCGGGGTCAGAACCTCTTCCCAGGCGGCGCGTTCTTCCGCGGTCAGCTCGTGGAATTCGGTCGTGCCGGCGTCTTTCATCGCCTGCAGGGCCTTTTCGTTCTCTTCCTTGGCGATGCCGTTCGCGTAATCGGTCGATTCCGCCATCGCCTTTTCCAGACCGGTGCGGACATCGGCGGGCAGGCCGTCCCAGAACTGCTTGTTCACGATCACCGCATAGCCCAGATAGCCATGGTTCGAGACGGTGGCGTGTTTCTGCACCTCGTTCATCTTTTGCGTGAACATGTTCGAGGGCGGGTTTTCGGTGCCGTCGACAACGCCCGTCTGCAGCGCCTGATAGACTTCCGAGAAGGCCATGACCTGCGGCACGGCGCCGAGCGCGTTCATCTCGGCTTCCAGCACTTTCGAGGACTGGATGCGCATCTTCAGGCCGAGGAAATCATCGGGCATCGTCAGCGGCGTGTTCGCCGACATGATCTTGAAGCCGTTGTCCCAGAAGGCCAGCCCGGTGATGCCCTTGGCTTCCAGTTTCGACAGCAGCATCTTGCCCGCTTCGCCCTGGGTCACCTTGTGCAGGGCCTCGTAGTCCTTGAAGATGTAGGGCAGGTCGAAGACTTCGAAATCCTGCACGCCAAGCGGGCCGAATTTCGCCAAGGACGGCGCCAGCATCTGCACCGCGCCCAGTTGCAGCGCTTCAAGCTCTTCCTTGTCCTTGTAAAGCTGGCTGTTGGGATAGACTTCCACGTCCACCGCGCCGTTGGTGTATTTCTCGGCCAGTTCCTCGAATTTCGCGGCACCCTTGCCCTTGGGCGTGTCGGGGGCGACGACATGGCTGAACTTGATCACGATGGGCTCGGCAAGCGCCGGGACCGAAAGCGCAAGGCTGAGCGCGGTGGCGCCGACAAGGGCGCCAAGGATACGACGGGTCAACATGTGATTCTCCTCCGGTTCCCGCTCTCCACGGCGGGCCGCGGCTTTCATGCGCAAGAATCTTGCGCAACGCTATTGCGGCTTTCCGCAATCGGAAGACATGTTATGACCAAACGAACGGGAGGAATGTGCCATTTCAAAGCTGCGCGACACCACGGGCGGCCCTGCGGGGGCCGAGGTCTGGACGGTTCCGGGCCTTCTTGGGGCGCGCAAGCTTGACCTTCTGGCGCTGATCCCGCTGGTGGCGATCGTCGCGCTGATGACGCTGGTCGGCGCGCTGCTCTTCGCCGTCGCGCAATCCGATGCCAACCGCGCCCGGGCGAAACTGGCCACTGCTGCGCTTTGGGTCGAACAGACGCTGCGCTTTCAGATGGCGGTGGACGAGGATGTGCTGGTGCGTCTGGCGCTGGATGCCAGCGCCGGGGCCTCGCAACAGGCGCTCTCGGCCCGGGCCCGGCTGCATCTGGCGGCGAACCCGGAAACGCTGGGGCTGCGCTGGTATGATGCGACCGGCCGTCTGATTGCCGCCGTGCCCGAGGGCCCCGGCCCGGCCGAGGCGGCGCTGGTCAGGCAGCTGCTCGCCTCGGGGGCGCTGCCGCCGCGGCCGGTCTATGGGCCGGTGCGGGACGGCCGGGTGGTGCTGGCGGAACGGGTCTCGGCCTCGGGGGGGGTGGTGGTGGCGACGGTGTCGCTGCCGATGATGCTCGAACGCCATCTGCCCTGGTGGATCGCGGAACAATACGGGGTGCGGATTTCCGACACCTCGGGGGTGCTGGCCGAACGCGCCCGCCGCCCGATCGCCGCCGCCGCGCCGCGGCACGGCATCAGCTTCGATCCGCCGCTGGCGGGGACGACGCTGGAGATCATGGCCTATGACGCCCCCGATGCCTTTGGCAATGCCGCGCTTCTGGCGGCGATCGGGGCTTTGTCGGTCTTTGCGGTGCTGGCGATGGTGGTGCTGCACCGAAACGCCCTGCGCCGCCGCATGGCCGAGGACCGGCTGCGCGCCGAAATGGCCTTTCGCCGCGCGATGGAGGAAAGCCTGACCGTGGGGATGCGGGCGAAGGATCTGTCGGGGCGCATCCTTTACGTCAACGGCGCCTTTTGCAAGCTGGTCGGGCTGGCGGCCGAGGATCTGGTCGGCCGTGCCCAGCCGATGCCCTATTGGGCGCCCGACTTCCTGGAAGAGACCCTCGCCCGGCAGCGGCAATTGATCGAGGGGCAGCCGGTGCCGCAGGCCTTTGAAACCCGGTTCCGCCGCTCGGACGGGTCGGAAATCGAGGTGCAGGTCTTTGAAGCGCCGCTGATCGACGCGGGTGGCCGGCATCGCGGCTGGATGGGCTCGGTGATCGACATCACCCAGGCGAAACAGGCGGCACGGCTGGCGCGCGCGCAGGACGAAAGCCTGGCCCGCACCGGGCGGCTGGTGACTTTGGGCGAGATGGCCTCGACCCTTGCGCATGAGCTGAACCAGCCGCTGGCCGCCATCGCCTCCTATGCGGCCGGGGGGCTGAACCTGTTCGATCAGCCCGAGCCGAACCTGACGATGCTGCGGCAAGCCTTTGAAAAGATGGGGGCGCAGGCGCGGCGTGCCGGGCTGGTGATCCGCCGGGTGCAGGATTTCGTGAAGAAGCGCACGCCGCAGCTGGCGGCCCTCGATCTGTCCGAGGTGCTGGCCGAGGCGCTCTCGATCACCGCCCCCGTCGCGCGCGAGCATCGGGTGAAGCTCGCCTCGCTGATCGAGGGGCGCATCCCCGGGGTGCAGGCGGACCGCATCCTGATCGAACAGGTGCTGGTCAATCTGATCCGCAACGGTGTCGAGGCGATGGCCGAGGGGCCGCGCACCGGCGACGACCTGACGGTGCGGCTGGCCCGCGCGGGCGCCGCCGTCACCATCGAGGTGATGGACCGCGGCCCGGGCATTTCCGATGCCGTCGCGGCAAGCCTTTTTGACCCCTTCACCTCGACCAAATCCGAGGGCATGGGGATGGGGCTGAACATCTGCCGCTCGATCGTCGAGATGCATCACGGCAGCCTGTCGCACGGCCCCCGCGCGGGCGGCGGCACCGTCTTCACCGTCACCCTGCCCGTCCCGCAGGAGGGGGCCCCGGCATGAGTTTCACCGTTCATATCGTCGATGACGAGGAAAGCCTGCGCGACAGCCTGGGGTTTCTGTTCGCCTCGCGCGGGATTGCCACGCGGACCTGGGCCGCGGGCGCGGATCTGCTGGCGGAATGGCCGCTTGCCGATTGCGGCTGTCTGATTCTCGACGTGCGGATGGAGGGGATGTCGGGGCCGCAGCTTCTGGATGCGCTGCAGGCACGGCCCGAGGGGCTGGTGCCGCCGGTGATCTTTCTGACCGGCCATGCCGATGTGCCGCTCGCCGTGCAATCGCTGAAGGCGGGGGCCTTTGATTTCGTCGAAAAACCCTTCAACGACAACCACATCGTCGATATCGCCCTGTCTGCGATCGCGGCGCATGAGGGGCGTCTGGCCGAGGCGCAGGCGCGCGAGGCGGTGGCGGCGCGGCGGGCAAGCCTGTCGGCGCGCGAGGCCGAGGTGATGGCGCTGATGCTGGAAGGGCTGATGAACAAGCAGATCGCCGAGCGGCTGGGCATCGCCATGCGCACGGTCGAGGTGCATCGCTCGCGCGTCTTGGCGAAGATGGGGGCGCGCAACATCGCGGATCTGGCCCGGATGACCTGACTTGATTTCGGGCAAGCGTGAACATAATGTGAACACATGGTTCAACGCACCCTGCCCGAGAAATTGTCGATTCTGGCCGACGCCGCGAAATATGACGCCTCCTGCGCGTCTTCGGGCGGCGAGCGGCGCGGTTCGCGCGATGGCAAGGGGATCGGCTCCACCACCGGGGCGGGGATCTGCCACGCCTGGGCGCCCGACGGCCGCTGCATCTCATTGCTGAAAGTGCTGCTGACGAATTTCTGCATCTACGACTGCGCTTACTGCATCAACCGGGTGTCCAGCCGGGTCGAACGGGCGCGGTTCAGCGTCGAAGAGGTCGTCAGCCTGACGCTGGAATTCTACCGCCGCAATTATATCGAGGGGCTGTTTCTGTCCTCGGGCATCATCCGCTCGCCCGACGAGACGATGGCCGAGATGGTCCGCGTCGCCCGCACCCTGCGCGAGCGGGAACATTTCCGCGGTTACATCCATCTGAAAACCATCCCCGATGCCGCGCCCGAACTGATCGCCGAGGCGGGGAAATGGGCGGACCGGCTTTCGATCAACGTGGAACTGCCGACGGAAGCGGCGCTGACGCGGCTGGCGCCGGAGAAATCGGTCAAGACGATCCACGGCGCGATGGCCGAGGTGAAGGCGCGCGGCGAGGCCGCCAAGGATCGCACCGCGCGCGGCACGCGGGCGCCGCGCTTTGCGCCCGCCGGGCAATCGACGCAGATGATCGTCGGCGCCGATGCCGCGACCGATGGCGAGATCCTGCGCAGATCCTCGAGCCTTTACAACAGCTTCGCGCTGCGGCGGGTCTATTACTCGGCCTTCTCGCCGATCCCCGATGCGTCGCGGATGCTGCCCCTGATCCAGCCGCCCCTGGTGCGCGAACACCGGCTCTATCAGGCCGACTGGCTGATGCGGAATTACGGCTTTGACGCCAGCGAAATCGCCCCGCCCGCCGGCATGCTCGATCTGCAGATCGACCCGAAACTGGCCTGGGCGCTGGCGCATCGCGGGCTTTTCCCGGTCGATGTGAACCGCGCCCCGCGCGAGATGCTGTTGCGCATCCCCGGCATCGGTCCGCGCAGCGTGGACCGCATCCTGAAAGCCCGGCGCCACCGCACCCTGCGCTACGAGGACCTGCTCGCCATCGGCTGCGTTTTGAAACATGCCGAGCCCTTCATCACCCTGCCCGGCTGGTCGCCCCGCGCGCTGCCCGATGATGCGAACCTGCGCGCGCGGTTTGCCCCCGCGCCGGAACAGCTGAGCCTGTTCTGATGCAGATCGCCCTGCCCCGCATCGGCACCGTGGCCGCCTGGCGGCAGGAGGTGCGCCGTCTGGCCGCCGCGGGCATCGATCCGGCGGCGGTGATCTGGTCGGTGGGCGAAACCGCGCCCGACCTTTTCGCCGCCGCGCCCCCGCGGCCCGCTGCGCCGACGCAGCTCATGCTCTCGCGCGAGGCGGTGGAGGGGATCGAGATGGCGCTGCTGCACAACGACCCCGAGCGGTTCGCCCGGGCGCATGCGCTGGTGCTGCGGCTCTCGCGGCGGGAACTGCGCTGGGGGGATCGATCCGACCCGGCCTTGCGGCGGCTGCTCGATCAGCAAAAGGCGGTCGGGCGGGACATCCACAAGATGCATGGTTTCGTGCGCTTTCGCGAGGTGACGCCGCCCGGGGCGAACCGGCGCGCCTTTGCCGCCTGGTTCGAGCCCGACCATCACATTCTGGAAGCCGCCGCGCCGTTCTTTGCCCGCCGCTTTGGCGACATGGACTGGCTGATCGCCACGCCGACCCTGACCGCGCGCTGCGAGGCGGGCGTGCTGCAGATCGCGGAAACCGCGGCCCGTCAGCCGCCGCCCGCGGACGCGACCGAAGAGCTGTGGCGGGTCTATTTCGCCGCGATCTTCAACCCGGCGCGGCTGATGGTGACGGCGATGAAATCGCATATGCCGCAGAAATACTGGAAGAACCTGCCCGAGGCCGATCTGATCCCCGGGCTGATCCGGGCGGCGGAAACCCGGGTGCGGGCGATGCACGACCCAAACACGCCCGCCCCCCGGCTGCGCCGCAGGGCGCCCGCGGGCAGGGGCTAGCGGCCCCGGATCAGATCCGAGAAGGGTTTCGTGCCGTCGAACCGCTGCCCAAGCGGGGTGATCAGCGCCGCCGCGTCGCGTTCAGCGGCCGGGGCGGCGGCGATCACCCCCAGATCGGTCAGGTAATCGGGCAGACGGCCCGACAGCACCAGACGCCGGTCGATCGGCAGATCGGGTTTCAGACTGCGGGCAAGCCGCCAGACCGCCGTGGTGCAATTCGAGGTCAAGGTGTTGTAAAACCTGGGTTCCTGTTCCAGCTCCTGCGCCAGCGCAAGATAGGAGAGGAACATCCCCCGGATCTGCGCGGGCGTCAGATCGACCGGATACAGCCGCACCTGTTCCTTGCGGTAATTGGTGCGCAGCTTGACGATGTCCTCTTCGGTGGCGGCGATCAGCACCTGTTCGAACTGCCGGAAGAAGCCGCCGATCTCGTTGAACTTTTCGCCTTTCTCACGGCGGATCTCGACCGAAAAGACCACCTGCTGGCCATCGGAAAAGCCGAAACTGACCAGCAGATGCGCGATATCGGGACGCGACCAGACCGAGGTGATCATGTCGAGACGGTCCAGTTTCGACAGGTCGTACTCCCGGGTGATCCAGCGCGGTGTCGCCTCGGTCTCCGAGGTCCAGTCGAAATCGCGGATGTCCGACAGCGTCACCCGCTCGCCCGCGATCCGCGCGGTCACGCCGCGGGCGACGTCGATCTCCCAGTCGCGGTCCTGGCGCGGCGTGATCGTCTGATACCAGCCGCCGACCGTGACCGCCGCCAGCCCGACCAGCGCCAGCCCCAGCCCGCGGTGATCGCCAAACCAGAGGCCCAGCGCGGCCAGCGCCGTCAGCCCCAGAAGCGCCAGCGCGATCAGCCGCACCGGGCCGGAGAGCTGCAGCCAGACCGCCGTGGCAGCCCAGCCGGTGCCCGCCAAAATCAACGCCACAACAAGGACATGGCCCAGAACATGCAACAGACGGATCATCACGGTTCTCCCGGGGGGATGGGGCGGGGTCTTCCCCGCCCGGGTCGGTTACAGGGGGGCCTTGCCCGAAGCTTCGGCCAGCAGACGCTCGGTCCGGGCGTCTTCCAGCTTGTTGTAGATCCGCTCGGCCTCTTCCTTGTCGCGCAGGGCTTTCGACAGCGCGGCGGTGGTGTAGACAAGCATCAGCGCAGCCATCGCATAATATCCCTTGGCGGAAAAGCTGGCTTCAAGCGACCAGATCCCCCCGGCCATCATCACCGCGGCGATGGTGAACATGACATAGGTGAAAAGGTTCCAGGCGTTCGAGACTTTCGGGGCATAGGTGGTCATGGTGTCGGTCCTTGATTGAGTTTCCATGGTCGGGGTCAGGTTTCAAAGCGCTTTTTCGCGCAGCCGGGCCAGCACCTGCGCCGCTTCGGGGCGCAGCGCCGCGCCGCAGCCCGCCGCGGCAAGCCGGGTCACCGTCGCCTCGGCCGAGGTGGCAAGGCCAAGATCGGCCAGCGCGGTCTCGACCGCTTCGGCATGGGCCTGCCGCGCCTGCAACCGCGCCAGCGTCGCCTCGGCCTCGGTCAGCGAGGCGGTCACCCCGTCGGGCAAGGTGCCGCGCAGCTTTTGCGTGCGGCTGGCGGCGTCGGCGATCTGCTTGCCCCGTTGCAACGCCCTCAGCCGCTGTTCGGCCAGCGCCACCGTCTCGCGCAGGCGCCGGGTCTCGGTGTCATACTGCGCGAGGGCGCGGGCGGTGGCTTCGGCCTCGGCCTCCAGCCCGGCAATCGCCGCAGCCGCCTCGGTCGCCAGATCCTCGCGGCCTTGCCCCAGGGCCGCCACCGCGCGGCTTTCCAGATCCGCGATCTGGCCCGCAATCCGCGCCGCCGCCGCCCTTTCGCGCGCGGCATAGGCCATCACTACGGCCACGGCGCGTTTCGCCCCCTCCAGCCCCTCGGCCGCATCGCGCAGCTGCTGGCGCAGGAGCGTCAGCGCATGCGCATCGGTGAAAGCCTCTTCCGCATCGGCGGTTCCGGCCCGGATCAGGGTGGTGATCATCTTGAACATCTTCGCGCTCCTCGCTATGAACATCGTTCATAAGGACTGTATGCCAGAGTCGTGAACGCCGTTCAAGAAAATTCTGAACGCCGTTCACACAAATGATCGGATGCCGGATGGGACATAATCGCGACGAGAAGAAAGCCGATCTGAAAGCCCGGCTGATTGCGGCGGCCGAGGCGGAGATCGCCGATCACGGCCTGGCGGGGCTGAAGGCGCGGGCGGTGACGGCGCGGGCGGGCTGTGCCCTCGGGGCGCTTTACACCGCGGTCGAGGATCTCGACATGCTGGTGGTGGAGGTCAATTCGCGCACCCTGGCGCGGCTGGGCGCCACCTTGTCCGAGGCGATGGCGGGGGCTTCGGGGCCTGTGGCGGCGCTGCAGGCACTGGCCGCGCGCTACATCGATTTCGCCATGGAAAACCGGGCCTTGTGGCTCTGCCTCTTTGAGCATCGCCTGCCCGAGGGGCGCGACTTTCCCGACTGGCACCGGCAGGAATACGCGGTTTTGCTGGCCGTGATCGCGCCGCATCTGGCGGCGCTGCGCCCCGATCTGAGCCGCGAGGCCCTGGTGCTGCGCGGCCGCACCACCTTTGCCGCGGTGCATGGTGTCGTGCATCTGGCGCTGCAGGGCCGGTTCGTCGGCCTGCCGCCAGAGAGCCTGCGCGCCGAGGTCGCGGCCCTGGTGGAAACGATGACCGCCGGGGCGGCCGCGCTGGCGCGCTGAAGGCGCCGGGGCCTAGGCGGGCACCGGGCGGATCTGCGGCGCGGCGGCGATGACCAGCGGATCCAGCCCGGGGCTTTGCGCCGCGACATGCGCCAGCAGCGCCGCCCGCATCGGCGCGGACCAGTTTTCCGAAATATGCGCGGCGACCGGCCCGGCCCTGTCGCCCGGCTGCACCGCGAAAAAGGCGGCGATCTGATTCGCCATCCGGATGATCTTGTCGTCGCTCATTCTGCCTCCGTTTCCGTGTAGAGGGTCGGCCCGTCGGGGCCGCGGGCGATCAGCGCAAGGCCCGCGGCCTGCGCCTCGGCCACGGCCAGCGCGGTGGGCGCCGAGGGCGCGATCAGCACCCGCGCCCCGATCATCGCCGCCTTCTGCACCAGATCGACCGAGAGCCGCGAGGTCAGCACCAAGGCCCCCGCCGCCGCATCGATCCCCTGCCCCGCCAGCGCCCCCGCCAGCTTGTCAAGCGCATTGTGCCGCCCGACATCCTCGCGCAGCGCCCGCATCTGCGCGCCGTCCCAGAACCCCGCCGCATGCACGGACCGGACCGCATCCTGCAGGCTCTGCCCGGCCCGCAAGGCCGCAAGCGCACCATCGGCCAGGGGGGGGGGGGCCCCGCCCCGGGGCGCCCGCGGCAGCGGGCGCAACACAGCCGCCAGGCTGTCAAGGCCGCAAAGCCCGCAGCCGACCGGACCGGCCATCGCCCGCCGCCGCGCGGCAAACCTTTGCCCGGCGGGCGCCGCCAGCCACCCCCGCAGCTCGATCCCCTGCGGTTGCCGCACGACCTCATGGCGCAACAGCTCGGCGCGATCGGCAATCATCCCCTCGGTCAGGGCAAAGCCCAGCAGGAAATCCTCAAGATCCACCGGCGAGGCCATCATCACCGCCTGCGTAACCCCGTCAAAAACCAGCGCCACCGGCACTTCCTCGGCCAGCACCGCCCGGGCCCCGCCGGGCAGCGGGACCGTGACCGCACCGGCGGGCAGGCTCATTCGGCCGCCTCGATCCGCCGCGCGGCCGCCGCCTGCGCCGCATAATCCTGCTGCCAGTCCGAGGGCCCGTTCGACGCCGCCACCTGCACCGCCGTCACCTTGTATTCCGGGCAGTTCGTCGCCCAGTCGGAAGTGTCGGTGGTGACCACATTGGCCTGCGTGTCGGGGTGGTGGAAGGTGGTGTAGACGACGCCGGGGCTGACCCGGTCCGTCACCGTCGCCCGCAAGGTGGTTTCCCCCGCGCGGGACGCCAGCCGCACCCAGTCGCCGTCACGGATGCCCCGCGTCTCGGCATCGGTCGGGTGGATCTCCAGCCGGTCCTCGCCATGCCAGACGGTGTTTTCGGTCCGCCGCGTCTGCGCGCCGACGTTGTATTGGCTCAGAATCCGCCCCGTCGTCAGCAGAAGCGGGAACCGCGGCCCGGTCTTTTCGTCGGTCGGCAGGTAGGCCGTGCGGATGAACCGGCCCTTGCCGCGCACGAAGCCCTCGACATGCATGATCGGCGAGCCTTCGGGGGCTTTTTCGTTGCAGGGCCATTGCACCGAGCCGCGGGCGTCCAGCATTTCGTAGGTGACCGCGGCGAAACCCGGCGTCGTCGCGGCGATTTCGGCCATGATTTCAGACGGGTGCGTGTAATGCCAGCCCGCCCCCAGCGCATTGGCCAGCATCTGCGTCACCTCCCAATCGGCAAAGCCCGCCTTTGGCGCCATCACCCGGCGCACCCGGTTGATGCGGCGTTCCGCATTGGTGAAGGTGCCGTCCTTTTCCAGAAAGGTCGAACCGGGCAGGAAGACATGGGCGTAATTCGCGGTCTCGTTCAGGAAAAGATCATGGACGATCACCAGATCCATTGCCGCCAGCCCGGCCGAGACATGCCGCGTATCGGGGTCCGATTGCAGGATGTCCTCGCCCTGAACGTAAAGCGCCTTGAACCGGCCCTCGACGGCGGCATCGAGCATGTTCGGGATCCGCAGCCCGGGTTCGGACGACAGGGTGACGCCCCAGGTGCGTTCGAAAAGGCCCCGCGTCGCATCGTCGGAGACATGGCGATAGCCCGGGAATTCATGCGGGAAGCTGCCCATGTCGCAGCTGCCCTGCACGTTGTTCTGCCCCCGCAGCGGGTTCACGCCGACACCGGGCCGCCCGATATTGCCGGTCATCATCGCGAGGTTGGCAATCGCGATGACCGTGGTTGACCCTTGGCTGTGCTCGGTCACGCCAAGGCCATAGTAGATCGCGGCATTCGGCGCCGCCGCATAGGCCCGGGCGGCCTGACGCAGCAATCCCGCCGGAACCCCGGTCAGGCTTTCCACCGCCTCGGGCGCATACTCCGGGTTCGCGACGAATTCGGCGTAATCCGCCCATTCGTCCCAATCGCAGCGATCCCCGATGAAGCGCTTGTCAAAGATCTGCTCGGTCACGATCACATGCGCCATCGCCGTCATCACCGCGACATTGGTGCCGGGCTTCAGCTGCAGATGCCAGGCCTCGCCCCGGTGCGGCGTGTTCAGCAGATCGATCCGGCGCGGATCGACGACAATGAGTTTCGCCCCCGCCCGCAGCCGCTTGCGCAGGCGCGAGGCGAAAACCGGGTGCCCATCGGTCGGATTCGCGCCGATGACCAGCGCCAGATCGGTCTCCTCGACGCTGTCGAAATCCTGCGTTCCGGCCGAGGTGCCGAAGGTCTGTTTCAGCCCGTAGCCGGTGGGCGAATGGCAGACCCGCGCGCAAGTGTCGGTGTTGTTGGTGCCGAAAACCGCGCGGGCAAGCTTTTGCACGAGGTATGTTTCTTCGTTCGTGCAGCGCGAGGAGGTGATGACGCCCAGGGCATCCGCCCCGTGGCTGTCGCGCAGCGCCCGCAGCCTTGTTGCGGTGAAGTCCAGCGCCTCGGTCCAGTTCACCTCGCGCCAGGGGTCGGTGATCTTGTCGCGGATCATCGGCTTGAGGATGCGGTCCTGGTGCGTCGCATAGCCGTAAGCGAAGCGGCCCTTGACGCAGCTGTGGCCCCGGTTCGCCGCGCCGCCTTTCCAGGGCACCATGCGCACCAGCTGATCGCCCAGCATATGCGCCTCGAAGCTGCAACCGACGCCGCAATAGGCGCAGGTGGTGACCACCTTGCGTTCCGGCGTGCCGATCCTTTCGACCGACTTTTCGACCAAGGTCGCCGTCGGGCAGGCCTGCACGCAGGCGCCGCAGGACACGCAATCCGAGGACAGGAAATCGGGCGCCGCGGGCGAGATCCGGGCGTCAAAGCCGCGCCCCATCACCGTCAGCGCGAAAGTGCCCTGCACTTCCTCGCAGGCGCGCACACAGCGCATGCAGACGATGCATTTCGCCGGATCATAGCTGAAATAGGGGTTGGAATTGTCCTTGGGGATGTAACGCGGGTTCGGCCCCGTGGCATCGCGGCGCGCGAAATGGGTGTCCTTCGCCTGATAGCGGACCTCGCGCAGGCCGACGGCGCCCGCCATGTCCTGCAATTCGCAATCGCCATTCGCCGCGCAGGTCAGGCAATCGAGCGGATGGTCCGAGATATAAAGCTCCATCACGCCGCGGCGCAGTTTCTGCAGCTGCGGCGTCTGCGTATGCACCCGCATCCCGGGCGCAACCGGGGTGGTGCAGGAGGTCGGCGTGCCCCGCATCCCCTCGATTTCCACCATGCACAGACGGCACGACCCCACCGGCTCCACATTGTCAGTGGCGCAAAGTTTCGGAATGGAAATCCCGGCCTCGGCCGCGGCGCGCAGCACCGAGGTGCCCGCGGGCACGGTGACCTCGACGCCGTCGATGGTCAGATGCACCGGCGCGCCCTCGCGTTTCGGCGTGCCCATGTCCTGCGTCCAATCCAGCGGGGGAATGATCAGGTCTTTCATTCGGCGGCCTCGCGTGCGCAGGGGAAGTCGGCGGGGAAATGGCGGATCGCGCTTTGCACCGGATAGGGGGTGAAACCGCCCAAGGCGCAGAGCGAGCCGAGTTTCATCGTCTGGCAAAGGTCATCAAGCAGCGGCATCGCCGAAGCGTCACCCGCGGCGATGCGGTCGATCACCTCGACCCCGCGGACGGCGCCGATGCGACACGGCGTGCAGGTGCCGCAGCTTTCGATGGCGCAGAACTCCATCGCGAAGCGGGCGAGTTTCAGCATGTCGGCGGTGTCGTCATGCACGACCAGCCCGGCGTGACCGACCAACCCGCCCTGCCCCGCGAATTGTTCATAGCAGAAGGGAAGGTGATAATCGGAAACCGGGTGATAGGCGCCCAAGGGCCCGCCCACCTGCACCGCCTTGACCGGGCGGCCACTGGCGGTGCCGCCGCAGATGTCCTCGACCAGTTCGCCCAAGGTGATGCCGAACCCGGTCTCGAACAGCCCGCCGCGTTTGACATTGCCGCCGATCTGCAACGGGATCGTGCCGCGGGAGCGGTCCATGCCGAAGCTTTCGTAGGCCTTGGCCCCATGCGCGATGATCCACGGCACGGCGGCGAGCGACAGCAGGTTGTTCACCACCGTGGGCTTGCCGAAAAGCCCCTTCAGCGCGGGCAGCGGCGGTTTCGCGCGCACCGTGCCGCGCTTGCCTTCAAGCGAGTTCAGAAGCGAGGTTTCCTCGCCGCAGACATAGGCCCCCGCGCCGACGCGGACCTCCATCTCGAACCCGGCTTCCGCAAGGAACGGTTTCGCCATCGCGATCGCTGCGCGCATCACCGCGATCGCGTCGGGGTATTCCGAGCGGATATAGACATAGCCGCGGGTGGCGCCGACCGCGTGACCGGCAATCGCCATGCCCTCGACCAGGCAAAAGGGGTCGCCCTCGATCAGCATCCGGTCGGCAAAGGACCCGCTGTCGCCCTCGTCCACATTGCAGACGATGTATTTCTGATCGGCCTGCGCCGCGGCGACGGTGCGCCATTTGATCCCCGTGGGGAACCCCGCCCCGCCACGCCCGCGCAGACCCGAGGCAAGCACTTCTTCGACCACCTCGGCGGGGGTCATCTTCAACGCCTTGCGCAGACCGGCCCAGCCCTCGGCGGCGGCGAATTGCGCCAGCGACAGCGGCTCGATCCTTCCGCAGCGGGCAAAGGTCAACCTTGTCTGGCGCTTGAAGAAGGGGATCTCCTCGACCAGCCCGAGGGCTTTCGGGTGGCTTTCAAGCGCGTCAAACAGCGCGGGCACATCGGCGGGCGTCATCGGGCCAAAGCCGATCCGGCCCGCGGGGGTTTCCACCTCCAGCAGCGGTTCGAGCCAGATCATGCCCCGAGACCCGTTGCGGGCAATGTCAAGCGCACCCCCGCGCTTTTCGGCCTCAAGCCGCAGCGCGGCCAGAACCGCCTCGGCGCCACAGGCTTTTGCAGCGGCATCACAGGGCAACCAGATCTTCATGCGCCCAGCTCCGCCACGATGCCCGCGACCGCGGCCGCATCCAGCCGCCCGACCAGCCGGTCATCCACCATCGCCGCCGGGGCACAGGCGCAAAGGCCCAGACAATAAACCGCTTCCAGCGTCACCGCCTCCGAACTGTCGCCCAGCCGCAGCCCCAGCGCCGATTCGAGCCGCGCCTGCACCGCATCCATGCCCATCGCCTGACAGGCCTCGGCCCGACATAGCTTGATCACATGCCGCCCCGCGGGCGCCTTGCGGAAATCGTGATAAAAGCCCACGACCCCCGCCACCTCGGCCCGGGTCAGCCCCAGATCGGCGGCAATCGGCGCGTAAGCGTCTTCGGGAATGAAACCAAAGGCCGCCTGCACATCATGCAGGATCGGCAAAAGCGCCCCTTCCCGGCCGCGATGGGCCGCAAGGATGGCGCGCAGGCGCGCGGTATCGGTCATGTCGTCCTCCCGCCTTCAGCCTGCGACGAAGGGGCGCACAAGGCAATGCGGTTTCCGACAGGTGATGGCGGTTTTGCGAAGGATCAGCCCTGCCAGCGGCTCAGCGCATCCTCGTCGATGTCCTTGGCGGCGACCCAGGCGGTGCCGTCGCGGCTGACTTCCTTCTTCCAGAACGGCGCCCGGGATTTCAGATAATCCATCAGGAATTCCGCCGCTTCAAAAGCCGCCACCCGGTGCCGCGCCGCCGTCGCCACCATCATGATCTGCGCGCCGACCGCAAGCCGCCCGTGCCGGTGAATGACCAGCGCATCGGCAAGATCCCAGCGCCTGCGCGCCTCCTCGACCATCGCGGCAATCGCGCTTTCGCACATGCCGGGGTAATGCTCGATCTCCAGCGCCTCAAGATTGCCGGTATCGTCGCGCACAAGGCCCAGAAAACCCACGACCGCGCCGACGTTTTCGCGGTTTTCGGAAAAGGCGGAAAGTTCTGCGCCAAAGTCGAAACTGGCGTCCTGAACCCGAACCTGCATCTCAGCCCCCTGTCATCGGCGGAAAAAAGGCAACCTCGCGCACGCCCGCCAGCGGCGCATCGAACCCGGCCAGTTGCTGATCCAGCGCCACCCGCAGCGCCGAGGTATCGGCAAAGGCGGCCTCATAGCGCGGCTCGCGGGCGCGCAGTTCGGCCACAAGGTCAAGGACGGTGGCGGCCGAGGTCTCGACCCGCTCGCGCGGCAGGCCGATGCGCTCGCGCACCCAGGCGAAATAGACGATGTCGAGCATGTGTCCCCCGGTGGTGGTTCGGGGTGAGCCTAGCGAGGCCGGGGGGCAGAGGCAACGGGGGGAGACGGTGGGTCAGAGGGCAGCGCCCGACCCGAGGGTGGGCGAGAAGCGCCCGCCCGTGGGGGCGGGTCGGGCGCTGCCCGATGCAGGGCATCGGGCGGGAGCTACATAATGGAACTGAAGCGAGAACTTACCTTTTTAGCGGCATAGGCTGTCCGCGAGCACTCTTCAACAAACTGACAACTTCGGGCTGCAATTTCAAATCATCCAAGCTATGAATACACTTCAGGCCAACCCCAAGAATTCTTCCATTAACATCTGCAGCGAAGCGCTTTGACAGCTCGTCAAAATATCTTACTTCGGGAATCCCGAAGTTCTTGGGCGTGAGATTTGTAAGCTGAAACACTGCATGACTAACAAAATCCGCATATTCGAGCAAGGGATCCTCTCCCTTCGCGGCCGTTCCAATTGAAAAAACGTTCAGAATTTCAAGGGACTTCGAAGCCTCAAACAATGGCATGTCTTTCACTTTTTGAAGAAAGCGATACATAGCATCATAATCATGATTTCGACGCTCAAGAATCACCGAAATATCATCCGGCTTTGCTCCTAATCTCCTTAGGTAGCAGCAGACAATCTCCAGAAGATACTGGATACACTTGTTATAGAATTTCTGAGGATCCTCTTCGATTTTCTCTTTATAATCTCCAAGCGTTTGCTTCCTAGAGATAACTGCGAAATACCTCGCATTAACCTGGCTAAAAGTTCTTGCAAGATAGACCTTCTCCGGATGATCAAGATCTGTGGCGTGTTTCCATTTTTGCTTTCCAATTTGATCTCGAAAGAGCGAAAGCTTTTGTCTCGCGTCGATCGCTGAGGACGGCTGAAAAACAGCAGCCCCAACAACAAAATAAGGAGAAGCGCCAGGAGAAACATCGCTCCTGACTTTTGCAATACCGGTTTCGCCGCTTTCATCGATGTAGATACTAAACGGCAAACGACCCCCTTACCCTTTAGTTAACCCCACTCCTCCACAAACTCCCGCCACTCGCCCTTGCTCATGCCGGAGGTCTCCGCCGTCACCACCTCCCCCGCAAGACGACGTTTCAACACCTCTTTCGCCTTGGCCGAAACACTCACCGCGCCCAGGCGGTAATCCTCGAAGGCCTCGTAGGCCTGCGGCACCCAGTCCTTCACGATGTCGCCCATGATCTGCGCATAGACCCGGATTTCATATTGCGCATGCACATCCGCCCGCAGCCGCAGGAAGTGGAAGAGATTGTGCAGGTCGATCTTCCAATACCATTGCGTGTAGACATTCGCGGGCAGGTTCATCCGCGCCAGTTCCCGCGCCAGACCCAGCTTGCCCGCGTCGGCATCCGGCGTCAGCATGTCCTCGTAATGGTCATAGGCGCGCATCGCATCTTCGCGCAGAAGATCGAGCACCCGGGCCGCCTCGGCGCCTTCCAGAACCTGACCGCGGCCCTGATTGTTCACCGTCGATTGCGCCGCCAGATGCTCGGGCGCGGGGATGTAGAATTCGCGGTCCATCACCGAATAGCGCGCGGAATATTCGTTCACATTCGCGGTGCGGTGGCGGATCCATTGCCGGGCGACAAAGATCGGCAGCTTGACGTGGAATTTCACCTCGCACATCTCGAACGGGGTCGAGTGCCAGTGCCGCATCAGATAGCGGATCAGGCCGCGGTCATCCGAGACCGCCTTGGTGCCGCGGCCATAGCTGACCCGCGCCGCCTGACAGATCGCGGCATCGTCGCCCATGTAGTCGATGACCCGGATCAGCCCGTGGTCGAGCACCGGATGGGCCTGGTAAAGCCGCGCCTCCATCCCCGCCGAGGTGGCGCGCAGCGTGGTCTGGCGGCTGGCCCGCTGGGCGGCGATCTCGGCAAGCTGGTCTGGGGTAAGCGACATGGGGGTCTCCGGGTTAGAATCGCCGCGACTATATCTGGCAAAGACAGCCGCCGAAACCGCGAGATACGGTGGCGCGTCCGACAGCACTGTCGCAGCCGGGGCACGTTTGGCCAAGGCGCAGGCCGCGAGGCCGTTGGAAATTGACTTTTTTGCGATTTTTCGTCAACTTTGGGCCAACGAGCAGTCAACGAAAGACGAAATAATGATCAGACGGGTTTGGCCGCTTGCGGCCCTTTTGGCGGTTGCCGCCTGCAGTGGCGCCGCGATCGTCACCCCCAAGGATGACGATGGGGATGGCGGCGGTGGCGGCGAGACGACGGCGATCCCGGCGGCTTTGAGCAACAACCTGAAGGCGGTCCGCTATGACGGCACGACGATGAAGGTGACCATCGACCTGCTCGATTCCACCCCGGCCGAGGTGACTTATGACCGCGATGCCCGGCTGGATGTGCCCGGCTATACCGCCTACCGCATGCAGGAGGATTCGCTCGACCGGCTCTTTGTCGCGCTGGGGGCGATTTCGGATGACGGATCGGTGCAGGCGGTGACGGTGGGCGACGGCGGGCAGTTCAACCGCTATTTCGCCGGCGGCAGCTATGACCGCGCGGGCGGCTTCGACCGGCCCGAGATCGGCACCGGCCCGGGGCGGGGGCAGGTCTCCTATGCGGGCAGCTATGCCGCGGTGACGAACGTCGATGCCCCGCGCGACGGCGGGCCGGATGATGTGGCGCTGCCGATCAGCGGCACGGTCGATCCGATCAACGTTCCGGCGCAGCCGGGCCGGATCACCGGGGATATCTTCCTGAACGCGAACTTCAACGACAATACGGTGAACGGCGCGATTTCGAACCGGGTGCTGGTCGATACGAATTACGCGCTGGCCGATGTGATCCTGGTTCCGGGCACGATTGCCGAGGACGGCACCTTCACCGGCAGCGCCGAATACAGCGACCTGACCACGATCGGCAGCTATGGCGGCATCTTCGGCGGCACCGATGCGAATTCGGTGGCGGGGCTCGTGCATCTGACCGAGTTCGAGAGGAACTGGACCGGCGAACAGGAACATGGCGTCTTCGTGCTGACGCAATGCGGTCCGAACAACACCCTGCCGATCTGCGACAATGTGGCCCCCTGAAACGGGGCGCCGCGTCGCCGCGGGGCTGATGCTGGCGCTTGGCCTCGCGCTTCCGGCCGCGGCCGAGCCCCCGCGCCGCGTGCCGCTTTCCGCGGCAAGCGCGGAACAGATCGGCGCCGCGGCGGTGCAGGCGCTGGCCGGGCGGCAAGGCCCCGAGGCGGCGGCGCTGGCCACCGAGCTTCTGCGCCGGGATCCAAAGGACCCGCTTGGCCATTATATCTTCGCGCGGCTCTCGCTGGCCGAAGGCAATACCGCCACCGCCCGCAAGGCGGCGCGGCGCAGCTTTTTCGCCGCGCAATCGCCGCGCCAGCATTACGAGGCCGCCCGGGTCGCCGGACAGGCGGCAATGGCCGAGCGCCGCTTCGGCGCCGCCGCCTTCTGGGCCCGGCAGACGGTGCAATATGCCCCCGATGCCCGGGCCCGCGCCGTCGGCGTGCAGGACTATCGCCGCCTCGTGGCGCTCAATCCGCTGGCCTTCAGCCTGAAACTGGGTCTGCGCCCCTCGAACAACGTCAACGGTGGCGCCGACGACCGCACCAACGTGATCGACGGTTTCGATGCGGTCGGCGTGCTCAGCGACGAGGCGATGGCGCTTGCCGGGGTGGTCGGCACCGCCGATGCCTCGGCCAGCCTGCGGATCGCCGAAGGGGCGCGGTCGCAGACCCGGCTGGGCCTGAACGGCTATGTCCGGCTGGTCGATTTCTACGGCCGCCCGACCACGACCCCGCCTTTCTGGTGGGGCACCACCCCCCCCGCCCCGGTCGAGATCCGCAATGCGGATTATTCGACCGCCTCGCTCTCGACCCATCTGCAGCACAGCCGCAGCTTCGGCCCGGGGCTTTTCGGCATGGCGCAGATCGAGGCCGGGCGGCTGTGGCAGGGCGGTCAGCCCGCCTATGACTGGCAGGGGCTCGAGCTTTCGGGCAGCAAGCGGCTGAACGACCGGCTGCAGCTGACTTTCGGCGCCGCGCATGAGCGCCGCGACTGGGTCGCGCGCGCCCGGATCGACCGGCGCCAGCAGCTGGATTTCGGCCTGCGCGGGGCGGCGGCCAAGGGCACCTGGGGCCTTGGCGTTTCGGCCAGCACCCTGCTCAGCCCGGCGTCGCAGGCGCGGCTCTGGTCGCTTTCGGGCAGTGCCAGCTTTCAGCCCAAGGCGCAGCTGGGCCCGGTGGCGCTCAGCCTGGCCGCCGGGGTCTCGACCACGGTCTATCCCGATTACATGGTGGCGACGATGCACCCCGAAGGCGGGCGGCAGGATGACTCGGTCTTTGCCGAGCTGGGCATGACGGTGCCGAAGCTGGGCATCGCCGCCTTTGCGCCGGAACTGAAGCTGCAGGCGGTGAAGGTGGACAGCAATGTGTCGCGCTTCAGCCGGACCGAGCTGTCGGTGGCGGTGGGCTGGCGCTCGACGTTCTGAGCTTGTCCCCGCCCGTGGTTGCGCTATCGTTCGCGCCGGAAACGGAGACCTCCCATGCAGATACGCTATCTTCACACCATGCTGCGCGTGCTGGACCTGCAGCGCACGATGGATTTCTTTGCGCTTCTGGGCCTGCGCGAAACCCGCCGGATCGAGAATGAGCAGGGCCGCTTCACGCTGGTCTTCATGGCCGCGCCGGGGCAGGAAGACGCCCCGGTCGAGCTGACCTGGAACTGGGACGGCGACCCGGCCCTGCCGTCCGACAGCCGCCATTTCGGCCATCTCGCCTATGGGGTGGAAAACATCTACGACATCTGCGCGCATCTGCAGGCCAATGGCGTGACGATCAACCGCCCGCCGCGCGATGGCCGGATGGCTTTCATCCGCAGCCCCGACAATGCCTCGGTGGAGCTGTTGCAGATCGGCGAGGCCCTACCGCCCGCCGAGCCCTGGGCTTCGATGCCCAACACCGGGCATTGGTAAGCCTGCGCGATTATCACCCAGCCGCGGGGCGTTTCGCTCTGCGGCAACTTCGGCTAGAGCGGGGCGGCGGGATCAATCCCGCCCCAAGACCGAGGATGCCATGCCCGCCGAAGACCCTGTCACCGCCGATCTGATCCGCCGTCTGGACGCAACAGAGGCGCCCCTGCCGCTTGTGCAGGCGCTGGCGCAGGATTTCGCCTCCGGGCGCTTTCCCGACCCGGAACTGGCGCTGAACGGGCTGCGCGCGGCCTTGGCGGCGGCGGCGGAAACCGCGGCGCTGGCGGGTGAAAACGAGACCCTGAAACAGGTGGCGGCCCTGAACGCCGCGGGCGACCGCGCCGGGGCCGCCGTGCTTCTGGACGGCGCGACCGAGGAGCCCCTGCTCTCGGCCGCCTTCCGCCAGGACCGGATCTGCAACGCCCCCGAACGGGCGGCGGCGCGGCAGATCGAACGGCTCAAGGCCGCCGCCCCCGCGGGGGGCGTGTTCCGGGCCTCGGTCGATCTGCTTTATGAAAAGCTGGAGGCCGGGGAAAAGGCGGGCGATCCCTTTGACATGCTTGTGGCGCTGGAACTGGCCAAGGCGCTTTACAAGCGCGCCAAGGGCGGCGAGCTGGGGCAAGCGCAAACAAGCCTTGGCAATTGCCATCAGATCATCGGCCAGTTCCGCCCCGGTCGCAAGCATCTGGACCTTGCGGCCGAGCTGTTCGCCGCCGCCGCCAAGGCCGTGGCCCGCACGAAACAGCCGGAAAACTGGGCCTTTTCGCAGCACAATCTGGGCGGCATCCAGGAGCTGATCGGCCTGCGCCACCGCGACGGTGCGATGCTGAAAAAGGCGATCAAGGCCTATTCGGCGGTGCTGGAGGTGTTCAATGCGCAAGGCTCGCCGCTGGAATGGGCCAACAGCACGGCGGCGCGGGCGAATGTTCGCGCGGCTCTGGGCCGGATGACGGCCGAGGCCGCGCTGATCGAAACCGCGCTGGCCGACTTGGACGCCGTGCTCGAGCTGCTGAAACAGGACGAGCACCCGGCCGAATGGGCCTCGGCGCGGGCGACGCGGGCACTGGCCCGGCGGCATCTGGCCGAGGTGACGGGCGATGCGACGCCGCTGGCGACCGCGATCGCGGAATTCGAACAGGCCGATGCGGTTCTGGCCGGGCTCGACGCGCGCGCCGAGCGGGCACGGCTGCAGCACAATCTGGGCCTGACGGCGCTGGCTTTGCCCGGGGGCGCGGGGCTTGACCGGGCCGAGCAAGCCTTTGCGGCGGCGCTGGCCCTGGGCCGTCGCGATCACGCCGATTACCGCTGGGCGGAAAGCCTGACCGGGCTGGGCGAGGTGGCGCTTTTGCGCGGCGACACCGCCGCG